>PMMO01000087.1 GCA_003162215.1 Ignavibacteriota bacterium
TGGTTCCCACCGATTTCTCGTATCATGCGGATAATGCACTGGAGCATGCATTGTTCATGGGATCGCGGTTCCATAATCCGCCGCCCCTCACCGAGCATCATCCCCAGCAACTCGATTATCAGATTTGCGGAGGATCGGGATATCGGATTTATCGTCATGTCGGCTCATGGACGCAAGGGGCTGCGGCGTGCCTATATCGGCAACAATACCGCAGAAGTCGTCCGCCAATCAACGAGACCTGTCCTTACCGTCACTCACCCGTTCCACCGACGTATTTTTGCACATCCGTTGACCGAACAATGGCGGTCACGGCTTCCATGATCAACCACATCAGCAACTCAGGAACATACCCATGCGAACGATAATCATCGCCGGCAACTGGAAGATGTACAAGGACGTTCAAGAAACGATGGATCTCGTGACACAGCTCAAAGCGGCCATGCCTCAGCTGCCAGCGAACGTAGTGTCCGTCATATGCCCCCCGTTTACATCACTGCAAACCGCAGGGGCAGCATTAAGAGGATCGGCTTTCAAACTCGGTGCGCAGAACATGTCGCAACATGACGAGGGCGCACACACCGGTGAGATTTCCGGCAAAATGCTGAAAGCGGTGGGTTGCGAATATGTAATTCTCGGGCACTCTGAGCGCCGGCAATACTACGGTGAGACCAACGAGCTCATCAATCAAAAGGCCAAAAAGGCGCTTTCTCTTGGACTGATTTCCATCATATGTGTGGGCGAAACGCTTCAAGAGCGTGAAGCGGGAATCACGGGGCAGGTTGTAACAACCCAGATCAAAGGGACGCTCTTAGGGATTGGACCGCAGGATATGGCCAAGATAGTGGTTGCGTACGAGCCTGTCTGGGCTATTGGCACTGGCCGTGTTGCCACGCCGCAACAAGCTCAGGAAGTTCATCAGATCCTCAGGAAGCAGATTGCGCAGCTTTATGACTGGGCTCTGGCTGAGAGGATCGTTATTCAGTACGGGGGGAGCGTGAAGCCTGACAATGCGGCAGATATACTCACGCAAAGTGACGTAGATGGTGCGCTCGTGGGTGGGGCATGCCTCAAAGCTGACTCATTTGCGGCGATAATCAAGGCTACGAAACCCTAAGGCCTAGGTTTTCCATTGCTTTCGCGCCTTTCTCTCCGTATATTGAAAAGAAGGACTCGATAACCTCCTGAAAATCAAACTGTGAGATTGACATCGGTTCGTGGGTCGGCAGCTCTAGTCCTGGCCTTCCTCTCCCTGGAATTCTCCCATTCTCTGTGTTCATACGCCGGGACTCCCAGATTTCTTGAAAGGATTTCTCAGGGCTCCCCGACCGTGCAGGGAAGCTACCTTTCTCCATCGCCAACGAGGATGAAGATCGAATTGGCGGGCCCTTGGATGTATGTGCTCCAGAACGGCGAAGCTGGCACGGTCACTGTCCCAAGCGTTTTCGATTTCGTAGGATCGGTGGAATACCAGCGATCATTTGAAATCACCAGCCAGGACCTCGACGCCTATCAATTTCACCTCGTTGTGTACGGCGCCAATTATAATTGCGATGTCAGCATCAACGGTGAATTCATCGGGAACCATGCAGGGGGGTACACCTCGTGGACTATCCCGATTCCTACTGAAAACCTCCAGGCAGCAAAAGACAACACCATCCGGCTCCTCGTGCATAACGAATTGGATGCCCGGACCACTCTACCCCTTCGACCTCTGACCTGGGGGGCAAGAAACTACGGCGGTATTCACCGCGACATCTATATTCTTGCCACGCCAAAAGTTTTTCTGCGCGATGCCGCGGTTGAATGTCTGCTCATCTCGGAATCCAGTGGTCCTGCCAGACTCCTTGTTGCTCCACAGATAGAAGGCAAGAATCCGGCGTTACCGGCGGGAACGGCCTTTGGGTTTGCCGTCGAGGTTGTGGAACCAGTTTCCGGCATTTCCGTCGGCCGCAGCGCGATAGTGCCAGTACAGGCAAAGGATGACATGTGGAACGCCGTCGGCAAGGCCGAAGTGGCAATAGCATCACCTCGGTTCTGGTCTCCGGATACTCCCGATCAGTACCTCCTGAAATGCCAGCTGCTCATGATCAACGGCAAGGAGAGTTCTGTCGTCGATGAATATCAGTTGCCGTATGGTGTTCGGTCAGTCGTCCTAGGTGGTGGCGATATTCACCTCAACGGGAAGCGTCTTATCGTGCGCGCGGTCTCTTGGTATGAAGACCATCCGAACTGGGGAACCGCCATTCCCTATGAAGAACGCGAACGCGACATCGTCCAGATCAAGAACCTGGGAGCAAACACCGTGCGATTTGTCGGCCACGCACCGGACCCGACGATGCTGGATCTGTGCGACCGGTATGGCCTGTTGGTGATGGAGGATCTGCCACTGGCAGACTGCCCCGCCGCCGTGCTCACTGCTGACTCCTATCAGGAACTGGCAGCCGGGATGATGCGGGAGATGGTGCTCCGGGACAGGAATCATCCCTCGGTGCTGGCGTGGGGTGTGGGTGATGAGATCCAGTGTGAGCCCCACAGCGGGGGATCTCTTGTCAACCACCTCGTGGAAACAGTCCATGCTCTGGATGGTCGCCCGACGTATCGCGGTATACGGTTGGGAGTGCTGGATAGTTGTCGCGGTGCGACGGAGATCGAGGTGGCGAACGTCTATGTGCAGGACGCGAAGCAGATGCGAAAAGCACTCGAAGAGTGGCGGGCGGAGCACAGGGAGAGTGTCGCTCTCGCCAGGATCGGTGCCGAGGTGGATCATACGAACCTGAAGGGATTCAACGACCCGCTCTCCCAGCAGGCGCAAGCCCGGTTTTTCATTCAGCGGCTGGAGATCCTTCGGTCGCTCGACTTCGATGGGGCAGTGATCTGGTCGTTCAACGACTGGCGGGGAGATCGGCCCGCATTGACGGTCCATACCGGGGATCCCTGGATGCATGCCATGGGTCTTGTGAGCGCTCGCCGTGAGAGGCGGCTCTCGTATGAGGCCATACGTGCGGTCTTTCGGGGGGAAAAGGCAGCAGCGCTCTCTCCCGGTTCCTATTCTCCACGGGCGCCGATCATTTACGTGCTTGTCGGCTTCGTTGCGCTCATCCTCGCCGCGTATTTTTACAACGCCAATCGGCGCTTCCGTGAGCACGTCAACCGCTCGGTGATGAACGCCTACAATTTCTTCGCCGATGTGCGGGATCAGTTCGCCGTCTCGATCATCCACACGACATTGCTTGCGGTTATCGTCTCACTTGCCACGGCCATCGTGATGTCCAGTGTGATGCTGCATTTCCGGGACAGTCTGTTTCTGGATAATCTTCTCTCATATCTCCTCGTGTCCGATGATCTGAAGGCGGCTGTGGTCCGGTTGATTTGGGACCCCCCGCGCTTCATCGGCGTTCTGACGCTCATCGTGTTCCTCTTCCTTATTGTGCTGTCCGGCGTCGTACATCAGTTGCACTTGATCATGAAGGCGAGGATGTTTGCCTATCAGGCCTACACCGCAACCATCTGGTCCACCACGCCGTTGCTGGCGTTTATCCCGATCGGGATGATTTTGTACCGGGTGATGGAAGGGCCGGTGTATGTTGCATCATCGCTCATTATCATCGCAGTGTTTCTCTTCTGGGTTCTCGTGCGGTTACTGAAGGCCGTGTCGATCGTGTACGATGTGTTCCCCCCGAAAGTGTTCGCCGCGGGATTCCTTATGCTTGCGGTCTGCGGCGGCATCGGGTACCTCTACTTTGATCTTGTGCAGTCAGCACCGATGTATCTCACATTCCTTTACACGATGGTGGGTGCGGGCCGGTAATGTATCTCTCGCGACTAGAAATCCAGGGCTTCAAGTCTTTTGCCCAGCGTGTGGCGCTGCGCTTTGACAGCGGCATCTCCGCCATTGTCGGTCCCAACGGCTGTGGGAAAACCAACATCGTCGATGCGATCCGCTGGGTTCTCGGTGAGCAACGCTACAGCGCGCTGCGCAGCGAGAAAATGGAAGACGTCATCTTTAACGGCACCAAGACGCGGAAGCCGCTAGGGATGGCGGAGGCCTCTCTTGTGATCGAGAATACCAAAGGCATTCTTCCTTCCGAATATACGCAGGTCACGGTCGGTCGCAGAATTTACCGTTCGGGTGACAGCGAATACTTCTTGAATGGCGTCTCCTGCAGGCTTAAAGACATCCTGGATCTCTTTATGGACACCGGGATGGGCGCCGACGCGTATTCGGTGATCGAGCTGAAGATGATCGAAGTCATTCTGAGCGATCGCACCGACGAGCGCCGCCGCCTGTTTGAAGAAGCCGCAGGGGTGACGAAATACAAGCACCGCCGGAAAGCAGCGTACAGGAAGCTGGAGGCGGTGCAGGCCGACCTCCTCCGTGTAAACGATCTCGTGGCCGAAGTGCAGAAGGCTGTAACCTCGCTGGAACGGCAGGCACGGCGCGCCGGGCAATTCAACGACGTGAAGGAGCGGCACCGTGCGCTGGAGATCGACCTTTTGGAACGCGAATTCGCGCACGTGCATTCGCGGCTGGAACCGCTGCTGGCACGGAAACAGACGTTGCAACAGGAGCGATCGGTGACGGACGAGGATCTGGGCCTCGTCGAGGGGCGTCTGGAAGAATTGCGCACGGCATTGCTGACATCGGAGAAAGAACTTGCTGAAGCGCAGCGCGACGTGTCCCTTCAGCGGGAAGAGATTCACGGAATTGATGAGAAGAACCTCGTGGCGACGGAACAGGCTAAGGCCGGCCGTGCGCTTATCGCGCGCCTTGCCCGCGAGGATGAGGGGTTGGAGCAGGAACGTGCCCGGCAGGAAGCGCTTCGCGAAGAGTGTCAGCTCAGCCTGACAACCCTCGCGGTTCGCGAAGCAGGCATTGCTGAAGACAGCGCGCAACGTGAATTGGAACTGCAGGAGACGACGCAGCAGGTCGAAGAGAAAAAAACGGAAGTGCGTGCCCTGAACGAGCTTCTGCTTGCAGCAGTGCAGCGCAGTGCAGAACGGCAGGCGGAACACGGCCGCCGCAAAGTGCGCCTCGAAGTCCTCCAGGCAAATGTGAAGGAGGTTGAAGAGGATGATGCGGCGTATGCGGCGGATCTGGTCCGGTTCGGCGAAAATTTTGCCGGGCTCACGGAGGAAGATCGACAACTCCGCCGGACGTTTGCGGAAGCGGAGATGCGATTCTACGACGCGGAACAGAAAAAGCGCGCCCTCCGCGAACGTGCAGACGAACTGCAGCGTGGAGCGGCTGAACTACGCACAGAGATTGAGCGGGCCGCGGGTCGCATGGAATTCTTGGAGGGACTGATCGAGAGCCGCGAGGGCTTGCCGGAGAGTGTGCGGTTCCTGAGTGCGGCCGAACAGTGGTCATCACGGCGTGCGTTGACAGTCGCCGATGCGGTGCATGCGGATGAGGAATACCGGGTTGCCATTGAAGCGGGACTGGGGGATACGGGAGGCCTGGTGATTGTCGACCGGGCTGAGGATGCGGAACAGGGAGTGGGTCTGCTCAGAGAACAGGGGAAAGGCAAAGCAACCTTTGTGTGCCTCGACCGCCTCCCGGTGATCCGCTGCCGCTATCAGATTCCCGCGATCCCTGGAGTGTGCGGTTGGGCGATCGACATGGCGCATTTCGACGCGGAGCTTGCGCCGCTCTTCGGGTTCCTGTTGGATCGTGTGCTTGTGGTGGATACTGCAGAAACGGCTCGTCAGGTATCGCGTGAACATACCGGCATTAAATGCGTGACCCTTGAAGGAGAAATCGCCACTTCGGTCGGTGTGATGCGTGGCGGCAGCCGCCGCCACGAGGAAGGTGGGGCGATCGGCAAGCAGCATCAGATTGAAGAACTCCGCGGGCGGATGGCGGAGCTGGACTCCCGGATGTCGTCCATCGCCGCCGAGCGGGATGCGGTCCTTGCACACCATGATGCACTCGATCTCAAGCGGCACCAGGATGCCGTGAAAGCGATTGAAAGGGAGATGCATGCGATCGAAATGCGGATCGCACAGGTGGCCTTCGAAAAGAAACGCGCGGAAGAAAGCATCGCCGCAAGCGAGGAACAAAGGACCAAACTCCTCACAGAGATCACGTCGGTCGACAACGGGATTGCCGACGACGAGCCTGCGCTGGCCGCGGTTCGCGCAGAACAGGAAAGCGTCGAACACCGGTTGCGGCAAGCTCGCACTGCCCTGGAACACCTTGAACAAGAATCGGCACGCCGGGCACGGGGAGTGCAGGACGTCGGGCTGGACTTGGTGCACCTCCGCAACGATGCGCAGACGACCACCGGCAGCCTCGAGCGCGCCGCGAAGACGCTGGTCACGATTGCAGAGATATTTGAGAAACACCATGCCGACGCCGAACAGACGCGCACGGCGATTGAAGCCGTTGAATCAGGCATGGAAGAGAACCGGCGTGAACTTGAACGCCTCCATCAAGAACTCCTCCTCCGCGACCGGCACAGGACCCAGGTTGAAGAAACCACGGCGCGCGAGAGGGACGAGATGCATGCCGCAGAACTCCGCATCCGTGACCAGCGCCGCGTGCACGATGATGCTTTGCGTGTCCTTCATGACACCGAACTTAAGATTGCCGATCTGCAGGCCCGTGTCGAGCATCTCACCAATCGTGCGAAGGAGGAGTTCGAGGTCGCTCTTGAGTTGAAGGCCTATCCAGACTCCGAGTTTGTGGACTTCGCGCAGTTGCGCGAAGAGATTCAGGGAATGAAGGACAAGATCAAATCGCTGGGGAATATCAACTTCGCTGCCTTCGAGGAGTACTCGGCTGAGAAGCAGCGCTACGAATTCATGGTGGGCCAACGGCAGGACTTGCTGGAAGCGGAGAAAACCCTTCTGGCGACAATCGAAGAAATCAACACCACGGCCCAGAAAAAATTCCTCGACACGTTTGAGCTGATCCGGAACAACTTCATTGAGACCTTCAAGAGTCTGTTTGATCCCGGCGACGAATGCGATCTGAAGCTCGAGGACGGGGTGGATCCTCTCGAAGCGCGCATCGAGATTGTGGCCAAACCCCGGGGAAAACGCCCGACGTCGATCGATCTCCTTTCAGGAGGGGAAAAGACCCTCACGGCAACGGCGTTGCTCTTCGCCATTTACCTAGTAAAACCCAGTCCCTTCTGCATCCTTGATGAAGTGGACGCGCCGCTGGATGATGCCAATATCGACCGCTTCACCCGCATCATTCGCAAGTTCTCCGTGAACACGCAGTTTATCGTCGTGACGCACAACAAGCGAACCATGGAAGCGGCCAACGCAATGTACGGCGTCACCATGGAAGAGGAAGGGGTCTCGAAGCTGGTCACGGTGCGCTTCAACCAGGAGTCGCAGGTCGCTTCTGCGACGGTGGCGATTGCGTGAGTACGGACCTGAAGCTGTTCATTGACTTTGATGGCACGATAGCCCGCGGTGATGTCGGGAACGCATTCTTCCGCCACTTTGGTGGTGACATCTGCGGGGAATGGATCGCCAGATATCACGACGGCGCAATTTCGGCACAGGCGTGTTTTGAAGGTGAGCGTGAAGCGATGGGGCGCCTGCGGCGCGAGGAAGCTGACGCGTTTCTGGAAACATGCGCGATCGACCCTGGATTCTCCACCCTCATCACATTTTGCCGGGGTGCCGGCATTCCGGTCACGATCCTGAGTGATGGTCTGGACTACTATATCACCCCGCTGCTACAGCGCAGTGGACACGACGATCTCCCGTGCTTTTCGAACCGGCTCGAGTGGGGACCGATAGGCGACGACGGACGTGCTTTCCCCGTTCTTCAGTTCCCGTTCGGCAATGCGGAATGCGATAGGTGTGCGTGCTGCAAGCGGAATATCATGCTGGGCGCGTCCGGGGAAGAGGACGTCATTGCGTACGTGGGCGATGGGTATTCCGACCGGTGCCCGGTGGAATATGCCGATGTGGTGTGCGCCAAAGGGGATCTCCAGGCCTGGTGCCAGAAGCACAACATCAGCTACTATCCGTACCATGACCTGGACGACGTCCGGCGGCGCCTGGAGGAGTTGACGGAGCGCCGCACCGTACGCCGGCGTCCGCGGGCGGAACAACGGCGCAAAGAGGCCTTTGGATCGGAAGCATGAGCACCACACAGAACATACGCTCATGGATGTTCAGGTACCGGAGCTATACACCGCTCCCTTTTCTCCTTGCCATGGTGGTATTTGCGCGGCCGTCGCTCGTGAGCCTGTGTGCTGGCTTTGCCGTGGTTGTTCTCGGAGAAGCAATCCGGTTCTGGGGGGTGTCGATAGCCGGATCGGAAACCCGCACAACAGGAACCGTCGGTGGCACGTATCTTATTACCACAGGGCCTTTCGCTTACGTCCGGAACCCTTTGTACGTCGGCAATATGCTCCTCTATGCCGGCGTCGGTATCATGTCGAGGGCGCTCTTTCCATGGTTGCTGCTTGTGGCAGTGCTCTGGTTTGTGATCCAATACACCCTGATTGTGCTGCAGGAAGAAGAGTATCTTGCCGGTCACTTCGGTGAGGCGTATGCAGAATACCGGCGGAACGTGCACAGGTTTCTCCCTCGGGTCACGCCGTACCGTGATACTTCACCGGCGCCGAAGCGTGTCAGCGTCGCCGAAGGCCTTGCGTCCGAACGGCGCACGCTGCAGGCGATAGGTGTGGTGACCCTCGTGCTGATCGCCCTGTTTGTATGGCAGTCAGGGAGAGCGTGACGTGACGGTAAAGCGCGTGATGATGATCGCCGGCGAGGCATCGGGAGACATGCACGCCGCGGGAGTGGTGCGGGAGTTGAAGAGGCAGAACCCCTCGATTGAAATCTTCGGCATGGGGGGTGAGCAGATGGGGCGGGAGGGGATGGACCTGACGGTCCACATGTCGCACATGGCGTTCATGGGATTTGTCGAAGTGGTCCGCCATCTCCGGACCATCCTTCGCGTCCAGCGTGCACTTGAGCAGCAAATGGACAGGCGGCCGCCAGATGTTGTTCTGCTCGTGGATTATCCGGGCTTTAATCTGCGTTTTGCGCAGGCGGCACAACAGCGCGGAATCCCCGTATTGTATTACATCAGTCCGCAGGTGTGGGCATGGCACCGCAGTCGCGTCAAGAAGATGAAGCGGCTGATAAATAAGATGCACGTGATTTTTCCATTTGAGGAAGAGATCTACGCGGCTGAGGGAATCCTGGTACAGTTTGTCGGTCACCCCCTTGTGGAACGGTTGACGGTGCAGACCACGAAAGAGGAATTCCTGCGCCGGCATGGATTGTCGCCGGACAAGAAACTGTTGGGGATGTTTCCGGGAAGCCGGGCGCAGGAGATCGACCGCATTTTGCCGACCATGATCAGGAGCGCGGAAATCCTGCGCTCGATGATGAATGTCCAGGTGGCGATTGGCGTGGCACCCAATCTTGGCCGTGAAGCGCTTTCTGCTTCTGTGCCGGCATCGTCGGGCATACACCTCATTGAAAACGCAACATACGATCTCATGCTTCATGCCGACGCTGCAATCGTAACGTCCGGAACTGCGACACTCGAAGCCGGTTTTTTCGGAACGCCAATGGCCGTAGTGTACAAGACGTCTCCCGTCACCTATGCAATAGGCAGGATGCTTGTTGATGTGCGGCATATCGGTCTTGTCAACATTGTTGCAGGTCGTGGGATTGTGCCGGAGTTGATCCAACATGAGTGCACTCCCGAAAGGCTCGTGGCGACGATGATGCCGCTTCTCACAAATGCGGCCGCGGCTTCCGCCATGCGACAGAGTCTTTCGGTGGTTCGTGAACGCCTGGGTTCCGGAGGCGCTTCGGCAAAGGTGGCGGCATCGATACTTTCGTGGGGAGCAGCATCATGAACTGGCGCTCGCCCGGAGTCACACTGCTTCTTCTGACAGTCCTGGCGGGATGCGGGCCGACAGCGGAAACCCCGCGTCCGGAACCGTCATGGCAGGTGGAGCGACAGCTGAAGGAGAAGGGGTACGACAAGTAAGATTCAGCTCCCTCTTTCATGGGGATACGGTGCCATCATTGCGATGCGCAACGCAGCATTCGACACCGGAGTATTCAGAAGTCGCAAGGTGGGTGTGCCTGTCATCGCCGTCGGCAACATGACCGCAGGAGGGACCGGCAAGACTCCCGTCGTGGAGTTGATCGTACGATTATTGAGCCAACGCGGGGTTCGTGTGGGAGTGATTAGCCGCGGCTATGGCCGTGTGAGCCGCGGGGTGGTGATTGTCGCCGATCGTGAGCGTGTGCGTGTGGATGCGCAGATAGGTGGAGATGAACCCGTACAGATTGCCCGCAAATTTCCGGGGGTGCCGGTGGTGGTGGGTGAACGACGGTATGATGCCGCAGTGGCCGTCGTGGAGGAATGCGGGGCGCAGATTGTCGTCTCCGACGATGGGTTCCAGCACCGCTGGTTGTATCGCGATCGGGACATCGTCGTTGTGGATGGTGCGAGTGATCTTGCCGCCGAACCGATGTTGCCGGCGGGGTTGCGACGCGAATCAATGCCTGGGTTGCGGCGCGCCCACATGATTGTCATGACGGGGTGTCGTGATGACAGGGAAGCATCTGTGAGAAGTGTCATGTTGCGACGATGGTTCGACGGGCCCATCGTCGCCATTGAGAGATCATTGGAGAGTATTGAAGAACCGCGCTCGGGAGCCCGTCTTTCCATGAAGCGTTTGCGCGGAGTGGCGTGTTTCGCGTTCAGCGCCATCGGCAATCCGGAAAGATTCACCGCGGACCTTGCCCGTGCAGGAGCGCGTGTGGTTGGGGAACGGCGGTTTCGCGATCACCATCTGTTCACTCATGCGGAGTTGGGCGAGATCATGCAACGTGCACGCGAGGCTCGGGCCGATGTCCTCGTGACGACAGAAAAGGACTTCGTGCGCATGTACTCCGATCCGGATGCCATGAAGCTCTTGACCGGAGAATTGCTGCTCTGGGTACCCGTGCTGACTGCGCGGGCAGTTCCCGCGAAGGCACTCGACGCGATGGTTATGGAATTGATAGAGGATTTGCATTGATGCTTCGGGTTGCGCTGACAGATTCCATGGGATCACCGGTCAAAGCACTCCGTTACAGTGGGTGGATTGAGCATTGGATTCCTGATGTGGAAATCCATCTGCTCTCCTACGGCCGCGACAATCTCGCGGATTTGGAGCAGTGTGGTGGTCTCGTTCTCTCGGGTGGGGGTGATATCGATCCGCTGCTCTACAATCGTTCTGATGTGCTGTCAATGGTGTCGGAGGTTGACAAGAAGCGGGACGCTTTTGAATCGCGCGTGATTGAAGCGGCGTTGCGGCGGAGCATCCCCGTGCTCGGGATCTGCCGTGGGATGCAGCTTTTCAATGTATTCCAGGGAGGCACATTGGTACCGGATATCGAGGCGGCCGGGCATCCGTCGCACAGAGGCGATAAGGGTGACCGCCGCCATGGAGTGGAAATCGTTCCTGGGAGTTCCCTGCACACGGCATGCGGGGTTGCGTCCGGGGAAGTCAACTCTTCTCATCACCAGGCTATCGAACGGGTCGGACACGGACTGCGCGTGGCGGCGCGATCGATAGATGGCGTCATTGAAGCGGTGGAATGGGAAGATGCGCCGTCTCACGCCCCGGTACAGCTCGTGCAATGGCATCCGGAGCGCATGGATGACATGGAGAATCCTTTAGCGAAGAAACTCATTCTTTACTTTACATCAACAAGTCAACACACGATCACTACCTAAGGACGTTGTATGAAAAAGTACGTGTATTATTTCGGCAAGGGGAAAGCGGAAGGCCGTGCGGAGATGAAAGAGCTCCTGGGCGGCAAAGGTGCAAACCTCGCAGAGATGGCCCGGCTGGGCATTCCCTGCCCCGCTGGATTCACCATCACAACGGAAGTCTGTACCTATTTCTATGACCACAAGCGCACCTATCCCGCATCGCTGCAGAAGGAAGTCCATGTTGCACTGAAGCGCATCGAATCGGTCATGGGAATGAAATTCGGCAATCCGGTGAATCCACTGCTTGTGTCCGTCCGCTCCGGTGCCCGCAGATCAATGCCCGGAATGATGGAGACGGTACTGAACGTCGGCCTTTGCACCGCAACGATTCCCGGCCTCATCGCCAAGACCAAGAACGACCGCTTTGTATGGGATGCCTACCGTCGTTTGATTATGATGTATTCGGATGTCGTGATGGAGAAAGCCGCGGGTGTGGAAGCGGCGGAAGGCAAGGGTATCCGGCTGCAGCTCGACAGGATGTTGCACGATCTGAAGACTGCCAAGGGATACACATCCGATGCCGATATTTCGGCCGGAGATCTGAAAGATCTCTGCGACCGGTTCAAGGTGCGTGTCAAGGAAGTGCTCGGGAAGGAATTCCCGGACGATGCACGCGAGCAGTTGTGGGGCGGCATCGGTGCAGTGTTCTCATCCTGGAACGGCAAGCGCGCAGTGTCGTACCGCCGCATCGAGCGCATCCCGGACGAGTGGGGAACAGCAGTGAGCGTTCAGGCTATGGTGTTCGGGAACATGGGCGATAGTTCTGCCACGGGTGTGGCGTTCAGCCGCAACCCCGCTACGGGTGAGAACAAGTTCTACGGTGAGTGGTTGGTGAATGCCCAGGGCGAAGATGTGGTGGCCGGCATCCGGACGCCCAGCCCGTTGAACGAGTCCACCAAGAGCGAGCATAATCGCCATCTTCCGTCGCTCGAAACGGCCATGGCCGGCATCTACAAGGAACTCGACCATATCCGCCTGAAGCTGGAGAAGCACTTCAAGGATATGCAGGACATCGAGTTCACGATCCAGGAAGGCAAACTGTTCATGCTCCAGACGCGCAACGGCAANNGAACTGCTGCACCCCATCGTGGATCCGAAGGCCGAGAAAGAATCTGCATCAGTTGCCGGTGGGTTGCCGGCAGGTCCGGGCGGCGCATGCGGACAGATTGTCTTTACGGCGAACGATGCGGTTGAGTGGGTAAAGCAGGGGAAGAAAGTCCTTCTGGTACGCGAAGAGACGAACCCGGAAGATGTCGAGGGTATGCGTGCTGCTGAAGGCATTCTGACGGCCCGCGGCGGCATGACGAGCCATGCNNGAGGGAAGACGTATCGTGAAGGCGACTGGTTCACCCTCAACGGCACACGCGGGTACGTGTATGCCGGCAAGCTGGCCATGGTCAGCTCGACGGAAAACCCGCGGTTCGTGGAGTT
This sequence comes from Ignavibacteriota bacterium, assembly GCA_003162215.1. Lineage (GTDB taxonomy): Bacteria > Bacteroidota > Ignavibacteria > UBA10030 > UBA6906 > Fen-1255. The sequence goes on from PMMO01000087.1 coordinate 13,193, forward strand.
CATGGAGATCGTGGACAAGTATCGCACCATCGGTGTGCGCACCAATGCGGATACGCCGGATGATGCCCAGAAAGCGCGTGGCTTTGGTGCTGAAGGTATCGGTCTCTTCCGTACCGAGCACATGTTTTACGGCAAGCACTCCGAGCAGCCCCTCTTCATCCTGCGGAAGATGATCATCTCCCGGACTCAGCAGGAACGCCGGGCGGCGCTGGCGGAGCTCTATCCGTTTGTCAAGAAAGACATCAAAGACACTCTTGCAGTCATGGATGGCCTGCCGGTAACGGTTCGTCTGCTCGACCCGCCGCTGCATGAA
>PMMO01000143.1 GCA_003162215.1 Ignavibacteriota bacterium
GCTTCGATCTGGTCATGGGTGACATAGATCATTGTGGTTTGCAGACGGTGGTGGAGTCGAGAGATCTCCGTACGCATCTGGACGCGAAGGTTGGCGTCGAGGTTGCTCAGCGGTTCGTCGAAGAGGAAGACTTTTGGTTGACGGACGATCGCCCTGCCGAGTGCAACGCGCTGGCGTTGTCCGCCGGAGAGCGCCTTGGGTTTCCGGTCGAGGTAGCTTTCGATGCCGAGGATCTTCGCGGCCTCCCGGACGCGTTGATCGATTTCTGATTTGCTGTACTTTCTGAGCTTCAACCCGAATGCCAGATTTTCATATACCGTCATATGCGGATAGAGCGCGTAGTTCTGAAAGACCATGGCGATGTCACGGTCTTTAGGCGGGACGTCATTCACGACCCGGTCGCCAATGGTGACGGTGCCCCCGCTGATTTCTTCGAGCCCGGCAATCATCCGGAGAACCGTCGATTTGCCGCACCCGGATGGCCCGACGAGCACGACGAACTCTTTATCATTGATGGTCACGTTGACTTCGTGGACTGCCGTCACTTTGCCATCATAGACCTTTGACACGTTTTCAAGTTTTACTTCTGCCATGGGGGGGTGGCCTGTAGTGAGGGCGAGGGTTTGGGAACTCCGAGCTTGATTACGAAAAGAATATAGCCACCGTTGGGAGAAAACGCAAGCATACGAGGAAACTGAACAAATGCCCGGATTGCTGAACCGCTGGAAAAAAATGCTTGACTAATCCTTCCGAAAGCTCTATCTTTATGGAAGCGCTTCCAACAATTAACCCCCTTTAGAGACGTAACACAGAATCGCTCCCCTCGATGGGTGTTACTATCTACGATCTCGCGCGCGAAGCGGGCGTGGGCATAGGAACGGTGTCGCGATGTCTGAACGATCATCCGCACGTCTCAGCCCAAACCCGAGTCAAAGTCCTCGCCGCAGCCAAACGACTCAGCTATCAGCCGCACGCGCAGGCTCAGCGCCTCGCATCGCGGCGCACCAATACTATTTCTGTTATCATCCCTTCGTTTACGAATTACTTTTTCGTTCAGGTGTTGCAGGGTGTGCAGGATCAGGCCGCGGACAGCGGATTTGATCTGATTCTGTACAGTGTGAGCCATCCGGAGCAGGTCGAGCAATACCTCCGCCGCTCTTTGCACCGCGGTCATGTGGATGGCGTGCTCTTTTTCTCCATGAAACTCCCGGAGGCTCACGCCGCCAGGTTCGAGCAGATGCATCTTCCGCTCGTTCTGGTCGACGCCTTTCATCCATCGTTCGATTCCATCCGGGTGCAGAATCGTGAAGGATCTCTTGCTGCGACTCGGCACCTTGTGGAGCTGGGCCACCGTTCCATCGCCATGATCAATGCGATTCTCTCCACGCAACCTGCGCACGATCGGTTGGAGGGGTATCGCATGGGATTGGAGGAAGCCGGGATGCCGTTCAGGATGGACCGGGTCATCATTGGGGAATCAGGCAAGAATGATGGATTCAACCGCGAGGCGGGGCGTGACGCCATGCGCAGGCTCCTCGAGACCAACACCGGTGTTGATCGTGCCACAGCCGTTGTGATTGCCAGTGACGTTCAGGCCTTCGGTGCTCTGGAAGCCACGCGGGCGGCGCGGGTGCGTGTTCCTGAAGATCTCGCTGTCGTGGGGTTTGACGATATCGAACTTGCACAATATGCCGAATTGACCACCATGCGGCAGCCCATGTACGAGATGGGACGGCTGGCGATGGAGAAATTGATCCGCCGCATGAAAGAGCCGGGTGCACCGCCAACGTTGACGTCGTTTCTTCCGGATTTGATTGTGCGCCGTTCATGCGGCGCGGTACTGCGTGGATTGCCGGGTCAGACGAACCTCGACACGCAGCGAGCTGTTGAACCATCGTTATCGATCGCGTAAACCACCAGGAGCACATTCCGTATGACGCACCGCTACCTCTTTGTTCTGCTCCTTGCTGCCGGTCTTCTTGGTGTCGCCCATGCGGGCAATACCGGTAAGATTGCCGGCGTGATCAAGGATGCGCAGACCGGCGAAACACTCGTCGGCGTGAATGTCGTTGTGGAAGGCACCACCATGGGCGCCGCCACGAATATCGAAGGCCAGTATTACATCCTCAATATCCCTCCCGGCAAATACACGCTCGCCGCATCTGCAGTGGGCTACAACAAGAAGACCGTTTCTAACGTCTCGGTCTCCATCGATCTCACTACCACGATTGATTTCCAGATCTCCTCCCAGGTTGTACAAAGCGAGGAGGTGACGGTTACTGCAGAACGACCGCTTGTGCAAAAGGATCTGACGGCGACGACTGCAATCGTCAACAGCGAGCAGATTTCTGCACTGCCCGTTACGGAGGTCGGTCAAGTGCTCCAGCTGCAGGCGGGGTTTGTCGACGGAAGCCTGCGTGGTGGGCGCAGCGGTGAGGTCGCTTATTGGATTGATGGTGTTCCCGTGACGGACGGGTATGACGGCGGGCAGGTCGTCGAGGTGAACAAGAACCTCGTTCAGGAGCTCCAGCTTGTGTCCGGCGCGTTCAACGCTGAATACGGTCAGGCGATGTCGGGAATCGTCAATATTGCCACAAAGGAAGGGGGGCCGAAATACACCGGCGGACTTGGCCTTTACGCAGGCCAGTACCTGACGACGATGAGTGACTCATTGTTCCCCGGGCTGAGCAAATTCCAGCCGACGGCGATTCGCAATATCGAGGCGAATCTGAGCGGACCGATTCTGGGAGAAGATCTCACCTTCTTTATCAACGGACGATACATATATTTTGACGGATGGTTGAAGGGATACCGCCGCTTCAACCCGTGGAATATCTCCTACACCGATCCCATCACGCGGCAGTTTGTGCTCAACCGGGATGCGTCCGGTTTCGGTGACAGCGCTGTCGTTCCGATGAATTGGAGCAAGCGCTATTATGGTCAGGGGAAACTGACCTGGAAGATTTCTCCGGTCATGAAATTGAACGCCAATTTCATCTATGACCAAAAAGAGAGCAAACCATACGATCAGAACACTGACCGTCGGGCCTACTTCTTTAATCCTGACGGATACGGCACGAATCTCGAACGCAGCAACACCCTCATCGTTCAGTTCAGCCACGCGCTCAGCGCCTCCACATTCTACACGGTCGGTCTTTCCTGGTTTGACCATAGGTTCCGGTACCGCCTCTACGATCTTCAATACCAGCCGGCGACAGATGGCTCTGGGGATCTTGTTGAGAAATGGGATCCAGCCGGTCCACACTATGTGAATTCGATGCTCTTTCTGACTGATGACGCGTACAGCTTCTACACGGGCGGCACAGACCTGAATACGAACCAGCGTTCTACAATCACCAAAGTGGCAAAGCTGGATCTCTCGAGCCAGATCGACAACTACAACCTTGTGAAGGTTGGTGCTGAGTACCGTGTACACAACGTGTTCTATGAAAACATCGATCTGCAGCCGATTCAGACACAGTCCGCGATTGACCTGACGCGAGACAGTCCGTTTATCCAAACCCGGATTCTGCCGCTGTCGTCACTGTCGCACAATATGTACAACCGCTCGCCGCAGGAGATTTCCGCGTACATCCAGGACAAGCTCGAATTCAAGGATTTCATCCTGAATATTGGTGTGCGGTTTGACTATTTCGATCCTCATGGGTACGTGCTCAATGATCAGCACCCCGATCCGAATGATCCATTGCACTATACGTACACTGTGGACGATCCCAATGTCTACTCGCCGATCAAGCCGGACAATATTGCGCGAACCCTCGAGGAACGCCTTGTGTACTGGTATCGTCCGACCAAGGCGAAGTATAAGGTCAGCCCCCGTATCGGCGGTTCGTTCCCGATCACTGCGGAGGGGGTCGTGCATTTTTCCTACGGGCACTTCTTCCAGGTTCCCCGGTTCGACCAATTGTACCTGAATTCCGAATTCAAGCTTCCTTCTGGTACGGGGAACCTTGGTGTAGTCGGGAACGCCGATCTCGAGCCTGAGCAGACGATCAACGGGGAAATTGGCGTCCAGCAGCAGCTCACAGAGGATCTCTCCGTCGATGTGACCGCCTATCTCCGTGACATCCGCAATAACACAGGCACCCGTGCCGATGAGATCATTATTTTCGGTGGAAGTGCGAAGTACAGCAAATACGTAAACAGTGATTTTGGTTTCGTCAAGGGAATCGTCCTGACCGTGAACAAGCGCTTTGGCGCCGGGATGTCAGCCACGCTGGACTACACATATCAGGTGGCAAAGGGGAGTGCCTCTGATCCTCAGGAAGCACGCAATGCGGTAGCCGGCGGATCCCTCCCCGAGGTACAGTTGAACCCGCTCAGTTGGGACCAGCGCCACACGCTAAACGTGACGGCCTCATATGCAGCGCCACAGTGGGGGGTAAGCGTTATCGCCCAGTACGGCAGCGGTTCCCCGTACACGCCGCGTCGTGCAGCGGATATCACTTCGTTGCTCACCAACAGCCAGCTCAAGCCTACGTTGTTTAATGTCGATCTGCGTGCATACTACGAGCTGCGACTTGATCCTCTCAAGCTCGTCTTCTTTGCCCGCGTGATGAACCTCTTCGACATACGGAATGAAAACGCCGTCAATGATGACACCGGACGGGCGGGGTTCACGACCGATGAGGATCGCACTCTGTTAACCAATCCGCGCGAGCGTGTCAATTCGGTCGCCGCCTGGTATCGCCGGCCCGCATACTTCTCTGAACCGCGTCGCATCGAACTTGGTATGAATCTGGAGTTCTAAATGAAGACCACACGTACGATTCTTCTGCTGCTCCTGATCGGCCTGCTCTGCAGTGCAACTGTGCTTGCACAGACGAGCGGGCGCGAGAACCGCCGTTCTGCAGTGATGAACGGCAACCAGGTTCGCACCGTGTTCGGCAACTGGGGAGTGATCGGGCAGCCGGCGGACTCGCGTCCGCGCGGTGCCTGGAAAGACGACAACAACGGCTACCTCGGTGATGTGAGTCCGTTCGTCGGTGCCGAAGTGAAGTGGCAGGACACCACGTTCCGCTCGGTGGTAACATGTCCCGTGGCCCGGCCGACACAACTGTATGACCAGGATCCGGTCACCGGAAAGGACTGGACATTTGAGCCGGTCGGCGGTTACTTTGCCCCGCCACCGAACCAGAGCATAGCCATCAGCAATGATGTGTCAACCTGGCCGTCACCATGGCCCGACAAACTGAACGATGGAGTTGATCCGGGTTGGAAGGGCCAATGGAACGGGTATTTCGGGAAGCGCGTCAGTGCCGATCTTGAAACGTACTATGTCATGGACGATAACAACGATGAGCGGTTCAACTTCGCGCTGAACAATCCAAGAGGCATCGCATTCAAGCCCGACTCTACAAACCTGTCGCGCAATGGTCTCGCGCTTGAAGTGCGCGTGCGCGCGATGCAATGGGCGCAATTCCTCGCACAGGATAACATCTTCTGGTTGTATGAGATCTCCAACAAGGGGACGACCACGTACGACCGCGTAGTGTTCGGCATGCTCGTCGGTACGTATGTCGGCGTTACAGGGAGTGACGACAGTCCGATGGAGTACGACGACGACTGGTCATTCTACGATGTGTTTACGAACATCACCTATACCGGTGACTTTGACAGGAACACGCTCCGCAATCCGCGGTGGAACCAGAAGTTCCCTGTCGGTATGGTAGGATACGCCTTCCTCGAAAGCCCCGGCAACCCGTTCGACGGGATCGACAACGACGGCGACGCGGATTCGTCGGCCCTGGGAAGACTGGCGCCGCTGTTCACGTCGACAAGTTTCGATTCCACGCTCATCACCGCAGGTTCGCGGATCATCCTTATCCAGGGTGACTATACGCGCGTTCCTTTCACGGTGCCGAATAGCGATTCGGTGAAGGTCAAGACCCGCGGCATGAGAGATTCGGTCTGGATCTACCCGGGCAAGACCAAGGTGGCGGAAGGAAACGTCATCCTCGATTTTCAAGGGAATTCCTCGGTGAATCGGAATGCGTATGACGGCATCGACAACAACTTCAACGGACTGATCGACGAGAACCAGTTCCTGCACTTCCAGCAGTTCAAGAGGAATCGCAACCCGCCGTTCCAGGTGTTGATTAACGTCCAACGTCCGGTGCGGCATGTGGATTATCTCGCCAATCTGGGGACATCGCCGTACAGCATGATCGATGAACGTCGCAATGACGGCATCGACAACGATCAGGATTGGAATCTCGCCTTCGACGATGTCGGGCGCGACGGTATCGGCCCGACTGCGGTGAACTATCCGGGGCCCGATTTCGGCGAAGGTGACGGACTCCCGACCTCGGGATATGATGCATTCGGTCACGACACCGGGCTGCCGGGCGAACCCAACGTTGACAAGACCGACGTCCACGAATCGGATCAGATCGGTCTCTCGAGTTTCTTCTACTTTGCCCCTGCGAACACGGTTCGCCTGGGCGATGATGAATCCCTTTGGACCGACCTTGCGCCCGGCTACTTTGACGTGCCGACATCGATCGTGAACAACAAACCCGAGCGCGGTGAGGACGGCGACTTCATTTACGGGTCGGGGTATTTCCCCTTGCTTGCAGGAACCACAGAACGCTTCTCCCTCGCCCTGGTGTACGGCGGCGGCAAAGGGGGTGGCGTGGCTGACGACATCGCGGATCTTCTGAAGAACAAGAAGACGGTGCAGAAGATCTATGATGCGAACTATCAGTTCCCGACTCCGCCTGACAAACCGACGCTTGTTGCGGTGCCGGGTGACCACAAGGTCACCCTCTACTGGGATCGCGTCGCCGAAGCGTCAATCGATCCCGTTCTTCGCATCAAGGACTTCGAGGGATACAAGATCTACAAATCCACCGATCCCAACTTCAGCGATATTTTTACGATCACGGATGCCACAGGTACGGTTCGCGGGTATCAGCCCCTTGTGCAATACGATCTGAACGACGGGATCAAGGGGTTCTTCCTATCTACCGGGGATCTATTCCAGGCCACGGCAGGGTTCACATTCAAACTAGGCGATGACACGGGTCTGCAGCATTCGTATGTGGATACCGAAGTGGAAAATGGTCGACGCTACTACTACGCTGTGGTTGCGTACGATCGGGGTGATGAAGTGGCCGGCATCTTTCCGGGCGAGAACACAAAATCGGTTCGCGTGCTTTCAACGGGCGCAGTGCAGAAAGATATCAATGTCGCGGTGGTCACGCCGAATGCAAAGGCCGCAGGTTATGTTTCGCCGGCAACTGGTGTTGGTGCACTTCACACCTCCGGGCCCGGAACGGGGAAGATGCAGTACGCATTGCTTAACGACGGGAAGTTGAACGGGCACCGTTACCGTGTCACGTTCTTCGATACGCAGATGGACGGCGTGGACAACAACGGCAACGGCAAGATCGACCTAGAAGACAGCACCGAGTGGACTCGGATTACGAGCTTCTATTCTGTGCAGGATCTTGAAGATCAATCCGAAGAGTTCATCAGTCAGGATACAGTGAACATCAGCCTGGCCCGACTGAACCTGGTTGAGGGAACTGTCACAGTGCGGAATTCCCAGGGCACGGTTATTGTGCCCGCGAACTACACGTTAAATCTGACGCGCGGTGCGATCCGGGGGCGGACGCCCGGATTGTTGCCGGCAGGGAAGTACACGATCACCTATCAATACTATCCCATCTTCCGCAGCCCGAACATGCAGGGGTCACCGTTCGTTCCGGAAAACGCCGAAGCGGACTTTTTCGACGGCATGACTCTCGTGTTCGCGAATGCCTGGGATGTGAACATTTCTCTCGATTCCACAGGATGGGTTGGCAAAAGCGCATGGGTGGTGAACGTAGGTCCGGCCAATGTGCAGGTTCTCGATCCTCCGTTGATAGGATACAAGAGAGGTGCCGACTACGAGATACAGTTTTCGAACACCATCGTGGACACCTCCACGATCGGACCACCCGGTGTTGACGTCGCGATTCCGACTTGCTTCAGGGTGTACAACAAGACGGAGAACATCTTTGTAAAATTCTATTTCGCAAAAGGTGCATCACTTGCCGCGCCTGAGCGGCTCGGTCTACAGGATGAACTCTTTCTGCTGGAGAGGAGTCCGAGGGGTGATCTTGTCCCGACATGGGATATCTTCTTCCCTTCGGCGAAACTCGGGGATAAACCGGACACGGTGTACAATCTCGGAAGCGGCGACAAGTACGTCATCAAGACTACAAAGCCATTCAGGAACGGCGACGTCTTCACTTTCCAGACCGAACTCCCCAAGGTGGATGCGAGCATAGCGCGGAACACGCTGGACAGAGTCAAAGTGGTCCCGAACCCCTATGTGACTGCTTCCTCGTTCGAACCGCCGTTGAACCCTGGCATCACCAGCGGTCGCGGTGAGCGGAAGATCGAGTTTATCCATCTTCCGGCAGGGTCGACTATAAGGATATTCACGTCACGTGGTGATCTTGTAGCGACGCTTCATCAAACGGAGAACATACAAGACGACTCGGTGTCCTGGAATCTCAAGTCAAAAGAGAACTTGGACATCGCCTTTGGCGTCTACTTCTACATCATAGAGTCGTCCGTAGGCAACAAAACCGGCAAGATTGCGATTATTAAGTGAGGCACGGCCATGCGAAACCTCTCCTTTGAGTTCATGACGCGTCCCATTGGCGCACTGCTTGTAGTGGTAATGGTTGTGGCCCTGCCGGCCACAGGTCAAACGAAAGTCGGTACCACCGCAGGCCAATTCCTCGGCATTTCGGTAGGCCCGAGGGCTATGGCCATGGGCGGTGCATATGTCGCATCCAACGAAGATGTGACCTCGATCTATTGGAACCCCGGGGCATTCCAGCAGGCCGGGAAATCGCAGCTTGTGTTTTCAAATACGGACTGGCTTGTCGGCACGAAATTCCGGTGGGTTGGTCTTATGCTCAGTCTCGGCACCGAGAACGCCATCGGCCTGAGTCTCACGCAACTCGACTATGGCGAAGAAGAAGTCACTACGGTTGCGTTGCCCGAGGGAACGGGCGAACGGTGGTCGGCACAGGATCTGTCCATCGGTCTCTCGTACTGCCGCCGGCTCACCGATCGGTTTTCGGTGGGTGGCACCGTGAAATATGTGGATCAGCGCATCTGGAATGAGAGTGCCACAACATTTGCCTTTGATATCGGCCTGCTATTCGTGACCGGTTTTCACGATATGCGGCTGGGAGTCTCAATGTCGAATTTCGGCGGCGAGATGAAGATGGACGGTCGGGACCTGTTGCAGCGTGTTGACATTGATCCGCTGAACTCAGGTTCGAACAAAGCGCTTGTGGGGTCGCTGAAGACCGACTCCTGGGCCATTCCGTTGTTGTTCCGGGTCGGCGTGGCGATCGATGCCTACAAAGACGACATGTTCAAGCTCACGCTGGCTGCTGACGCTCTTCGGCCGAATGACAACGAAGAATCCGTCAACGCGGGCGGGGAATTCGGTTGGAACGACATGGTCTTTTTGCGAGGTGGCTACAAATCGTTGTTTGGCAAGGATGCCGAAGAGGGTGCATCGTTTGGGGCGGGTCTGAAGTACACCGCCGAAGGATTAGGTGCGATCGAGGTGAACTACGCCTTCACGAAATTCGGTTTGTTCGGGAACATCAACACGATTGCACTGGTGGTCAGTTTCTGATTCTCGCGGGCAGGGAACTCACATTATTGCTACATTGAAGGGCGAAAGGAGGGTTAGTTGGGGGGCGGCACACTACCGGATTCGTCTCCGTCTTGTACAGGTGTCCCGACAAGACAGTCGGGACTTGACAGAATGACCCAGATTCTCTGTGTATATGCAATTTCGGTTTTGCAGTAGATGTCTCCAGCTACACCTAATCAAAATCCATTTACTCAGTAAGGAGTGCATTATGAAACACTTCACCAAACTCCTGCTCTCATTGTTCGTGATGGCAGGAGTTGCACTGGGTGCGTCCGATCGCCGTGCGGAGAAGCTCGCTGAAATGAAGGCAGAGCAACTTGAACGCACCGGACTTCCGGCCTCAATCCAATCGATCGCCAGCGGCTGGGTCCAGATCTATCCCGATGCTGCCGCAAATGACTTCCGAACCGTGCAGTACTTCGCGCCGGGAATCGTTTGGATCGCCGGGTTCAGCACCGCCACATCTGTTGACTACCTGTGGCGTTCGTACGACAACGCGGCCTCGTGGACCAGGCTCACCCCGCCCACGAACAAAGCGGGTGGCGTGTTCGCCGCCAGGGACAGCAATCTGGTGCTGGGAGCAACCTTCACGGGCGAGCTGATCCGTTCCACCAACGGTGGCGTGAAGTGGGATACCACGTTCGCCTACGGAGCCGGAGCCGGCTTCTTCGATGGCATTACCTTTATCGGCAAAGACACCGTGGTTGCGATTGGTGACGCCGATGCCAGCGGTCTGCTCGCTATCAGAAGCACCAACGCGGGCGCAACGTGGACACGCCTTACGAACCTGCCGGCGGAAGAGATGACCGCGGACAAGTGGTTCGCCTATGCGACGTACCGCAAGGCTGTCGTCGCGTACAAGTCGACGGTCTGGGCGGCGCTCTATACAGGCGCCGGCACAGACGGCCGCATCCTGAAGAGCACCGACGCCGGCGTGACGTGGGCTTCCTGGCCGGTTCCTTTGACCGGCGGTTCCACGAACAACTACCGCTTCCGGTCAATCTGTTTTGTGGATGACAGCACTGGGTTTGGTGTAGACAATCAGATCGCCTCGGGCTCGGCTAACTGGTTGCACAAGACGACCAATGGCGGCACGACCTGGAGCGATACAATCAGTGTGCAGCCGGGTGCTCCGCACAATGACGCACGGCTGAAGACCCTGACCTCCATTTCGGGAACGGATATTGTGGTTGGTACCGGTTTCTCTGCGACCACGGCCAAAGTCTTCTTGTCGACCGACAAGGGAACCACGTGGACTGCAGCGGTTCCCCCGGGAACCGACCTCGTTGGCAGCGGCTTCCTCAGCGCGACCAAGGGCTTTGCGGTGGGTCTGAACAATGTGCTGCAGTTCACATCCAAGAACGTCCACAAGGTCACGTTCAATCTGAACACGGCCACGATTCCTGACACGATCCCCGTTGCCGGGTCTTCCATACAGGTCCGTGGTGGGACAAGCAATACCGGCGGTTTCTCCCCGATCACGTGGGGGAACGATGCGCAGAACAATTTGACGCGCTTCGGCGGCGACTACTGGAAAAAGACCGTGTACATGCAGGCCGGTGACACGCTGCGCTATAAGTATGCCATAGAATACGGCACCGCCACCGGTTGGGAGCAGGGCTGCTATGCGGCAGACTTCCCCGCCGTTGCCGACAGCAACGCAAACCGCTCGTTGATCGTGCCGGACAAGGACACGACTCTTAGCGTCGAATTCTGGAACAACGGTGCCAAGACCCGTCCGCAGTACTTCCGTCCATGGACGGCTGCACCGGATTCGTTCTTGAACGTCTATTTCCGTGTGAACTTGCGCGGAAAGTATGCAATCGGCGGGTTTGATCCGGTGAAAGACACTGTTGCAGTTCGCGGTGGTGGCATGCNNAGGCAGTTCGCGGTGGTGGCAATGCTGGAGCCGATCTTAACTGGGATCATTCGACATACCTGACCGCAGAGTCTGCTCCGTCCAATGGTGGGGGATACACGATTGCACCGTCGGACATGTACTCTGCGCGCCTGCGCTTCCCGAAGAGCAGCCTCACGGAAGGGGCGAGCATAGAGTACAAGTTCCTCTTCAACAACAGCTGGGATGGCAGACAAGAAGCCTCCAACCGCAGCTTCGCAGTTCCGGTCGGAAAGAAAGATACAACCTTGTACTGGGTGTTCTACGACAACATCCATCCGCTCGCGCGACCAAACCCCGACACTATCAAGATTACGTTCAATGCCAACATGGCGCAGGCATCGGCCAGCGGTGGCGTGGACGTTGTGAACGATACAGTCTATGTGCGTACGGGGACCTTCACGACGGCAGCGGAATCGGGTCGTCGCAAGAGATTGGTCCGTGGTCTTGGTACGATGATGTCCGTCACGGATACGATTATCACTGCGAAGAAGAAAGTGCTCGACTACCAGTACTATGTGGTCCGCAATGGTGTCGAAATCCGCGAAAACTACTATAACTTCTTCTACACCGGTACGGTTCAAAGCGAAGCTGAGCGACGTCAGGTCATTGTCGACTCGACAGCATCGTTGACGAATGGGCAGACCGTGCGTGACACCGCGACATCCGTCACGCAGGCACGCCGTCAGCCGCTATTCCCGAACGGCCGCAAGCTCGCGCGTAATGTCAACGTGACATGGAGATGCGATCTCCGTCCGGCATACTACCAGGTCAACCCCGCGTGGGGTAACGACACGTTGACCGACGTCTCGGGCGCATTCACCATCATACCAGCGAACAAAGACTCCATCATGAAGTGGGGAGTCTGGATAAACGGGCTGGCGGTAGGTGGGTGGGGCAACCCCGGCACCACAGATTGGGATCTTGGCTTGCAGAACAACCTTAACAAGAAGATGTATGACAATGGTACCAACGGCGACGCTGTTGCCGGCGACTCCATCTTCTCGCGTAAGGTTCTTGCATCCCCGGATAGCATCAGCGCCGGCAGCAAAGCGTTTGTGGGCCAGGTCTACAAGTTCGGTATCCGTGGCGGTGACAACGAAGGCGGCAAGGGTGGGTACGGTAACAACCACAACGAGAACATCGTTGATACCGACACCATCTACACCATTACCACCGACTTCGGCAGCATCAACCCGGCATTCTACGATGCGTGGGATTATGATCTCCACAAGCCAAAGAAGACGACCAGCGTGTTCGAAGCGGGCAAGCCTCTCGCCTACGAACTGGCGCAGAACTACCCGAACCCCTTCAACCCGACGACCAAGATCGAATATTCCATCCCAGCTCTCTCGAAGGTGGAATTGCGGATCTACAACGTCGTTGGCCAGGAAGTGGCCACTCTGGTGAACGAAGTGCAGCAGGCGGGTCTGCACCACGTGAAGTTCGATGGAATGAACCTCGCGAGCGGTATGTACTTCTACCGGTTGACCGCCGGCGACTTCGTCAGTGTCAAAAAGATGGTGTTGCTCAAGTAACATCGTCCTCGCAATAACGAACAAGGCGGTCTCGGACCCCGGGACCGCCTTGTTTTGTCTCAAGGGCCACGCGATGTCCGTCATCCTCCGCCGTACAATTCCTCTCTGTGCGATCCTGATGCTGATTCCGCTGCTTTCTCTGCGCGCGCAAGACGGGAGTGATCCTGTGATTGCACGGGCGGGCGACACATTCATCAGCGAACGGGAGTTTCTGGAACGGTTCGAACTCACGCCGGGCCTTTACCGTCACAGGAAGCCGCAGCTCGAGCAGGAGAAACTCACTTTTCTGTATTCCATGATTGCGGAAAAATTGCTGGCGCAGGAGGCTCGTGTGCGCGGACTTGATACTGTTGGCACCTACCGCACCGCAATCGCCGATCTTACTAAACTACTTGCGCGCGACGCATTGTACCGCACAGAAGTGCGCCAGAAGGTGGAAGTTACGCCGGCGGAGATTTCGCTGGGAATCCGTCGTGCGAGGCAACAGCTCCTTGTCAGTTATCTCTATTTCCCTGACGAAGCGAGCGCGCGGTTCGTTCGATCACAGGTACGCACCGGCAAAGAATTCGATTTCCACAGGATCGATGCATCGCTGCAGGCTCTTCGCGACACTGCCACGGTGATCTGGGGAGATGCCGATACGACAATCGAAGCCGCGGCCTATCGCCTGGGTCCGGATGATCTGTCACCCGTTATCCGCGCGGGGGAGGGATGGTACATCCTTCGCATCCGTCGCGCGGAGCGCAACCCGGTCTTAGCGGATATGCCTCCGCAGACGTTGCGCGAACGCGTAGTGACAAGAATCCGGATGAGGAAAGAACGGGTGCGGGAAGAAACATTTGCGCAGGAATTGCTGCACGATCGTCCATCATCGTCTCCGCCGGCGTTGTTCCGTGCCGTCGCCGAGGCGCTTTCTGCAGTGTTCAAACGGCACTATGCCCCACCATCGATGTCGTTGAGCGTAGAAATGTCGGGGGAGGTGCTTGACCGCCTTGCCGGGAATTTTGGGGACACGCTGATTGTTGCCGGGAACACTTCATGGACCGTCGCGGAAGCAGTATCCCGCCTGGTGACGCGCGGGTTCAGTGTGAGCGGCGATTCCGTCCGCGGAGTGGCGTCACGTCTCTACACCGTGTTCCGTGAGTGGGCCGAGCAGGAACTCCTTGCACAGGAGGCAATCGCCCGGGGCCTTGATCAGTCTCCCGATGTGCAGGCCAGGCTGATGCCCTGGCGCGATCATTATCTTGCGGGGATGACCGAGCGGCGGATTCATGAACAGACCCGCATCACTGACGCGGAAGTCTTTGCCCATCTGCATTCCACCGACACATCATTTTCCCTGCCGCAGGTGCAATTGCGCGTCCTGCAAACGACAACCGTGCGCGAAATGCAGGATGCGTTTCAGTTCATGGAACAGGGAGGATCGTTTGAAGACGCGGTGCGGAAGTTCTCTGTTGATCCGGAGGCACAGCATGGAGGAACGACCCCCTTCTTTGCGGTCACTGAACGACCCCCGCTCGGCGTCATCGCTGCCCGCCTTGACACAGGTCAGTTCTACGGGCCGCTGAGGGATTCATCCGGGTATTTCTATTTCCAGCTCCTGCACAAGAGAAATGCTCCGCCGGCTGGAGACACATCATATGCAGGGAGGTTTGCGCGTGCGTCGCAGGAGTTGCTCCAGATGAAACAGCGTCGCGCGGTGACTCTGTTCACTGCACAGAGTGCGGCCGTGAGGGGATTCGACATTTATTCGGAGAGACTGAAGATGCTCAAGGTCACGCTGATGCCGATGCTTGCGTACAGGCTGCTCGGCTTTGGCGGAAGAATGTTCGAAGTACCGTTCGTCAGTCCCAAACTGGAATGGCTTGATGTCGAGCCGCCCAAAGAGAAAATTCTTCCGTGACATCTGATGACGGCGCGCACGAAACATATTGTGTTCAGTCTCATCCCCGTCATGCTCCTTCTTCTGCTGATCACGGTGACCGAATTCACGTTGCGTGCGTTCGGCGTTGCTCCTCCCCCGCCTCTTGTCACTGAAACCCTCTACGACGGAGTGACATGGTACCAAACGAATCGTGCCTATCTCGTCAAGTATTTCCCGGCCGGTACACCGCTCATCCCTGAGTTCAAGACCACACTCTTCCGGAAGGAGAAGGGGCCGCGGACGTTTCGCATCATGTGTCTCGGCAGTTCATCAATGTTCGGGACACCATACGACATGAATGCCAACATTCCGGGCATCGTGCGGAAGCAACTTCGTCACCTCTATCCCGAACTTGAGTTCGAGGTGATCAACTGGGGTGCCTCGGCGATCAACAGCAACGTTGTGCGCGATTTCGCTCCACTGCTGCTGTCGTATCATCCGGATCTTGTGCTCATCTATATGGGTCACAATGAATACTACGGTCCGGATGGAGTGGGTGCGTCATTTCTTGAAAAGCTTCTTCCCTTTCTGACCCGGTGGAAATATGCGTTGAGGGAGTGTCGGCTCATGCGTTTGATCTCTCCTCTCCTGGGGAGCGGAAGGGATGCGGGAAAGCCCCCTACGAATCTCATGCGCGAAGTGTCGGAAGGGCAGCTTGTGCGAAGCGGTTCCGATGATGAGCAGAGGGTATTTGGCAATCTCGGGAGCAATCTGCGGTCCATCCTGCGCCTGTTTCGCGGCGCGAATGTGCCCGTCGTCGTGAGTGAACTCTCATCCAACCTCATGTTTGCACCGTTCGTTGCGGACAGCCTGAATTCCCCATCATCTCTCGCCGCATTTTCCTCGGTGATGCGACAGAACCTCCAGAAATCCGACTACGCGGCGATGCTCGACATAATCAAATGTCTCGCGCCGAAAGATTCGGGCAACGCAGCGGTCCTGTACTGGAAAGGGGTCTCTCTGCGCGGTCTTGGGCGGTCCAGCGAGGCGCGGGCATGCCTCCGTGCTGCCCGGGATGCAGATCTCCTGAAATTTCGTGCGCCGGGGGAAATCAGTGCCATCACGCACCGCGTCTGTACGGAGGAGAGTGTGCGGGTGTTCAGCGGTGACTCCGTTCTTTCGGCATGGTCAGCCGATGGTATTGCCGGGGATACGTTGTTCTGGGAGCACGTGCATCCGACGGCACTGGGTTACTACGTGCTGGCAAATTCCTTCGTCAACGAAATCATCGCGGGAAAATTCATTATGGGCACGCCGCGGACAACGGAGCTGCTCCCGTTCGACAACGATGCACTCAGCATTTGTTGGCTCGATCTCGCATACGGGGAGTTCTCCATCCGCCATCTCACGGGACACTGGCCTTTTGAAAACTACAGGCGGGCAACTCCGGTTCTTGATGGTGCGGATAACACCCTCGCGACGATGGTAGCCGAAGTCCACGGCAGGAAAAGAGAATGGAACGAGGCCTGCTATGCCATGGCGACATACTTCTGGCGGGTCGGTCGCACGCGTGATGCGTTGACGACCTATGAGGCGATGCTTGAAGAATATCCCTACGGGTTCTACGCGAACTATCTTGAAGGGAGTCTGCTGAATTCTCTCGGCCGGACCGACGAAGCGCTCGGGTATTATCGTCGGTCGATTGCATCGAATCCGGACTATACCCGCGCGAGACTTGATCTCGGCCTGATCTTAGTCAACCGCGGTGAGTATGACGACGCCCGGCGTGAACTGACAGTGGTTCTTCAGAAGTCAGACAATAATCAATCTGAACGTCAGGTGAAGGCGACTGCCCACTACGGGCTTGCCGCACTGCGGGCGAACCGCAAGGATGTTACGGGGGCGTTAAGGGAACTCGACGATGCGCTGGAGTTGCTTCCCGGGTACGCCGATGCATTGCGCATGCGTGAGGCAATCAGCGGGCACGGGCGTTGATGCGCTCCAGCAACTGTACGGCGGGCAGGTAATCAGGTTTTGCCGCCAATACCGAACGGACGCGTTCCTGCGCGCTTGTGGTATCGCCTGACAGGAACAGTGCCGTTGCGAGCAGCGTGCCATTCTCTGCCTGTTCAGGCGGCGATTGCGGGAATGTGAAGGTCTTGAGAAGGAGGTCACGCACTTCGCCGATGCGTTGCTGGTCCAGGAGGAGCCGTGCGAGGCGGAGATAGGGGGCGATTTCGATGAAGGGGAGCTGGTTGATTTCTGTGCGGTATTCACGCTCGAGAGCACGGACATCATTGCGTGAGGAGTAGTAGGCGATCGCGCGGTCGTGGGCCTGCTTCCAATGGATCTGTCCGCGAGCCACTTGGTCTGCGATTTGTCCGAGGGAGTCGGACGGTAGTATATCGCTGACGGGCATCTCTTCCGGTTGGAAGGGCCAGGCGGTGATGAGGGCTTCGGTACGTCGTGCCGCAATGCGGTCGTCGACGGGTGTCATATGACGCGTATCCCAGAGCGCATCGTCGCTGAGAGTATCAGCCCTGATCCACTGATCCTCAGACGTAAGAAGTTTGTGGAGGCGCATTGTCTGTGCATAGGAGCGGGCGATGAGAAACTGCCCGTAGGCAGTCGGGTGAAGGTGTTCGAGGATCAGGTTGTTGCAGATGATGTGTTCGGGTGAAGCAGCGGCGAATGACGCTTCGATGTCGGCACAGAGGAATATTGTGCCGTTGTCCATGTCGCGGATGGCCGTGTTGAAGTCCGAGCTTGTGCGGAAACGGAGTTCATCCATGTCACGGGCTTTGACAAATTCTGGAAGCGCTTCCGATGCCCGTCCAAGTGTATCAAGGCACTGTGCGACACGGTAGTGCGCTTCGGCGTGTCCGGGCAGCATCTCTGCC
The DNA here is from genome assembly GCA_003162215.1 of Ignavibacteriota bacterium. Classification (GTDB taxonomy): domain Bacteria; phylum Bacteroidota; class Ignavibacteria; order UBA10030; family UBA6906; genus Fen-1255. The sequence continues at coordinate 17,894 of PMMO01000143.1, forward strand.
GCAGCGCGGAAATCGGCAAGAGCGGCAACAACGTCACCGTTCATCCGTTGTTCCATCCCTGCGTTGAATCGGGTGTTGAAGGCCGTGCGTGTTTGTCCCGGGGTATCGGATGGAATGCCGGAAACGAACGGAGCGAGTCCGCGGAGATTTGATACCTGGGTGCCGAGAATGACTGGCACGCCACGTTCAGCACAGAGTTCTTTGAGTTCACGGAGGTTCGCCGTGAAAATTTCCAGTCCGTCACGGTAGGTCTGACTGTTGTACGGGACGGTCTTTCCCCGGGCGAGGCGCTCCATCATGGTTCCTCGAGACGCCGGGTCGTCTGCGCTGCCGAAGATCTTGCCGAACGCGGCATAGACATCGAGTGCGAGTTGATATGTCCGAATGTGGGCGAGGTGCAGTGAGAGGCGTGATAACCATCGGGCGCCGCCCATCGACTCGCGTGATGCAATGCCGAGGGCGCCGTAGAATTCGTTGTGGCCGTCGTAGACGATGAGGAGGTCGGGTTCATGCGCAAGCACCTCTCTGGCCATATCGACGACGGTGTAGCTGTTCGTCGCAGTCATCCCGAGGTTGATCACTTCGATGGACCGGTCGGGGAACGTGCTCCGCAACCGGTCGCGCAAGAATGATGAGAACGCGCAGTTGTACCAGTAGGGAAAACCTACCGTGGTCGAGCCGCCGAGGCAGAAGATGCGGAACGTTCCCCGCGGCTTCGGGACGAGAAAGTAGTCAGGCGAGGTCGAAGGGGCGAAGGAGACCCGCGAGAAATACCGGTGGCGCACGCCGGGATTCATAATGTGATACGTGCGGCCGTGGAGGTCCTGGGTGATGAACAGCGAAAGATCCGGTCCGTAATGGAAAAGTCGAAGGCTCACTTCAAGGAGGATCAGGAGAGCACACGGGAACGCAAGTGTGATGGCAAGAAACGCGTGGCGTCGGGATGAGCTGAGCTGTTCCTGCACAGTGCGATGTGAAGTCGATCGGCGTTGTTTCATCGGTCTCAAACAAAATATAGCACGTTTCGTCGTCAAAGCAAGCATTGCATTTCAGAACCACAATCTCTATAGTGAACCGTGAATGTCACTCCTGTCACAACAAGCAAGGCGGGTGTCACCACGCACCGCCGCGCGCCGGCTCCGGCGCTCTCCCGATTTCTCATCGGAGCATTGCTCATGGTAACAACGACGACACCACTCAGGGCCGGCGGCTTTGTCCCTGATTGGGTCAGAGATGCGGTCTTCTACCAGATATTTCCCGAACGATTCGCCAATGGAGACAAAGCCAACGATCCCTCCGGTGTTGCAGCGTGGGGAGGGATACCGACGGGGCGCAATTTCTTTGGCGGCGATCTGCAGGGGATCATCGATCATCTGGACTACATTCAGGATCTTGGGGTCAATGCGCTGTATCTCAACCCCATCTTCGAAGCGACGACGAATCACAAATACAACACCGCCGACTACAAGCGCATTGATCCGCATTTTGGAGATGATGCGACATTCAAGAGGCTGCTCGATTCGTGCCACGCCCATGGCATCCGTGTGGTGATTGACGGCGTGTTCAACCACACCGGCATTGCCTTTTTCGCTTTTGCCGATATCCGGGCCAAGGGAGAGAGGTCGCTCTACAAAGACTGGTACACCATACGCAGCTTTCCCGTTGGCCCCCCCTCCAAGCCAAACTACGAGTGCTGGTGGGGACATGGCGCGCTGCCGAAGCTCAGGACGGAGAACCCGGCAGTACGCCAGTATCTCTTCGACGTGACCCGCAAATGGACAGCGATGGGAGTTGACGGGTGGCGTCTGGACGTCCCGAATGAAATTCCCCACGACTTCTGGATCGAGTGGCGAAAGCTCGTGAAGTCGATCAACCCGGAATGCTATATCGTCGGTGAAATCTGGGATAACGCCTCGGCGTGGCTACAAGGGGACCAGTTCGATGCGGTGATGAACTACCGGTTCCGCGATCCCTGTTTGAAATTCTTCGCACAGGGGACGGCATCTCCCACGGCATTTGACACCGCGCTTGCTCACCAACGGCGAGATTACCCGGACGCGGTGAATTTTGCACTGCAAAATCTTCTCGGGAGTCATGACACCGAGCGCCTGTTGACGATGTGCAATCGCAATGTAGAGCGTGAGAAGCTCGCAGTGCTCTTCCAGATGACATATCCTGGTGCGCCAATGGTCTACTACGGTGACGAAATCGGAATGGAGGGGGGCAAAGACCCTGGTTGCCGCGGAACGATGATCTGGGATATAAAGAAGCAGCGCGCGGATTTGCTCAATTGGTACAAGAAGATGATTGCGCTACGCCGGGCACATCCCGTCTGGCGTCATGGATCATTTGAGACNNCGCGCGGAGTGGTTGTGATCAATGCAGGCTCCTCGCCGGCACGTGTCGCGGTTCCGCTCGGTACTGTCGGTGGGAGCGGGTTGTGGCGCTCCGTTCACCCGGTCGGGAACCCCGTTGTGCCTGATCAGAACGGAGATCACATGGTGGTGATGCCGGGGTTGTCGGGGGCGGTGTATGTGAGGGAGATTGCGTCGCCAGAAGAGGGCTCGCAATGACACGGACGCGCACCGTGGGCACCCCGGGGGGTGAAGCCAGAAAGGAAGATATTTCGTGCACAGAGCTACTCGGTTGCCGGTTCTTCTTGCGCTCGTGGTTTGTGGTGTCTTCGCTCGCGCCCAGGACAGCGTTGATGTGATCTTCCGCTACACCAAGGCCGGAGTGACGGGTGTTACGCTGGTCGGTGAGTGTAACGGCTGGAACAACACCTCCATGCCAATGAACAGCCAGGGAGACGGACTCTGGACGCGCACTGTTCGGTTGCCGATCGGCATCAATCCCAATGCAGATCCGGTCAAGGGAATCCCGGGAGCATGGCAATATAAGTTCTGGTACAACGGCGTGTCCGACTGGCCGAATGATCCGTTGAATCATCATCAGAACCCGCTGGACAATAACAACACGTATCTCTTCGTGAAGAACCCGACGATTTACCATTTTCTCCCAAATCAACGATCCCTGATTGTTACGACACCGGCACCGCTCATCAGCGCCTACCTGTATCCCAAGATCGGTACCCCAGTTGACACGACGACCATTCGGTTGTTGATTGATGGTGGTGCCGTGACCGGAACGGGCGGTTACGATCGTATGACAATGCAGTATCAGTTCACACCGGCGGATCCACTGGTCAACGGCGACCACGAGGCGATCCTCCAGGCCGGCGATAATGCTGACACCGTGCATTTCATAATACAGGCCGGGTTCGCACAAATCACGACGCGCGGCGGCTATGCCACGTATGATCCATACAAATCGTTGCGCGGAGTCGTACAGGATACGTCAGTGCACACTGCCCGGCTCGTGCGGAATGGTTCTGATACAACATCAGTGAGCGTTGTCGGTGGGCTCTGGAGTGCACGTGACACGTTGAGTGAAGGGACCAACAGTTTCGTCCTTGTAGTGGACACCACCGGAGGACGGGTAGTTTCGTCTCCGGTCGTCATCACACGAATCGTCTCTCATGCCCCCGTCGCCGCGGCTTCTGCCGTGCTCAATGGCGGTTCAGTAACGTTGAGTGCGGCGGGGAGCACCGATCCGGATGGAGCGCCGCCCGGCATATTCTATTGGAGAGATGACCCTGAGTATGCGTTGGGGTTGAATGGGAAAACGGGCACCACGGCAGTAGTTCCTGTTCCGGCGACGCCCGGTGAGTATTACTACGGCCTTATTGCGGTGGATGCACAAGGGAACGCCGATACCACACGATCATATTTTGTAGTGAACAACGATGGCTCGGTGACCAACCCCGGATACGCCGATAATCCCGTCTGGGCACGAAAGGCGCGAGTGTACTTCCTCTTCCCCAAGGCTGCCTCACCGGAAGGCAATCTGACCGGCGCCAAACAACGGCTTTCTTCAATTCGTGACCTTGGTTTCAACGTAATCTGGATGATGCCAGTAATGAAGAACGCCTCTCCAATCAACATGGGGTCAGGGCCGGGATACAATATCACGGATTTCTACAACGTAGCTCCTGAGTACGGCACCAACCAGGACATGAAGGATTTTATTCAAGAAGCGCACGCTTACGGCATCAAGGTGATTCTGGACATCACGCCAAACCACTCGAGCCGATCGCATCCCTGGGCGATTGATGCACGCACGATTGGCCAGGATTCCCGCTATTGGACATGGTATGAGCACTCCCTTATTCCCCACAACACCAATAATCTGGGACAGTCGCTCGATGCCTATGGGTTTGCGTACTACACAGGGTTCTCCGACCAGTTGCTCGATCTCAACTGGAACGAGCTTGATCTACGCATGGAGATGATCCGGATTTTCAAGTACTGGCTTCTTGACTTTGGTGTGGATGGTTTCAGGTTCGACGTCTACTGGGGGCCTCACCGGCGGTACGGAGAGTCGGCCATGGGATTCCCGGTGCGTTTGGCACTCAAGCACGTAAAACCGGATATCTTGCTCCTTGCAGAAGATGACGGCACCGGCAACGGAACCGAGACCATTTATGCAGATTATGAAGACCTCGGCATCCGGGGCGGCGTCGATGCAGCGTACGATTTCAGACTGTACTCTAATCAGATTCGCGGGTTCTCTTTTGTCGAAGGGTCCATCACAAATCTGCACAACGATATCCTGAATGGTGGGTACTATCCGGGATCGCATGCGCTGTACATGCGATTTATGGAATCGCAGGACGAAGACCGCATCGTGTATTTCTACGGAGCGAACTCAACGATCGATGCCCAGACAACATTCCGGAAGACGATGCCCATCGCGTCGGTGATCTTCACTGCTCCGGGTTTCCCGATGCTCTGGAATGGACAGGAGGTCGGCTTCGGGTATGGCATCCAGGGGTCAAAGGAGGCAAGAGATCGTAGCACAATCGATTGGAATTACCAGGGGCGCCCTCTCCTTGCACCACATTACCAGAAACTTGCGACGCTGCGCGGAGCGTTTCCTGCATTCACCGCGCACAAACAAGACACCAATGGTGACGGCACCGTGAATGCTTCCGATGATCCGGATTTTGTTCGTGTGACCTCGAGCAATCCGCTCCTCTATGCCTTCACACGTCCCTACCGTGACCAAAATGGACTTACTGTCGTCAATGTCTCAGGAGCTGATCAGACGGCCACGCTGGACCTGAGGACGACCGGTGTGCTGCGATTCAATGAAGACGTGAAGAATCAGGATCCCGTTTTTGCGAACGAGCTCCTCTCCTCGGCAACGCAGACACTGACCTTGCCTGCCTTAACCTCGTTTCAGGTGACATTGCCGGCATACGGCAGTGCGGTGTACACGATNNGGGTCCCGGGTATCGGGTTACAGAACCCGGGACCCGGGAGCCAAGACCCGGGATCAAACACCCGGAACCCTGAACCCGCAACCCGCAATGTGAAACTCTCTGTCTACGACCTTCTCGGGCGCGAGGTGGCGATGTTGGTGAACGAAGGGAAGGCACCCGGCACATACACTGCTGAGTTTGATGCACATAGGTTGGCGAGTGGAGTGTACCTGTATCGCCTCACAGTATCAGGCAATGGGATCCAGTTCGTGGATACAAAAAAGATGATCGTGGTGAAGTAGTGGAGCCGTGGGACAGAAAGAAGACCATGAATAGATCATCAACCATATTCACAGCGGTAGTGGCGTTGATGTATGCCACCGCTGTCGCCGGCCTCGCGCAGCCTACCATTGCGCCGGACGGGGTGAGGTTCACCTATCATGGCGCGGCGAAACGAAGCGTCTCTGTTGTCGGAGACTTCAACGGCTGGTCGAAAGAGGATGACCCGCTACAGGCGACGGCCGACGGATCATGGTCCGCCGTCCGGACGCTGCGGCCCGGGCTTTATCAATACAAGTTTCTGGTGGACGGAACTGACTACGTCAATGATCCGGGCAATCCCGCGCTGATCGACAACTATAATCGGTCCTCCAGGAATTCCGTGTTTGTGCTCACCAGCGAGGTCACGATTCTCCTTTCGGCGGAAGCACCACCGGTTACAGTGAACCCCAATGATGTCTACCCGCGAGCAGATGACCGCAAGAAAGTCTTCGTGCACATTCTCTGGCATCAGCATCAACCTCTGTATGCCAATCCGGAAACCGACCAACTTACCGGCCCCTGGGTCCGCACGCATGGCACGAAGGACTACTATGATATGGCGGCCATGCTGGAGAAGTATCCTGATGTTCACTGCACGATCAATCTTACGTCATCATTGCTGCACCAGCTTCGCGGGTACTACCTCGATCGGCTGGGCCCCTATGTTGATGCCCGGAAACGGACGATTGACATCGACGGATTCTGGAAGCAATGGAAGGGGAAGACAGATCCGTGGATCGATCTGGCATTAACCCCCGCAAGTTCATACACCGAGAACGACAAGGACCTCCTCTACAGGAATGCCTGGAACGCCTTCGGGATCAATGATGTGATGCTCGAACGGTTTCCGGAATATCACGCGCTGAAGACCAAGCTTGCATCATCTCCTGATGTGCATGGGGCCATGTTCAGCGTTCAGGAGCTGCAGGAGATTATCTTCTGGTTCTACCTGGCACATTTTGACCCGGATTTTCTCCGTGGCCCGGTAACGCTCACCGGCGGTGTGGTCTGTGATCTCAGCGATCTAGTCCGCGAGGAGGGAGAGGGAATATTCCGTCTGAAGCGACAGGTGACGCACGCCGACTGTGTCAGAATGGTTGTGGAAGCGTACAACGTCATGGCAGCGATTATCCCTGTGCATCGCGCTCTTCACTATTCTCCGGAGAAGCGCACGGGACAGATTGAGGTCATCACCACGCCATACTACCACCCAATTCTTCCCCTGATTTATGATTCGGACCTGGCGCGCACCTGTCAACCGACCGATTCCCTCCCTCCTCGTTTTTCGTATCCTGAAGATGCCCGTGCACAGGTTGTGAAAGCGGTCAGGATGTACAAGAACATCTTCGGCTTTGCGCCGACCGGCATGTGGCCGGGGGAAGGGTCGGTGGCCCAACCTGTGCTGGAGATTCTCAGAAGCAATGGGATTGTCTGGACTGCAAGCGACGTGCACGTGTTGCAGCGTTCACGACCGCCCGGACAACCGAATACCACGCCATTCAGGTTCCCGGCCGGGAGCAAGCCGATATCGCTGGTTTTCCGGGATACCGATCTTTCCGATCGCATCGGATTCAAGTATCAGTCGATGGAAGGAGAAGCCGCGGCCGAAGACTTCGTGCAGAGCCTCCTGGCTTTCGCCCCGCGCAAGGATCAGCCTGACGTTCTCATTACGGTGATTCTCGACGGTGAGAATGCCTGGGAGTGGTACCGGCAGGATGTCGACGCAAAGAGGTTTCTCAATGCACTCTATCGGAAGCTCACAGCATTGCACAGGCAGGGACGGATAACCTCTACGACGATGTCTGAATACATCGGAGGAAACCCCGGTCGCGGTGTTCCTGCCCACCCTGTGGAATCGCAACCGGCAATGGAGTGGCTCTGGCCCGGCTCGTGGATCAATGCGAACTTTGATACATGGATCGGAGAGCAGGAGGAGAATACGGCATGGGAGTACCTCCTGCAGGCACGGCAGGATCTCCAACAATCAGGTGTTCAGCGGCCTGATCCACGGAAAGACGCACCACGCAAAGGATCACGTGCAGGGAATGCATTCATGGCGTGGGAAGAGATGTATGCGGCTGAAGGGTCAGACTGGTTCTGGTGGTACGGTGCCGACCAAACTGCGCCCGCAGGAGACACACCGTTTGATCTGGGCTACATCGCTCATCTCAAGAACGTGTATCGTTTTGCAGCGCTGGCCGGTGGGACAATGCCGGCACGGACATTCACGCCGATTATTCGCGTCGGCGACTCCACGCCCGATTCAGGCTCCGCCGGGCAGGGAGTGATGGGGAAGAGCAACGAGAAGAAGAAATAGCAGACACACATCATCTATCACCATTCAGGACATTTGCAGCACGCAGCCATGGGAACCTACACGCCCCCGAAAGCACTGGATCAACTCGAAGGTGCACTTAAGCGCAAAATGCGCGACACACGTCTTCACAAGTATACCTACACGGTTCCTTCGCTCTGGAGCTCTCTCAGCGGCACGCCAAAAGCCGTCAGGGTGAACCCCTATGCGTACTACCTTGGAATCGTCAAGAAGCTGAAGGGTGCGAAAGCACCGAAGCGGCCAGCGCCGACAGGCGGTGAATGGACACGCGAAGCCGTGATCTACAATCTCTTCGTGCGCACGACGGCCGCCTTTGACCATAACGGGAACGGAACACTGGATCTCCCGTCGAATAGCGAAGGGTTCCGTGAAACAGGGACGTTCCTGAAAGCGATGGCGATGCTGCCGTATATCAAGCGGCTCGGCGCAAACACCGTCCATCTTCTGCCGATCACATCAATCGGACACGATGGTAACAAAGGGTCACTTGGCTCACCCTATGCCATCCGCAATCCGTATAACCTCGACGAAAACCTCGGAGAACCTTCACTTGGCCTGGATATCAAGACCGAGTTCAAAGCATTTGTAGAGGCGGCCCATCGTCTCGGCCTGCGGGTGGTTTCGGAGTTTGTGTTCAGAACCGCAGCCAAAGACGGCGACTGGGTGAAAGAGCATCCTGAATGGCTCTACTGGATCAAGGAATCTGTGCCGCTGAGAGCCCCTCAGGAAATGGATGAACACAAGTACGGGTCGCCGCTTTTCACTCCGGATGAGCTTGAACACATTCATCGGGATGTCGACGCGAAGAAGTTTGATGCGCTCATCCCGCCCCACCGCATCTATCGTGATTTCTTCACGGAACCCCCCCATGCTGACACTGTGAAGAAAGAAGAAGGGCGCTACATTGGGCAGCTGCCGAATGGAACGCGGGTCCGGATTCCGGGAGCCTTTGCGGATTGGCCGCCGGATGACAATCAGCCGCCCTGGAATGATGTCACCTATCTGAGAATGTACACGCATCCGGACTTCAACTATATCGGCTACAACACGATCAGGATGTACGATTCACGTCTGGCGCGCCCCGAAAACGTGAACCGACCGTTGTGGGACAGGATTGTGGGCATCATTCCGTACTATCAGCGGGAATTCGGGATCGACGGCGTCATGATCGATATGGGCCACGCTCTCCCCATGGAGCTGAAGGCGGAGATGGTCAAGAAAGCCCGTGGATTGGATCCCGACTTTGCCTTCTGGGACGAGAATTTCTCCGTAACCAAGAAAAGCCGCGATGAAGGATACAATGCGGTGTTCGGGTATACGATTTTTGACCAGCATCATCCCGATCGCATGCGGACCTTTTGCAGGAATCTGACGAAGGATGAATTCCCGATCCCATTTTTTGCGACGCCCGAAAATCACAACACCCCGCGCGCAGCATCGCGTCCCGGCGGCGTTGCCTATGCGCGGTGGGCGGCAGTGATCAATGCATTTCTGCCGGGCATACCCTTCTATCATTCCGGCTATGAACTGGCGGAACGCTCTCCGATCAACACCGGCCTGGACTTCACCAGCGAACAGATACGGGCATTGCCCTCCGAGAAGCTGCCGCTGTTCAGCGAAGGAGGATATAACTGGCTCAGCAACGAGCAGTTCGCACCACTCATCGCGAAAGTGCAATCGATCCGCAGACAGTATCGTTCGCTCGTTGTGCAATCAACTCCGGCAACCATCCAGATGCTCGCTGAGGGAAATCCTCGCCTGCTCTCGTTTGCACGAATCGCACCCAAGGGGAAGCAACGGATCGCCATTGTGGGCAATATGGATTTTGCTTCAATGCAGATGTCCAAGACTACCCTGGAGACGAAAATGAAACGGGTGGTTGATCTGCTTTCCGGCAAGCATCTCAGGCTCGTGCACGGTGTGCTTCATGTGACCCTCGTTCCCGGAGAGTGTGTCGTTTTTGAATACTGATCAGTGAGAAGAGCGCCATGCGCACATTTCAGGAACGCTTGACCAATGGCTTCTATGCCCTCATCAGCTTACCATCGACGGCGATGGGGTTTGCACTGTCAATTCAGATTTCGGCCCTCAGCTGGCTGCTGACAACGAAGTATCATCTGGATATTCACCAGGTTGGCTTCGTCTGGGCAGCGGGCCCGCTGGCCGGCATTGTCGGACAGGTGGTGATCGGTCTGATAAGTGATCGTGTGTGGTTCTGGGGTGGTCGACGCCGCCCGTTCATCCTGATTGGGGGTACTCTGGCGGCGCTCATGTTGCTCGCGCTTCCCAATATCGACCTGATCAACGAGACCCTGGGAATCGGCCATCTGCTCGCTGTTGCGATAGCTGTTGCCTTGACGCTTGATCTCGCGATCAACATCAGCTTCAATCCGACCCGTTCCATCATCGCTGATGTGACGCCGGAAGGAGAGGCGCGGACCAAAGGCTACACATGGATGCAGACCATCTCCGGTTTCTTCGGTGTAGTCGCGTACGTAATCGGCGCAGTGGCGGGGAACTACGTGCTGATCTCCGTCGGTGTTGGAGTGGTCTTTCTCTGTTCCGTTGTGCCCGTGGTCTTTATTACCGAACGGCGCGAGCTCCAGACTGAAGCAGCACACAACTATGGTGGAGGGAGTGGAACGGCCACACGCTGGGGGGAGCTCTTCAGGATCTATATCGCCCATGGTTTCTCCTGGATCGGCGTCCAGACGATGTTTGTCTACATCATCGCCTTTATTCATCAGAAGATGTTAGCCACTGCGGATCCCGGTGTGGTTGCAGAGGAATCAGGGCGCATCATCGCCATTTCGTTTGCGATCTTGAATACGGTGGGCTTTTTGCTGCCGGCACCGATCCTTGAGCCTTTGGCGATGCGCTTCGGTCGTGTGCGCGTGCACCTGACGGCCCTCGCGATCATGGCTGCCGGGTATTTTGCGATCGCCGCTTCAGCGGCCGGCCCGTTGATGCTCTATCTTCTCATGGGCGTCGTCGGCATTGGATGGGCCAGCATTGTGTCGCTCCCGTTTGCCATCATGACGGAGAAAGTGGAGAAGTCGCGCATGGGCTTCTTCATGGGGATATTCAATCTGTCAGTGGTCTTGCCGCAGCTTTTCGTGAGTCTTGTCTTAGGCACAGTGATTCAGCGAGCTGCGGACAAATCCATCATTTTCCTGATTAGCGGCCTCACGCTCGCGGTCTCTGCTGTTGTCTGGTTGCTTGTTCACGAACCGAAACAAAACATTGGAACGGATCCGGCCGGAGGCCGCTCGCATTGAATGCTCGAACAGCACTCCGGATAGCCGTTGCGTTTCTGAGCGTCACACTGGCTGTGGTGGCCGTGACAACGCTGGATAGTTGCGGGACCGGACGTGACCACCGCGTCCGACTGACGATCTGGCATCAGGACCGCATCGATATCCGGGTGATACTCCAGAGGCAGCTCGATCGCTTCATGCAACTGCACCCCGAAGTGCGCGTCGAACAGCTGTTCAAGGAGACCGAAGAATTGCGATCGGGCTTCATCATCGCCGCTCTTGCAGGTCAGGGGCCCGAAATCGTGTACGGTCCTGCGGATCAGGTGGGACCATTTGAGATCATGAAGATCATCCTTCCATTGGAAGAAGTTTTCCCGAAGGATTGGCTAGCACAATTTGACCCGCGGGGTTTGACCTGGTACAAGGGGCACCTCTATCAGGTTGCCGACAAACTCGGGAATCACCTCACGCTCGTGTACAACAAGAAACTCGTGCCGGTCCCGCCCAGGACGGACGAAGAACTCATTCGCATAGGCAAGACGCTGACCGCCGACCTCAACGGAGATGGAAAGACTGACCGGTATGGGCTAACCTGGAACTACACCGAACCATTTTTCTTCATTCCCTTTATGACGGGCTTCGGTGGCTGGATCATGGATGATGCAGGAAATCCGACACTCAACAGCCGCGGGACCGTGGATGGGCTGAAGTTCATCAAACGTCTCCGCGACGAAGAAAAGATCATTCCCAACGAAGCCGATTACAATGTTGCGGACATTCTCTTTAAAGACGGGAATGCCGGGATGATTGTGAACGGTGACTGGTCATGGGCGGGCTATCAGAAAGCGGGGCTGGATATCGGTGTGGCGCCTTTGCCGCTCATCACGAGCACGGGTCTCTGGTGTGCACCGATGGTGTCGCCGAAGGGGTTCTCCCTCAACGCCAATATTTCGGAAGAGAAGAAAGCCTGGGCCCTCGAACTGATCCGCTTCCTCATGTCCGCGGAAAACCAGATGGAATCAGCGCGCGAACTCTATACGATGCCCACACATATGCAGGTGCAGCAAAGCGACTTCGTCCAGCAGAACGACATCTTGCGGAACTCGCGAATCCAGATCGATCGCGGGCGTTCTCTCCCGGTTGTTCCTGAGCTTCGCGCGATTTGGGATGCCATGCGCCCGAGCTATCAGGCGGTTTTGGCCGGCACCATGACGCCGGAGCGTGCGGCAGAGGAAATGCAGCTTCTTGCCCTCCGGCGCATCAAAGAAATGAACGAATAACCGCGACTGCCATGCAAAGCCAGACACTCCGTCACCGGATATATCTTTTCATTCTCGTGGCACCGGCCTTCGTCGTGCTCTTCGGTGTCGTTATCTACCCGTTCTTCTACAATATTGTTCTCTCCCTTTCGAATATGAACCTGCGGCATATCCGGGATTGGAGGATCATCGGCTTTGGCCAGTATATCAAAGTATTCACCGAGCCGTCACAACCGGATTTCTACGTGGTGTTTCTGAAGACGGTGATCTGGACCGTGGTCAACCTCTTCTTTCATGTGGTCCTGGGAGTATTCCTGGCGCTGGTGCTCAATCAGAAGGAGATCAGGGGAAAGGCGATATTCCGGGCGATTCTGGTTTTGCCCTGGGCGGTGCCGCAACTCATCGTGGCTCTCACCTGGCGTGGCATGTTCAACTACGAGTACGGGTCGATCAATCTGATGTTGACCCAGTGGTTTAATATTCCCGGGGTTCAATGGCTCCGCCATCCTCTGGAGGCATTTATCGCCGTCATTATCACCAATGTCTGGCTCGGATTTCCTTTTATGATGGTGATTGCTCTCGGGGCGCTGCAGAGCATCCCGCATGATTTGTATGAAGCGTCGGATATTGATGGGGCATCGTGGTATCACAAACTGCGCCACATCACGCTACCGTTGATCCGACCCGTGATGGTCCCCGCAATCACGCTGGGGACAATTTGGACCTTCAACAACCTGAACATCGTCTGGTTGGTCAGCAATGCCGGCGAACCGTCGGACCAGACGCATCTCCTGGTGTCGTTTGTGTACAAAGCCGCTTTCAACTTCTACCGGTATGGTTACGGGGCGGCATTGTCCATGGTCATCTTTTTTATCCTGCTTGTGTTCAGTCTTACGTTCATGCGGAAATCGAAGGCGACGCAGAATGTGTATTCTTGATCGAGGCATGTAATGGTTCGGCGCAAGAACACTACAACTCTTCGCATAACGGCCAGCTACGTGGTACTCATGGTTTTTTCTCTGGTGGCGCTTTACCCGGTCTGGCAGATCTTCAATATCTCGCTCCGTCCGTCCGACCGGCTGCTCAGCACATCGCTCGAGCTCATACCGGCAAACGCGTCGTTCGGAAATTATTCCGCGCTCTTCACCGAGCGCCCGTTTCTTCTCTGGATGCTCAACAGCACCTTCATCGCATTGACGGTGACGTTGACCGGTGTGGCACTGGCATCAACGTGCGGCTACGCGTTCTCACGCTATTCGTTCATCGGCAAGAAAATCGGTTTGCTGAGCTTGCTGGTCACGCAGATGTTCCCGGCGACAATGCTACTGCTGCCGATGTACATCATGCTCGTGCAGCTGCATCTCGTCAACAGTTATCTGGGCATCGTCATCATGTATTCTGCAACGGCGTTGCCGTTTTGCATCTGGCAGATGAAGGGATATTACGATACCATTCCCACGAGTCTGGAAGAAGCTGGAAAGATCGATGGATGCAACGAATTCCAGACATTTGTGCGCATTATTTTCCCGCTTGCCGCCCCTGCGCTGGTGATCACCGCCCTCTTCTCCTTCATGTCGGCGTGGACGGAATACGTCGTGGCTGCGCAGATTCTGCAAGACACGGAGCTGTGGACGCTGCCGCTCGGCCTCAAATCGTTTGAGTCAAACATGGGATCCGAATGGGGCCTCTACGGAGCAGCGTCGGTGATTGTGACCATCCCTGTTGTTGTTCTCTTTCTTTCCCTGAGCCGCTGGCTGGTCTCGGGGCTCACGCTTGGAAGCGTTAAAGAGTAAGCACGGCGAGCATATCATGATCAAACCCCGCCTTTCCCCGCTGCAAGTTTGGAACATGAGTTTCGGGTTCTTTGGCATCCAGTTCGGTTGGGGGCTTCAGATGGCCAATATGAGTGCCATCTATGAGTATCTCGGCGCCCGCCAGGAACAGATCGCGTGGCTGTGGATCGCCGCACCGCTGACAGGACTCATTGTCCAGCCGATTATCGGGTATTCGAGTGATCGCACATGGGGCCGCCTTGGGCGTCGCCGGCCGTATTTTCTTGTAGGGGCGGTGCTCTCCACCCTCGCGCTGATCGCAATGCCGAACTCCTCCACGATCTGGATGGCGGCGGGTCTTCTGTGGATACTGGACGCAAGCATCAACATCACGATGGAGCCCTTCCGTGCATTTGTCGGCGACATGTTGCCGCAGAATCAGCGTAAATCCGGTTTCGCAATGCAGAGCCTTCTGATCGGATTGGGGGCTGTGCTCTCCTCGGCGTTGCCGTATGCCCTTACGAATTGGATCGGTGTGACGGGGAGTGCAGGTCAGAGCGCGATCCCGCGGACAGTGCAGCTGGCGTTCTATGTCGGATCGGCAATGTTTCTGGCGGCCGTGTTATACACCATATTCACCACGAAGGAGTATCCCCCTGACGACCTGACAGAATTCCGCAAGAAGAATGCAGCCTCGGCCGGTGTCGGCAACGCATTCGGGGAGATCTTCCGGGGCATTGCATCGATGCCAACGGCAATGAAGCAACTGGCGATTGTCCAGTTCTTCACGTGGTTTGCGATGTTCTGCATGTGGATCTATTTTGTGCCGGCAGTGGCAACCGTGGTGTTCGGCGGGGTTCCGGGTTCACCGGAGTATCAGCGTGGAAATGAGTGNNGGACTCTGTTTTTCGGTGTACAACGGGACGGCGTTTATCTTTGCGTTTGTGCTGCTGGCGCTCGTCAAGAAGTTTACACCGCGATCCATTCACCGTATCTCGTTGATCGCCGGTGGAGCAGGATTGATACTTGCTGTGGTGTTGCGCGAACAGTATCTGCTGCTCTTTTCGATGCTGTTGGTGGGTATTGCATGGGCCAGCATTCTGTCCATGCCCTATGCGATGCTCTCAAACGCAATTCCTGCTGAGAAGATGGGTTTCTACATGGGGGTTTTCAACTTCTTCATTGTGCTGCCGCAGATTTTGGCGTCCGTGGGGCTTGGAGTGCTCATGACCCATGCGTTGGGAGAGAATCCCATGAATGCGGTCTTGTTGGGTGGATGTTCGATGATTGTGGCGGGGTTATGTGTGGGTCTGGTGTCGAAGCATGTGGATGATTTCGGGGTCTGACCCCAAGCGCCCCTACCGCAGCTTCGCGTAGACCAGCATATCCGTAATCTGGCCATCTTTGTACACCGCATTCCGCAGTACCCCCTCGCGTGCAAATCCCGCTTTCTCAAGAACACGCGCGGAAGCAGGGTTCCACGCAAAGACAGGAGCAGTCAACCGGACGATGTCGTGCTGCTCGAAAGCTCGCGCGCAAACAACGACCAATACCTGCGTGGCAATGCCCCTTCCCCAGAATGGTTCGCCCAGCCAGTAGCCAATCTCCGCAGAGCGACGAAGGATATCGGCCAGCAGTTGAAACCCCATCACGCCGATCGCCTCGGTGTTGTTGGCGATGGCAAATGCCGATTCCGGTTCTTGTGCCGCAATGGTTGAAATGAACTTCAGAGCATCATCGCGATGGTAGGGATGAGGGAAGAGATCCCGAAGGTTCCGCCAGACATTCCGGTTATTTGCGTACTTCGTGATGGAATCGACATCCGCAAGAGAGAGGCTTCGGACGCAGAAACCTTCGCCGATGGGAAGGGAAGTTGACCGTTCTGTCACGGCGCACTCAACAGATCATAGACGTTTGAATCTCCGTCGCGCAGACGGCCGCCGCCGTTCCATTCACCCCGTTTGGCTTGCACCGTACGAAACTCGCCGATCCCGGCACCGCCATGGTCGTCTTGTCCCCCGGCAAGCACCGTGAACTTCCAGTGAGCATCCGGGGTCCCCAAGAAGCGGAGGGGAATTGCGAACCGGATCGTGCCGGTGCGCGCATCTCCGAAAGGCGATGCCGCGGCGTCCTCGGTCGGTGTATATGCGGCCAGGACGGCTCCTGCCTGGTCTTCCACCGTGAAACCGCCACCAATGAATACGATGCGTTCGTAGGCACGGTCCGGATCTAACCGGAACTGCGCATTGGCCGGCACCTCTCTTCGGCCAGATCCCGTTTTTCCGTCGGTGTCGATTGCTATTGCGGCAAAGGTCAACTGAAATCCATACTCAGGGTGCCAGCCGGGATCGGAAAGGGCGCGGAATTTCAGCGTAAAATAAATGAGACTGTCATCATAGGATGCCGAAAAGCCGGTGATGTCGAATGAGCCTGGAACGAAATCAGCGTTAGCCGGATAGGTATACTCCAGTCTCTTCCTGCCTGTTCCGATCCCCGTATCGTCGTTCAGAGGATCCTGCGCGGTAACGAGAACATGCGCCTGTGCATTCGTATGCTTGATGGCAGCGTGTGACAGCAGAGGATATGATGGACCCCGTACGACGCCCAATCCCTGCGGAGATCGTGCCTGCACGAATGACCATTGACCCACCTCTCCTTTTGCGGGACAACTCCGACGGACAGTTCCGGTGTGAGTGAATGCAGGGTCGCGTGAAGAAATCGAAAAAACGGTATCGGACACCTGCATATACACTTCGGATTGTGAGGCCAGTGCAAAGGAAGTGGCAAACTCCTCGCCACGATCATTGGGAAGAATAACATCCACAGCATACGGCCGATCGAGATGCGGAAAAGTAATAGTCACGCTCAGTGTATCGTTGGCTCTCCCCATCGAGATGCCGAGCGGCCGGCCGTCGACCCGGAACGACGTTCGTGCAACTCCCAGAGCTCGCGGAAAATGAGGATGGAGAAGAATGCGACGCGTCGATCGTTCGATGCGGACACCGAGGTAGTCATCGTAGATGTTGCGGACGAACTCGGCGAGATTCCAGGCCTGTGAAACTGTGCCTGACAGACGGGGCTCCGCCTCACCCGGACGGGGCAGGGCATCAAGAAGTTCCGACTGGGTTCCGACTGCACCCCTATCGATGATTTGGTGTATGGCATTCGTGGTCAGCACGAATCCGGAGTCGGCAAGTTGATACCGGCACAATTCGGAAATCAGTTGACCCTGGAGCCATGTCCATACGGTGCCGTTGTGATAGGCGGCATCTTTGGGATAGAATGGGGGATACTCGTGATATGGATAGAAACCGCTGTCAGTCTGTGCTAGAGAGGCGACCCCGTGACGATAGGCAAGCTGCGATACGACTGAGCGCACCATTGAGGCGCGGGTAGGCGCGTCCAGAAGGGACGCTGTAAATAGCTGATTTGGGCGCATCCGGAGGTCTGCAGAACCGTCCGGAAGGAGACGATCAGCTATGAAGCCTCCGGGAGTGATGAAGTGTTTCGTGAAGTTCAGTTTCAGTTTTTGCAGCACGGTATTCCATCTGTGTGCCGAGACGAAGTCGCCCAGCCGCGACGCGCACCAAATACCCGCGTCGAGTTGTTTTGCCCAGAGTGCCTGGATATCATTTGCACGGTTACCGCGGGGGCTCCAGGGCCCCAATGGCCCAACCGCGTCCATCCATGTTTCGGCATCCCCATGGGTGAGAAAGCCGAGTGCATCAGTGTGGTGCTTCAATGTGCCTTCAATGGAACGAAGGATGACGGGATACATCCGCAACAGGAAGCCCTCATCACCCGAGCGCACAATGTAATCGCGTGTAACATCTACAAACCGCGGAGTGCCATCGGCAGTGTTGTACGCCGTGTCGGTTACGGAGACAATGTTCGGTATGCGGCCATAGTTGGGGGAGAGGGAATCGCGTTGCTGAAATTCTGCGAACGATTCAAGAATCTGCCGTGCAAGGGGAAATCGTTCGGTCACTAGCGCAGTTCCCGGGAGGGAGATAAACGTGTCGCGTCCCCAATAGTTATTGAACCAGGGAAGTCCGGCGAAGATGCCTTTTCCGGTTTGGTTCATCACCAGCGCATCCAGCGACAGCACCGCCCAGCGGAGCGCCAGGTCAAAGCGCGGATTAGATGTTTGGACATCAGTGTCGGCCAGAAGCCGCTCCATCCGGGCCCGGCGCTGTCCGGCATAGTGCGTGGTGCGGTCGGGATAGGTGCGAACCATTGCTTCGGCCTGATCGGCACTGTTCGCGACGGCAATTGCAAATACATGTATTCGGCCGAGCGAACCAAGAATTTGCACAGGGGAGAATTGACGCCCTGAGGTCACGGCGATGGTGTCAGGCAGAGCTCTTCTGGAGCCGATGGCAAGCCAGACCGGATAGTCAGCAGAGGCCGTGCGCGCAAGATGTGTTGCTCTGGCAAGGAGAACGACACCGCTCAACAGTCGAACGGTATAGTCGGAGGGGCGCCGGCCATCCGTGAAGTACGGGACCAGCCCGGCAGCAATCGGACGGGGAGCGCGCAGGTGAATTCCTACCATCGCGAGACTGTCGACCGGCCAGAGTTCTTCAACCAGGCCTCCGGGATACGTCCGCTCAAGATGGTCGGGGTACACCATGACGTTCACTGCAGAAGATCGGTTAAGGATCGTGCCATTGACGATGATATCGTAGTCATCCAGAAACTCATGGCCATGAACCATGAATCCCTGCCAGCTCACCCGGTTGCGGCTATGAGTCTCGCCGTAATAGGAAGCATCCTCCTTGTTTGTGTAGACGAAGGGGCGGGATGTGTTTCGAACCTCTATGCCGATCTGGTCCAGGATGGGCCCGGCTGAAAGGGGCATCCCCAGTGCGCAGAGCGGTGCGAGGAGTACAATCCGTCGGAAGTTCATAGGGCGTGGAAGATGATTGGCAGCAGGATATAGGCGGCACTGAGGCCGGAGATGATGAGGCTGATGAACGTGACAACCGCCCAGAGGAACATCTTGATGTCGCCATCTTTCTGGTTGGAAACAGCGAGTGCTTTGCGGAAGCAGAGGACGGCCACGAAAAGCGTGATGAGCGAAATGAATCCGAAAGACAGCAGAAGGACAACGTCGAGGTGTGCCATTCTTAAATATACAAATCCGCGGCACGTAGTCCAATCGTGATGCTCTGTCAGTCATTGCGCGCTGCCCCGTCATGGCCGTCCGGGGTTGCAGATGTGGTGGGGTGTGCCTATATTATCACATGAAGGGAGGCGCATGCCATGCCGGATCAAGGCGCTGGGGGGGTGTTGATCGTTGAGGATGAAGAGGAACTCAGGCATCTCTTTGCCATCCTTCTCGAGATGGAGGGATTCAAGGTGCTCCAGGCGAATGATGGCAATCAGGGACTCGATCTTCTGCAAAAGCATGCAGGCGAAGTCCGGCTGTTGATCACGGACCTCAACCTGCCCCGGATCGGCGGTATTGAATTGATTTCCCGGGCCCGAGCGCTGAATCCTTCGATCAAGATCGTCGGTACAAGCGGAATGAGCGGTAAGGCAGTTCACGAAATGGTGATCAAAGCGGGTGCCGATGACTTCATCGCAAAACCCTTTCAACCATCGGAGGCGATAGCGAAGTTGAAGGCCATCCTGCGATGAGTCTGAAGACAACGACGGAGTACTTCTGGTTTAACACGCGGACCAAGCGGGAATATATCAACATCACTGGGAAGGTGGAGGACGTCGTACACAAGAGTGGTGTGCAGGAGGGGATGGTGCTGGTCTCTGCGATGCACATTACTGCGGGTGTATACGTTAACGATGCAGAAGATGGGTTGATTCAGGATATTGACGAGTGGGTGGAGAAGATCGCGCCTTTCAATGCAAACTACCGGCATCACCGGACGGGGGAAACGAACGGTGACGCCCACCTCAAGAGTCTGTTGATTCATCACGAAGTGATTATCCCCATAACCAAAGGGTCATTGGATCTCGGCCCCTGGCAACAGGTGTATTACGCGGAATTTGACGGCTGCCGGCGGAAGCGTCTGGTGGTCAAAGTGATGGGCGAGTAATCTCCCGCTGTTCCTCTTTTCTCTCAAGGAGTATACATGAGACTGCTGAAGTATGGTGTCATTGTGTTGGTATACGCTCTGAGCGTTGCTGCTCTTGTTGCGCAGACGATTCCTCCCCGCGATCGCCTGCGTCTCACCGCCGATATCAGCCGATATCGCGGAGTGAATGATTCAACGACGCACATAGAAGTGGCATATGCATTTCCTGAGCGATCGCTGACCTACAAAACAGATTCGGCCGGTGTCAGCGGCGCTGTCGATATAACGCTGCTGGTGTACCTCAAGGACTCCTTGGTTCACGCTGATCGCTGGTTGGTGCCCCATACTGTTGCCGACACCAGCGTTCTGTCGAGGGAGGTGAATCTTGTCGGGTTGTATGCGTTCCAGCTTACAGACGGTGACTACATCTTTCGCATGATCGGGAGGGACCGGCATGATCCCGCCCGTCGGGACAGTATGTTGGTACGGGTGCCCGTGCGTAAGCACCACCCGGTCAAACCCGTCCTGAGCGACGTCGAACTTGCCTCATCGATCCGCCAGGGGACCAAAGGCGGCCTGTTCTACAAGAACACGCTCGATGTGATCCCGAATGTCGGCGGAGTGTACACCGAGGATCAGAAGGTGTATTTCTATTCGGAGGCCTACAATCTCCTTGGCGGCAGTGACACCAGCAACTACTACGTGCGATCGAATGTGTACGATGCGGTCGGGAAGGAAATCATGTCGCGCGAACGCCCGAAGAGGCGCCTGTCTGAATCCATCGTCATTGTCGATCAGTTTGCCGTGAAGAGTATGCGTACCGGCACGTATACGTTGATGTTGTCATTGCTCGACAGCGGACGGGCTGCCCTGAGCACCAGCGGGCGGAAATTCTTTATCTACAACCCGACGATGGGTATTGATTCATCATTGCTGGCATCTTCGACTTCGTTGCCCATGCCCCAGTATATGTCGATGGATGAGTCGGAGCTCGACCGCGAATTTGATTGGGCCCGCTACACAGCCATTGATGACGAAAAGAGTCAATATGGTAAATTGGGCAAGACGAAGGACACCAAGACACCTGCGGACGCAAAAGCGATCTTGGATGCCAAGAGGAAGCTCATGAGTGATTTCTGGCGGCACCGTGAACCCGGACTTCGCGAAGAATATCTGGCCCGGGTTGCCTATGCCAATGCCAACTACCGTGTCCTTTCCCGTGATGGATTTCGCACAGATCGTGGCCGTGTGCACATCATGTACGGCACCCCCGACGACGTTGAACGGCATCCGAACGAAACCGAAACACGTCCCTACGAGATCTGGAGCTACAACAACATCCAGGGAGGTGTGATTTTTGTTTTCGTGCTCAGGAACACGGCCGGTGACTACGAGCTCGTCCACTCGACGCATCGCAACGAGCTGCACGACGAAAACTGGGATCGTGCCGGCATTACCCGCTGAGATGATCGTCTCCGGTTGCAGACGCCTCGTCGATGCCGGCGGGGCGTCGCTGATTCTGTTGAATGTTCCTGCCTGATTTCGTAGATTGGCTGCCACACGCCCGCGCATGACCTCCAAAATCGAATACGCATTCTTTCGCCTGCTCGCATGGCTTGTGCGGCCGCTTTCGCCACGGGGCGCACAGCGTGTTGGCGCAGGTCTCGGTCTCGCGACCCTGGTGCTCACAGGATACCGCAAGAAGGTTGCCCGCGATAATATTGCTCATGCGTTCCCTGAACTCCCGGCCGAACAGAGAGAACGCATCATGCGTGGTGCCTATAGAAATTACGGCATCGCCCTGGTAGAGATGCTGTGGACGTACGGTCAAGGTCCCGACGTCCTTGCGCCCCTCGTGCGTATAGAAAACCCCGACCTTCTCGATCAGGCACTGGGGCGCGGGAAGGGAGTGATTCTCCTCAGCGCGCACTACGGATCGTGGGAGCTTCTCCTGAGCAGCGTCCGCCTGCACATACCTGTCAGGGTCACCGCAATCGCACAGCGGCAGCGCAACGAGTACGTCGACGCCCATATTGACATGCGGCGCAGACGGTTCGATACGGTGACAGTGCCGATGGGCCCGGCGGTACGTGAAGTGCTTATCGCGCTTCAGCGAAATGAAGTCGTCCTGATCCTGGGCGACCAGAGTGGACCGAAGGAATCGATATTCATTCCGTTCTTCGGTCGCCCCTCTGCGACGCACCGTGGTGCTGCTGCGTTTGCTCTTCGCACGGGCGCGGCCATGCTTGCTCTCTTTCTCGTCCGCCAAACAGATGGCACCTATCGGGGAGCATTCGAGGAAGTCGACACAAGCGCGCTCACAGGCTCCCGTGAAGATCAGGTTGTTGAACTCACCACCCGGCACGCGGCAGTTCTCGAACGTGCCATCCGGCGGCATCCGGACCACTGGCTCTGGATGCACAAACGGTGGAAACACACTCCTTATTACGAAGCGCTGTGTCAAACGGCGACGGCACAAATACCGTCCCCGAAAGCGATGCCATGACGGCAGTCCCGGAGCGGGTGCTCGTATTTCATACGGCGTTCATCGGAGACATTGTCCTGATGTTCCCGATGCTACAGGTGTTGAGACGGGAAAAACCCGGGTGCACGATCAGTGTTGTGAGTATCCCGGCCGTGGCTGATCTTGTGCGCAAACACCCTGCTGTTGATCACGTCATCGAGTACGACAAACGCGGAGTGCATCGTGGTCTGCGCGGGATGCATGCCCTTGCCCTTCACCTGAGGAGGCAGCGGTTTACGCTCGCCCTGGTGCCGCATCGATCGTTGCGCAGCGCGCTCATTGTCCGGATGTCGCAGATTCCCCGGCGGATCGGCTTTGCCACAAGCGCCGGCGCACGATGGTTTACCGATAGGGTTCCCTATCAACCAACGGATCATGAGATCGATCGGGATCTCAGCCTGCTGCAACCTGTGATGGGCGTAATTCCTGGCCGCGTCCTTCCCGTAATGCATATAGACGGCGGGGACAGTAGGGCGGCAGACGAGCTCCTTGGCACGGCAGATCGTGAGCTCAAGGGATTCAGCCGGCGGCCTCTCGTGGCACTCGCCCCCGGGTCGGTGTGGCTTACCAAGCGGTGGCCTGCGGAAGCATTCTCCGCACTTGCCCGGAGTCTGGTCCGTGATGGATGCAGCGTGGTGCTTGTGGGTGGCGAACGCGATGTGGAACTCTGCGACCGGGTCGCAGATGGAAGCGCGGAAGCGAACGGAGTATTCAATGCTGCCGGCAAGACATCACTCGCCGAATCGGCTGCGCTTCTGCGCAGATGCCGCGTGCTGGTGTCGAACGACAGCGCCCCCGGTCATATTGCCATGGGCGTCGGTACTCCGGTTCTTGCGCTCTTCGGGCCGACTGTTCCCGCCATCGGTTTTGCCCCCGTCGGGCCGCGGGATCGGGTGCTTGAGGTTGCCGGCCTTTCCTGCCGCCCGTGCAACATCCATGGCGGCAATGAATGTCCGATCGGATCGTTTGAATGCATGCGCGGAATTACAGTGGCACAGGTGATGGCTGCGGTTCGTGAGGTCATTTCTGATCAACATGCGGGGTGAGACATGTCTCTGGTCTTGAAAGTAGATGCCGCACAACCCGAAGATAAACCGATGGTTCTGGCGGCGGAAGTGATTCAGGCAGGAGGCGTCATCGTGTATCCCACCGAGACGTTGTACGGCATCGGCGCAAACGCCTGGGATGGCACTGCCATAGCGAAGGTGAGAGCGATCAAGCAACGCGAAGGCCACAAGCCCATTCTTGTTGTCATCAAAGACAAGCAACAACTCGCGATGCTGACGAATGAGATCAGTGACGAGGCGCGTACGTTGATGGCGAAGTTCTGGCCGGGACCGCTCACCCTCGTGTTCGAGGCGACCAAAGAAGTTCCCGATATCCTCTCCCAGGGCTCGGGAACGATCGGCGTTAGAATTCCTTCGAGTCCGTTCTGCCTCAGGCTGCTCGCCCTGTGTGGATGCCCGTTGACCTCCACGAGCGCGAACCTCTCCGGCGGCCCCTCCCTTCACACCATCAAGGACATCCGCCGTGCGATCCCGCGGGGAGTGGATCTTTTTCTCGATGCCGGGGATCTCCATCCCGTGCAGCCGTCGACCGTGCTCGATGTGACGGTTTCTCCACCGTGCATTCTTCGCGAAGGTGCAGTATCATCCGCGTCGCTCCGGGAGGTGATTCCGACGATTACAGGAAAGGGAGCATCCCATTGAGACTCTTCCTTGCCATTGTTCTCGCTGTGAGCGTTGCTGGCGCTTACGCACAGGATCGTACCGAGATTGGCCAGACTCTGCGGGACCTAGTCCAGCCCGGCGTCTTGATGGATGTCTCCGCGCATCCCGACGATGAGGACGGAGCAACGCTTGCGTATTACAGAATGAAATATGGTGTGCACACCTACTCAGTGCTGTTCACCCGTGGCGAAGGGGGGCAGAACGAGAAGGGGTCAGACCTCTATGAGGACCTCGGCGTCTTACGAACCGCCGAGACTCGTTCCGCCGGCCGCGTCCTCGGGGCAGAGGTGGAATTCTTGAATTTCCCTGATTTCGGATATTCAAAAACTGCGACCGAAGCATTTCGCATTTGGGGCGGACAGCGTGAGGTGCTGCGCCGGCTGGTCTACGTCATCCGCCGGATCAAGCCAGATGTGTTGTTCAGCAACCATAACACCTGGGGCGGACACGGCCACCATCAGGCCGTCGCCATCACTGCAATCGCTGCATTTGACGCCGCTGCCGATTCGACGATGTTTCCCGAACAACTTCATGAACCCGGCATCGCCCCCTGGCAACCCAGGAAACTGTTTCTGAGGGTGTTCGGCGCATCCCCGGGGAATGCCGATGTTGTTCATAACCTGGAAGAGGTGAACGACCTTCGTGGAGTCGCATACCTCGACATTGCCACGACCGCGCTGCGCATGCATCGTACGCAGGGGCTGGATCGTGCCGATCTCCGCGCATTCAACCGCGGCCAGAGTGCCTACCGCCTTGCCCGGGCGAGCAGTCTGTTTGCACAGGACAGCACAGATTTCTTTGCTGGTGTCTGGGCCTGGGAGCATGAACCTCTGCGTTCGCTCAAGCCGCTTACGGATGTCCTCCGGCAATTCGGTCAGAATCAATCGTGGGAGTCGCTGGTCTCCTCCGCATCTTCCGCGATGCGCATGATTGACTCCATTGCGCTCACGCCTGTGGGTTCGTCTCCGTTCGGCCGAAGAGTTCTTCACCGCTGGCGCGAACGACTTGAGCATCTTGGGGCCGCCGCTGCAGGCGTCGATTGCGCACCCGGGTTCCAGGATAGCATTCTCGTTCCGGGTCAACGAATGCAGGTAAGCATCAAGCCCAGGGCATTGCGGGGACGGGTTTTTCTTGACAGTGTTTCCTGGTCATTGCCTCCCGGATGGTCTGCCCTGGCTGAGGCTTCGCCGGAAATGGAAAAACAACGCGTCTTCACCCTCCAGGTAGGTGAACATCCACGATTGTCGTTTCCTCAAGCCGAGCATCTGTACCGTCCCATCGAGGATGGGGAGTCTGTCAAAGCCCGCATCGTCTACACCCTGAACGGTCAGACGCTGACGATTGAAGCACCTGTGTTGGTGGATGTCACATCACCCCATCTCCTGCGCACAATCCCTGATGTGCTCTGGGTGCAACCGCAAGACATTGCCCGGGGGATTGCGATTGTATGCAGGGTGACCAACATGTTTCCTCATAAGAGCGCCGGTGCCGTGAATGTTCTTGTTCCTGCGGGGTGGAAAGGGGCAGGGTTCACGTTTGCGCTGGAAAAGGAAGATGCAACGGAGGAAGGCAAGATTCATCTTGTCGGTCCTGCGCACCTGAAAGAAGGAGACTACACAGTCCGTCTCACGACGGAGTATGCGGCACATACGGTGACGGTTCGTGTTGCGAGTGTTGCACTACCACATGGTCTGCGCGTGGGTCTGGTGTCGAGTTATGACACCACTCTGGGAAGCTCATTGCGGGAAATGCACGTTCGCTGTGACACGCTCAGTGATGCGGTTCTCGCTGGCGGGGACCTCCGCTCCTACCAGACGATTGTGATCGACATGCGTGCATATCTCGTTCGGGAAGAGCTCAAGAAACAGAATGGGCGTCTCCTCGACTGGATCCGGCAAGGTGGGAACCTTCTGGTCATGTATCAGCGTGAAGGCGAATGGAAACAGGAATATGCCCCGTTTCCATTCCCGGTCAGCCGGCAAAGGGTAACGATGGAAGATGCGCCGGTCACAGTCTTGCTGCCCGGGCATCCGTTGCTTTGCTGGCCCAACAACATCACACCGCAGGACTGGGATGGCTGGAAGCAGGAACGGTCAGTCTATCTCCCTGTGCGAGTGCCTGCCGAGTATGAGCGCCTGATCACCACTCACGACCCGGATGAACCCGAAGCAGACACAGGCTACCTCTGCGCTTCATATGGAAAGGGGAGCTACATCTACACAACCTACGTATGGTACCGCCAGCTCAAGGACGCTCATCCCGGTGCGATCCGCTGCCTGGCGAACATGATATCCTATCCTCTCAGAGCGCGCTGACTCATGCGTCTCCTTTCGGCCGTAGGCATGGCTTTTCTCCTTATGGGATGCGGCAGGTCTGGCCGAACGCCGATCGTTGTCTATTCACCCCACGGCAAAGAAATGCTCCGTCTGTTCGAGGAACGCTACGAGGCTGTTCATCCTGAACATGACGTGCAATGGTTGGACATGGGATCGCAGGATGCGCTTGATCGCATCCGGACCGAGCGTGGCAATCCCCAGGCTGACCTCTGGTGGGGAGGTCCGATGCTCCTGTTCGATCGGGCTGAAAAGGAGGGGTTGCTGGATTCCTACAAACCCTCATGGGACAGCGCGGTTTCGCCAGAAGCGCGAAGTGGGGAGGCGTTCTGGTACGGCACTGCACTTCTGCCGGAAGTAATAATGTACAACTCCCGTCTTGTGGACAGTGCAGAGGCACCCCATGATTGGGATGATTTGCTGCTGCCCCGCTGGAAGGATCGGATCATCATTCGGCTTCCCATGGCGTCTGGTACGATGCGCATGATGTTTGCAGCCATCATGGAGCGAGAACTCCGGCGCACCGGGAGCACAGATGCGGGCCTGCAGTGGTTGCGAGCGCTGGATGCGAACACGCGGTCGTATGCGGCCGACCCGACCCAGCTCTATCTGAAAATCGCCCGCGAAGAGGGAGCAGTAAGCATCTGGGATCTTCCCGATGTGGTCATCCAGACACACGAGCACGGCTACCCCTTCGCCTATTGCATACCTGCGAGTGGTACGCCTGTGATCACCGACGGCATCGCCATGATCAAGGGTTCCCGGCACCGTGCTGCTGCATCGTCGTTCTATGAGTATGTTACTTCCATCGAAAACACGGTCATGCAGGCCGATCGTTTCTTCCGTATTCCGGCGCGGCGGGACATCCCACCCGCTTTACTCCCCGCCTGGATTGCGAATCTGCGCATGAAGCCCATGGATATCGATTGGCGCAAAATCTCCTCACGGGAGCAGGAATGGATGCATCTCTGGGATGAACAGGTAAAGGGACGAGGCCGGTCGGCGCAATGACAGGACTGAGATTTCAGGGAATCACGCGCCAATTTGGCGCACGCAGAGCGGTCGATGGTGTCGACCTGACGATTCAGCCGGGGGAGTTCTTTTCGTTGCTCGGGCCAAGCGGCAGCGGCAAGTCGACATTGCTCCGCATAGCGGCCGGCCTCGAGCACCCCGATGCCGGCACGGTAATGCTGGGGGAGCGCGACATTACCGCCCTTCCTCCACAAGAGCGCGGGATCGGGATGGTCTTCCAGAACTATGCGCTTTTCCCCCACATGACGGTGGCCGAGAATGTATCCTTCGGTCTCCGGCTCCGCAGGATTCCAGTGCAGGAGGTTGCGGCACGGACAGATGAAGCCCTCACGCGGGTCGCTCTTGTTGACAGAAAGCATGCAAACGTCGCGAGTTTGAGCGGTGGCGAACAGCAACGCGTTGCCGTTGCCCGCGCACTTGTCATCGAACCCGACGTCCTTCTCTTCGATGAACCGTTGAGCAACCTTGATGTTACACTCCGTCAGCGCACTCGAACGGAAATCCGCGCGCTGCAGAAGCGAACAGGAATCACCACGCTCTATGTGACTCACGATCAGGCGGAGGCACTGAGCATCTCCGATCGGGTTGCCGTCATCCATGACGGCATGGTGGAACAGGTGGGCACCCCCTCTGAACTCTACTATGCACCGGCGACCGCATTCGTCGCCAGCTTTCTTGGCTGGGACAACAGACTCGAAGGGATTGTTGACGCTGGAGAACGGACCGTGAAGCTGAAGGACTTGCCCGTGGTTTTGCCGGGCGCATTCGCGGGCACTCTGTCCGGTGCGGTGCACGTGCTGTTGCTGCCGGAAATGGTACACGTCGTGCCCGAAGGAACGGAGGCGTGGCTGACGGGCTCCGTTGAATCGTTCGAGTTCCGCGGCGCAAGTGTAGTGCTTGCGATTCGCTTGGGGGCTGTTGTCCTGCAGGCAACCGTCACAGGCGACGCGGCGCGCCTCCCCTGGTCTGAAGGACAACAGGTGGGAATTGACATCGGTTGGAAATCGGCAAAGGTGTTTCCAAAAGATATTCTATGAACATTCTCCGGAAGGTACCTGCATTCGTTCTGTTGTTCTTTCTCGTAGGGTATGTTGCGTATCCCTTCGCCATGATGATCTCCCGGAGTCTCAGTGTCGGGGGATCACTCTCCTTCCAACGCTATCTCCAGCTTCTTGATCCATCAACTCAGGCAAACCTGGAAGCAGTGGTTAATTCCGTGGGCGTGTCGCTGTTGTCGGTTTTCACCAGCGCAATTGTCGGCACGGTGTTGGCACTTGTTCTGACTCAGTTGGAATTTGTTGGAAGGGGAGTGTTGGCGCGCCTTGCGATCTTGCCCATCGGGCTTCCTCCGCTGGTTGGTGCAATTGCGATTCTCCTCGCCTTTGGGGAATCAGGCGTTGTGCCGCGTCTTGCCAACGAGATAGGTTTTTGGGGGATACGAATGCCGGGATTGTCGGGAGTCAGCGGGATCCTCGTTGTGCACACCTACTCATTCTCTGTGTACTTCTATCTCATGGTTGCCGCTGCTTTGCGGGAATTTGACGGTGCACAGCTGGAAGCCGCATCCACTCTCGGCGCAGGCCCATGGTACGTATTCCGCCGCATCCTCATTCCGGGGTTGCGCCCGTCGTTGCTGGGAGCCTCCATGTTGACTTTCATGGCGAGCATGGCGTCCTTCACTGCGCCACTCCTGTTTGCCGGTGAGCGGCGGTTTCTGACTCTCCAGATCTACTTCACGAAGCTCAATGGTGACCTGGATATGGCGGCGGCACAATCTGTGTTGCTCGCAACGGTATCCGTACTATTCTTCATCATGGCCCGTGGGATGTCAGGCGAGCACACGGGTCATGTCGCCACCAAAGGGGTTTCCCGTCGGGCACAGATTGCTCTTCCATCTTCGCTTCGGAGGGTAGCCGTGGTCATCGCCTACGCGCTCATTGGTATCTCCATGCTTCCGTTTCTGGTGATTCTGATGCTTTCCTTTGCGAAGGAGGGTTCGTGGACGTGGCAGATCCTGCCACAGGAGTATACGTTGCAGAATTACTTTGGCTTTGTGAGCGATCCGCGAGTGTACGAACCCGTGTTGAACAGTACATGGATGGCTCTGGTGACTATGATTGTTGCGGGAGGTGTTGGGTTGGGTATCGCCTGGGGAGTGCATAGAATTCGTCCGGGAAAGGTCGCCGGATTGATTGAGGTCTTTCTTTCCGCTCCATATGCATTCCCCGGGACGGTTGTTGCGATTGCTCTGATCCAGGCATTCGGGGGTCTGACCCTAACCGATAGTCAATGGTCAATGGACAACGGA
>PMMO01000188.1 GCA_003162215.1 Ignavibacteriota bacterium
CAGGCAACTCACTCAACCTTTTTCAATCAGGGAACAAGGGGTACCCCTCATTGCACTGAAGGATACCGAGGACAATACTGATTGAGAATAGACAAAAAGGATGAAAATGGAGTTAGTCCATTTTCAGCACACAATCCCCACCTTTTTGTCGAAGTGATCCGGTTTTCGGTCATACGCGGCGAGAGTATGCGTGCAGACCATCTGCAAATTATGCAGTGGTGGATCGGCAAAGCAGAAATGGGAAGAGGCCAAAAAAAAAGGGCTCAACCAGCCTCTGTTCGACTGGTTTGAGTCCTCATGTAGTTTGGCTCCGCGAAAGCTACGGATGTGCGAACTTCACTAACCCTCACAACCCCCCTAATATTCTTGAATCTCTCCCGGGGAGAGAAGAGATTGTGGGTCGAATTCGGACCCTCTCGTACCCGGTTTCACCTCAGTGTCGAGGAGTGTGCCGAGAGGTTCCGGAAGCACTTTGCGCGCCCAGCCCGCCGATCTGAAGTGCTCCGTTACGGTGAAGACTTGGTCAAAGCATCTGACGATGTGCGGTTCATAACGTGTCCATCTGCACCATTCAAGGAACAGGACGGTGTTCTTCAGCAATTCGCGTACACGGCGGAAGCGGCGGTACGCAGGACGATAGGTGACGTCGTGCTCGTGAAGCACGAGTCGTCTGTGCCGTACGCAAGCGGCATACTGGCCCATGCAGGCGAATCCAAGCTGTACGATATCAAAGGAAGAGTCTCCGGTGAGGTCACGGATACAATGGGTCATGTGGCGGTCGTGATACTTAGCGACGGACTACGGAGATACAATGAGCATATTCATCGGACTATGCTCTGCTGTGCGGCCGGATGCTGTAGCGCACGTGATACCAGGCTGCGAGGGTCTCCTTTTTGCGCCCCTCCCGCTGCGTACGCGGTGCTGTCACCAGACGGGCAGTCCGGACCGCTCCTTTCACGAGGTAATGCCATGCATAGAGAAGGCGTACCAGGAGCGCATAGAATTGCCCGTGATGTTTCGTCAGATACTTCTGGTAACTGATGTACTGCATTTGCACGTGGCGCTCACCGCGCTTGCCATAGGAAAACCCGCCAAGATGAACGATGTGCGCCTCCGGGACAAAGTGGACGTCTAGTCCGCCCGCGATCCGGACACGACGGCAAAGATCAACCTCCTCACAATACGCTTCGTATAACTCATCGAACAATCCGAACCGCTCGACGAGAGACCGTCGTATCATCAAATCGGCCCCGGTAATGTACTCTACGGATCGCGGACTGGTCCAGCCGGGCCGGGGTAAGACCCCCCGATTAGGGAATCCGACAGATGGAAACAGGTCGTTGAGAAAGAAGGCATCCGTCAACGCCTGTAGAAACGAGGGGGCATGACCAAAAGACACCTGACTCGACCCATCGGGGTTTCGCAGCCAGCCACCGCAGACGCCGACCTCGGGATGTTCGTCAAGATAATCCGAAAGGATTTTCACTGCATTGTTCAATAGCAGTGTGTCCGAATTAAGCAGGAGAACGTTCTTCCCGCGGGCTGCGCTGACACCGTCGTTGTTCGTTTTTACAAATCCGCCATTGACGGTGCGGGCCACAAGATGGACCGAAGGGAATTCCGAACGCACCATCTCCACGCTGCGATCGGTGGATGCATCATCAACAACGATGATCTCATACTCGATCCCGCGCGTCCGCTCCGCCAGCGAGCGGAGGCAATCACGCAAAACATGCTGGCCGTTCCAGTTCGCTATCAGGATGGACACCACGGGTGTCCTGGAGGAATCTTCAATGCCGGGCAGCATGTGTGTCTTGAAGAGATGCGGTGAGGATCCTGTTCACTGGTTCCAGTGCCAAGTGCAGGAATGGGGCGAAGCTATGGCGCTCGAGCGTGCAACGCAGCGACCGGAACACATCACTGAATCCGCATCTACGCATGAGACTCCAGAGGAACACGTTCAGAGAGAAGTCCCGGCGGAGGGGAATTCGCGCATGAACACGTGTGCGCACGGATGGGAAGCCGTGGGTGAGAACGTCAGTGATAGATGCCGCAGGGCGCTTTGGTGCGTAGTCAGTCATCTCGAGAATGTGGTCCGTCAGCAGGCTGCAATACCCGGCATCGTGCACCAAGGAAGCGAAGACCAACATCTTCTGGCTGAACAATTGAATCGTCGACAATGGCTGCGCCCAAGCCGGCGTCGTGAGCCACGTGATGCCGCCGGATTCCTCAGCGAAGCGCGTGTAAAGCTAGGTGAGCTCAGCGTTTTCCCTGAAGGGCAGTACGCTCCCGTCGCTCATGCGTACGGTGGTTGATTGCGGCTGTTCGCTCACGATGAGAATGACGGCAGAACCACTTGGAAAATGTTCCACGCGTCTTTCTTGTTCCCACCTGCGAACCATCGATGGCTTTGGGTTCACGACCACCACGAATCCTCCGCGCTATCGAGCAAGAGCCCGGAATTTCCTAATGAGATGAATCTGATTCTTTCCGGTCGACAGGCAATCAAACACTTTCAATGTGTTTCTCTACCGCCCCTGCGCTGCGTTCCCACGGAAAATATTCCTCTATGAACTTTCTTCCGTTCGCAGAAAGCTGATGCCAGCCCTCGCCACGAAGAAGGGCAGCAATGCGCCCGGCAAATTCAGCGGATTCATCTTCGACCCATAGCTCTCTGCCGGAGCCTCCACGAATACCGCTGTTGCCTGCGCTTGTAGTGACCACCGGCGTACCACACGACAATGCCTCCAGAACTTTTGTCTGGCAGCCGATTTTCAGTCTCACTGGACAAATACTTACCCGAGCACGGCGTAAGTATTCGGACACATCATTCACCCAACCTGTAATGATCACACGTTCTCCAAAACGTGCAGCCTCTTCACGGATCCGCGTATCAGGATCTGCACCTACGATCCACAATTGCGCTGTTGCATATTGTTGCAGCACCAATGAGAAAACGGTCCGCAAGAAATTGAGAGCTCCGTCAACATTGGGCGGATGAAACATGTTCCCCGAGAAGACGATCATTCCTTCAGTGCGCTCTCCATAGCCGGGAATTTGATCTTCCGGCATCGTGGTAACCCCGTAAGGCACAACGCCTAAGTTGTCATATCCATCCTGTTCTTGCATATCCTGCATATCGGCTTCCGACAATAATAGTACCTTTCCCATCCTGGGAAGGAATTGCCGTTCATAACGTCTTGTTATGTGCTCAGTGAATGACAGGTGAAGCTTCTCCCAAAGTGA
The DNA here is from genome assembly GCA_003162215.1 of Ignavibacteriota bacterium. Classification (GTDB taxonomy): domain Bacteria; phylum Bacteroidota; class Ignavibacteria; order UBA10030; family UBA6906; genus Fen-1255. The sequence continues at coordinate 3,247 of PMMO01000188.1, forward strand.
CCACACAGGTAACTCCGCAAGCCGGGACAGTTTTATTGACGGAGGATCTTCGACGAACGCTATCACTTTGTGATACCATGGTTCGGGGCAATATTGTATTGCTTCCATTGCGAACAGCAAAATAGCATCGAAATTACTGTGCTCCATGAATTCTCGAACCCGCTTGCTCAGCGAATTCGATTTCACACCACTGACTATAGCAGGAATCCCCCGTAACTTGCCGAATCGTCTCTGCCATCCTTTGACGAAGCCTGACACCTGTGTTTGACTCACAAATTCAGCAGTCTCCAGAAACCCAGGCACATCAATTGATTCGCCCGCGGGTTGCAGACAAAGGAAAGTAATCCCATGACGCGCCGACAAGCACCTCAGGATATTGTACGCAACGATGGTGCTTCCTGAGCGCGGTGGAAAGGGGCTGTGACTCACCACTACCAAAAGTTTCATTGCCACAAATCCTTCACAACTCTACTGATATTCATCCAGAGGTTTAGCGCGGCGAGCTGTTGCACCGCCAGATCTTTCTCGCCGGAGGGACCCGTTCAAATTCGTATACCTTTTTCCGACATCGTCCCGGCGAGTGTCCGGGCAACAAATTCGCGATTTGCCCTTCCAGCGGATGCTCCTGGCACGCCAGATTCTGCCGGGCGATCGCGTTGCCAGGTTGCGATTGCTGGAGCTATACAATTCTGAGTCTTTCGCACAGGGAGCCGAGTGTCTCCGACATGGGAGCGTTCCGAAGCACCTAGTGATGAACCCCGGCCGGGGCGAGATCGCCCGCCCGAATGGTTGAACCGGTCTCAAGATCGACCAGCGGCAGGTCCGCGATGAGCGTGAGCCCCTCCTCGGAACCCAGGAAAGTCATTTTTCCCCGCTGATCGCGCGAGAACCGGTAGAGGGCACGGACGTAAGTTTCGCGGGCCGTCACGGGGGGAATGGAACCCAGAACGTCGTTCCGGACGAAGAACGCGTTGTTCCCCGCACTATTCGAGCCGACAAGCACGTAGCCCTTTTTTCGCGCAAGGCGCTCCAGTGCAGGGAGGGACGCTCCTCCGTATAGAAATGAGTAATGGGCTTTCAGCTTTTCGAAGGTCCTGTCGTACGGACTGACGACGGCCCGTTCGCACCCCAGAAGGTTGTCGTATTCACAGATGACGATACGCGGGCTGATGGCATCAAGGACCTCCCACACCCAGTAATCATTGCCATCGATGTCAATGGAGAGCAAGCCGATGTCTCCGGAGACCCCATTTGCCGTGATCAAGTCGTTTATGTTTTCCCGATCGATGAACGCTTGCACCGCCCGCAGCGTGTGCCTGTAGTAGGGGTAGTCGTTGCGGATAGCACTGACCCCCGTCGCGGAGGAGTCCATGACCAGCCCTGTCCAATTGTTGTTCAGCAGCAGAAACCGGGTATTGGATTCCTTGTAGTCTTGCACACCGAACTCCACGAACACGGGGGTGGGGATCGGTATGCTGCGGATCAGGTACTGGATGATGCCGTCCTCCCCGAATTGAGAGTAGACACGGAATTCGTAGTCGCGCAAGGATGCCGCTGGGTGGCTCCGTTCCATCAACTGGCGCATTTCAACGCGTCCCACGGACTCCTGAAGCTCCTGCACCCTGCGGAGGAGCTCGCTCAACTGGGCGAGCCGCCGTTGTATCCGCCGTATGATCATATTCCTCCTGTTACCGTTGTCTGCGGCCGTTCCCCGGAGTCGCGTTAGCGGCTCCAGATGCCCGTCGCCGTGCCGGCGATGATCTGGTTCGCCTGGAGTGGCCAGAGAAAACACCCGGGGAACAAGGCGGCGCAGATGGACATCATTACTCCCGCATTGCGGGAGCCCCTGCGCGTTGAAAAGATGATTGGCTCCGAAACGACTGCCAGGGAGGCCGACAGCCCAACCGGGAGCTGGAACCGGATTTTCCCCGTCCCGTTGACAAAGTACGCAAAAAACGTGCTTCGCGCAACGATGCATACGTAGGTGACCATAAACGCGGAAGACAGAAGGGGAACGCGGGCAAGAAGAGAAGGCAGCTCGAGACGCGTGTCAGCACGTACACGTAGAGAAGCCAACAAGCGCCGGCGTTAATTCGCGGAAGAGAAAAAGAGCGACAATATTTTGCCTGGCGGCGATGCTGCGCTGGTGTCCCTCGAAGAGTCGCATGCAGATGATTGCCGGAAGCAGAATCATCCCGATCCGACGATGTCGATGGTCGGAAGAGGGAAGATCAATTTTGTGCCTGCGCGGATCGTGTCCTTCTCTCGTTCCAGGAATTCCTGCTTGAAATGCCATGGAAGAACAAGGTAATAGTCGGGTTTCATGGCCCGCGACTGTTCCTCGCTGATAATCGGTATGTCGGTTCCCAACGTGGAGGCGCCGTGCTTGTCCGGATTGCGATCCGCCGCCGCATCGATGATTCGGCTGTCGATGCCGCACCACTGAAGGATCGTCTTCCCCTTTGTCGACGCGCCGTACAGGTGAATCCGTTTCCCTTCTTTCTTGAGGTTCCGCAGGAGCATGATGAGTTCCTCGCGGTGCACGTTGATGTGGTCCTGAAAATTCTTGTACGGCCGGTCGGTGTCCAGCGCCATGTCAAACTCCTCCTGCCGGAGGGACTGCATGTGGGCCAGGGACGCTTTGCTCTTGAACGCAAAGTTTGTAGAGTGGGTGGCGAAGCACCGGATGCTTCCGCCGTTAATGTTGTTGAGCGTCGCGTCGACCATTTTCATGTCCGCCCGCCGCAGGATCTTCTCAAGTACAGCAAGACTGTAATACTCCAGGTGTTCGTGGCAGATCGTGTCATAGGAATTCATGCGTAACATGGAAGGCATATAGGACATCTCGAACACCCACAGTCCGTTGGGCGATAGCATCTGCTTCACGTTCTTGGTGAAGTTGCCGGGGTCTTCGAGATCATAGAACATGGCGATTGAAGTGATGATGTCGAATGTTCTCCCCGCTGTCGTGGTCACGAGCTCCTGCGAAGGGAAGATGTCTTGGATGACCGTGATACCGTCACNNTACGACTTCCTGGGCGACATCGGAGGGGTCGATGCCGAATTTTGTGTAGGAGGAGGGGTAGCATTTCAGAAGCGTGCCATCATTACAGCCGATATCGAGGACGCGTGCCTTGGGGAGAGCGACCATCGCGGCTGCTTCATCTGCAATGCCCTTAAGATGAGAACGCATAGTCTGATTGGTTCCTGAGCGGTACCAGTATGCGAAGTACAGCACCTCCGGTGGGACGGTGCATTCCATCTGGAGCAGCCCGCACGCATGCTCATCGAGCATGGGATTGCAGCGGACCAGGACCGTGGGAATCTTCCGGAGCGGAGGTTGTTCCTTGCCGGGTTTCACAAAGGAGCCCTGCAGGTACTGTTCGCCCAGGTCGATGACTTTCGTAAGAGCGCCAGAGCCGCAAACGCGGCAAGTAGTGCGGTGAATAAGGTGCATAGGAGTCTCTCGGTTGGTGGACGTTACAGTGCGGCGGCATCCGGCAGGGCGACTCTATGAGTTGCCGGAACACAGTGTCCCGCCGATCGATGCCGCACGTCCGCTCCAGATTGAGGAAGACCAGTGGCTTGATGACTTCGTCTTTTCGTTCGTGCGGGACCTTTTCAAATTCATACACGAATTCCTGCACTTGCCACAGTCTGCAGTTGACACCTGCCAGGCGGTCCTCACGCTCCATCGTCTGGCGCAGTTCAATGTGGCCACACTGTGTTCTGGAGATCTTGCATCCTGCGAACGAGCCCGCCCGGAGCGCAATACGCCATGGCCGTACTCGTGCGCAGCTGCCCTCCTAACGGGCCCAGATTCCCTTCGCTGTTCGGGTGATGATCTTCCTCGCCTGGATGGGCCACAGGAAACAACCGGGAAGCAGAGCAGTGCAAATCGCCATCATTACTCCGGCGCTGCCAAGATTCAGGCCTTTCGAAAAGAAAATTGCCAAAGGAACTACCGCAAGCGCGGCCAGTAAAGCGACCCAGAGTTGAAGGTGGATCTTCCCTGTTCCGTTGATAAGGTAAGCAAATATCGTGCACCACGCAACGATGAGTACATAGGCTGCCATGGATACCGAGAGTAGGAACGGTACCTTCACGCCAGGACCGACCCAGACGGCGTAGGCAGCGTCAGCGACAAGAGTCATGGGTACCATAGCGGCGGCGAGAATGAACCACGCGATCTTTAGTTTCCGTATCGTCATGACAATCCATGGGGTGTCTCCCCGTGTATACGCGTCGGTGAATGCTGACCAAAACGGCGTCATCAGCACGATGAATGCCATGGACGCGACGCCGTAATACTTGTACGCGATGTTGTACGGAACGACCTCCGAAGAACCGAAGAACTGGGTGATCATCAGGTTCGATGTGGCGAAGATGACCGTTGCTGCGATCTGCAATAGGAAGAATTGCACCCCGAGCACGACAAGTTGACGCGCCTGTCCGAAACGGACGAACTGGAAGGAAGGGGCCAGACTCCGGTAGCGGCCCCCGAACACCCAGAAGTTCGCAAAGAGAGGAACCACCGCAGTGGAAAAACTTGCGACGAACCCGAGCCAGAAGAGAGAGCCGCTTGAGACCTGCGTCAACACGTACACGCAGATGAGTGAAAGTGCGGCGGCAATGACTTCAAGCAGGTTGCTGCGGGCCGGCTTCTGATCTGCAAGCAGCACGGTTCCAATGAGGCCGAAGAGCAGGCGGAAACAGAAGAAGACGAACACGATGGCGGCAAGGCGGTGTAGCTCACCCTCCATCTCCTCGGGGGTGTTGAGTATGCGCGCCCAGTGCAGGAACGGATTGACGAGGAAAAACAGGAGAATGCACACGGTGACAATCGCACCCACGCAAGCATACGTTGTGCTAATGTGCACCCGCGCCAGTTCGCGGTCATTGATTGCCATCGCCTTTGCGAATTCGTTCCGCAGGCCGTTTCCCAGTCCGATATCCATCATGCTCACCCAGCCGATGATCGAACTCAGCGTGAGCCAAATGCCGTATCGGGTCTGGTTGAGGTAGCCCAGCGTCATCGGGACGAGGAGAAGATTGATCAGCACGCTGAACCCGCGAAGGAAGAAGAGCGCGACGATGTTCTGC
>PMMO01000252.1 GCA_003162215.1 Ignavibacteriota bacterium
TCAACCTTAACCTCAACCTCAACTTTACGCTTATGACGACAGGCAAAGAAGTACGATTGCAGAAGATCTGGAAGCACCGGCGGGCGGTCATTATTCCCTATGATCATGGCTCCTTTGGAGGTTTACTACTCCGATGATCACCACGGTCACGCTCAACCCCATGCTTGACAAGACGGTGCGGCTGCAGCGCGTCGCCGTCGGCCGGATTACGCGTGCCGAACAGGTTTCCAGCATTGTCGGCGGCAAAGGTGTCAATGTCGCCCGTCAACTCCACCGGCTCGGGTGTCCCACGCAGGCGACCGGGGTCTGGGGCGGTGAAGTCGGGGCTCAGCTTGAGCGTTTGTTGACCGCAGAGGGTGTGCGGCATCATTTTGTGCCGATTGGTGGAATGACAAGGGAAGGCGTGACGTATCTTGACGCAGAGGGAGTGATGACGTGCGTTTTTGAACCGCCCCACACAATTACACCGGTTGAAGCTGATGCGTTGCTTGCTCAATGCCGCACGCTCCTTTCTGACAGTGCGTGGTTGGCATGCTGCGGCAGCTCGCCCGCGGCGGCAAGCGATCATGTGTATGCCGATCTTGTGCGCGAAGCACGTGCGCGCGGTGTCCGGTCCGCGCTGGATACGTACGGCCTGCCGCTGCGCCTTGCCCTGGAGGAACTGCCCGATGTTGTAAAAGTGAACCGCGATGAGTACCAGAGCACCCTCGGTGTTACACTTGATCTCGAGCACCACATCGTTCATGCGCTGAGAATGCTTGCCGAACAAGGCATCGGTCTCGCCATCTGTACCGACGGTCCCCGCCCCTGTTACGCGGCGAGCCGTTCAGGATGCTGGAAAATCACTCCCCCGCCTGTGACGACCGTCAATCCAACGGGATCCGGCGACAGCATGCTGGCCGGCATCCTCTACGGATTGTCTCGGGGGTGGGATGAGCCGAAGAGTGTCTGTTTTGGCGCCGCCGCGGGTGCCGCAAATGCGGCAGTCTGGGATGTTTCCTCTGTCTCGATGGAAAACATTGTGGCCTTCCTCCCTGCGGTCTCTGTCGTCGAACTTGTTTTTTCCTAGACCCCGTATCTCGAAAGGTGTCGTTCATGCCCACGCTCAAAGAGTTCCTCTCCGCTGTCACTGCTATTGATATTCAACCATCCGGACCGCTGGTTGAGTCGACCGTCGCAAACGAGATAGGCGTCTCGTTGTCTCCAACGGCTTCGGTGCGGCGCTCCCCGAGCCCCTCTTCAGCTCCCCGGAGCGTGCGAGTTGCCGTTGTCGGGAATGCCGCGATGTGGAAGACGATCCATCCGGCACTCGTCTCTCACAGCCGGTGGATGATGGTGCGTGTCAAAGGAAATGTGGTGGAATTGCTCGCCTCGCATACGCATCTTCTTTATCAGCTCTGGACATTGGTGCAGGACGAGTGGGCAGGACTGGATGTCGCCGCGCTGCGTGAAGGGAAGATCGTCGTTCCGACGTTCCCCGCGCTACGGCCGGTGTACGACATCTTCTTGACACAAATAGCACGCACCGCGCGCGATTTCAACAAAGAAGAGCACTTCAAGACCCTCGCACGCATAGGTTCGAACTATGCGGAAGTAAACGGCCTCGCCTTCGCCGTGCCGTTCGAAACCGGTCCGCGTGGCGAATTGCTCCACCGCTTCTACACGTACTGCCCGGCACTTGACCAGTTTGTCACGAGCCGGTTGAACAAGGGATTCTACGACAGCGACTATCTGCAGGCGAATCTGAACAATCTGAAGAACAACGCAGCGCTGGCGGAAAAATACGGTCTCGTGCCCGGACTTGTCTGTTTTGAACCCCGTTCGGTGCCTGATGAACTCCTACAACGCTATCCGGTCCTCCGTGGTGCGCGTGTGGATCATCCGATGCGAAGCTTCAGACCGCGGTTCAATCTCTCTGTCGCGCATCCCGTTGTATTGGACCATTATGCCGAGATGATGGAGAACCTGATGCACGAAGTGCCGCGGCTGGACTATCTTTCGATCTGGTCTAATGACAGCGGTGCCGGCTTCGAGTACACCAGCTCCCTGTATGTCGGTCGCAACGGTGGGGGGTACCTCGTCCGTGAATGGCTGGCGGCGAAAGACATCGCATCAGCTGCCGCCTTCAATCTTGTGCGATTCATGAAAACGCTCAGGGATGCCGGACGACGCGTTAATCCGCGGTTTCGCACACTCATTCGCCTCGAACCGTTCTGGGAAGAGCACGACTACATCTGGAGCATGCTTGAGGATGGTCTTGATGTTGAAGTCTCATCGCTCCTTACGAAAGGATGGGACCTTGCCTACAAACATCCGCGGTACGAGGAGGTTCCGCAAATTCACGGTACAGCGCTCTACTGCACCTTTGTACAACAGGAACGCGCAGTCCTCGATGATCTGGAAAAGAAAGGCTCACGTGCCGATGTCTACTTTATTCCCGGTATTCTGGGCAACCACGAGCCGATCATCGGCACGGCCTTCCCGGGACTCGTCGACCGGAAGCTCAAAGCGATGGCAGAACTTCACGTGACGACGGCGGCGTATCAGGGTGGGGCCGCGCAACCATCCTTCGCGCCCTACAATATCAATCAGGAAGTCGTACGGGCATTCCAGTTTGATCGAGATCTGGATCTCCCGGCCCTGCTTAAGCGCAAAGCTACTGAATGGATTGGACAGGAACTTGCTGCCGACCTGGTTCGCCTCTGGGAAATCACAGAGGACGCTTTCACGTGTTTCCCCCTCCCGATCTGGATCTATTCCGGCTGGAGTGTGTGGTACAGGTTGTTCATCCGGCCGATTGTTCCTAATATCGAGGCCATTCCTGAATCCGATCGCGCGTATTATGAGGACTTCCTGCTTGCGACGACGCACAACCGGACGAGGGTCGACTTCCGCTTTGATGTGGGATTTGATCTTTGTGAACCCGAACGTGCCTGGCTTGCGGTGAAGCATATGGACGAAGACCTCTTCCCCCGGATGGAGCGCGCCGTGGCACTGGCGCAGTCTCTTGTTGAACGTGCTTCCAACGACAATGCTCGTGCCTGTGCCCAGGACCAATATGACCGGACGCGCGCATTGCTCTACTGGTACCGTACACAAAAAGCCGTGACCGCCTGGGTGGCGGGTGTGCACACCTACCTGACGACCAACGAGGCGGCAAAGAAGAAAGAATGCCGTGAGCTTTTGAGGACTATGGTGCTTGATGACATACAAAACACCAAAGACCTGCTGCACCTCTGGGAATCCTCCAGCACAAACTGGATTATGATCTCCGATGTAGCGGAAACCACATTCATCTATTACAAGAACTTTGGAGATTTCCTCAAACGCAAGATCGAGCTGGCCACCGGTCACGAGAACGATGAGCCGTATGTTGATCCGGACTACCAGTGGCGCGTGCCGGGGTTTACGAAGGAGGTCAAACAATAGGTCACGAAAGCGACATAGCGATTCTCATCGCACCTGATTCCTACAAAGGATCAGTGAGTGCGCAGGAGGCTGCCGAAGCAATGAGGGAGGGGGTCAGGGATGCTCTTCCTGCTGCGAGGGTGGTGATGATTCCACTCTCCGACGGTGGTGAAGGGCTGCTGAGTGTCCTGCTTCCTACGCTTGGGGGGGAAGTGTGCAAGACGATGGTTTCCGGGCCGCTTCCCGGTCAACAGGTGGAAGCACGCTGGGGGTATGTCGAGAGCTCTCGTACCGCCATTGTGGAAATGGCGGAAGCTGCGGGGCTCGGCCTTGTGCCCGAAGACAAACGCGATCCCCTCATCACGACCACATTCGGCGTAGGCGAACTCATAACGCATGCACTCGATCGCGGTGCGCGCACTCTGTTCATCGGGATTGGCGGGAGTGCCACGAACGATGGGGGAGCCGGAATGGCACAAGCGCTCGGAGTGCGATTGCGGGATGACGCTGGGAACATTCTCCCGCGTGGTGGGGCGGCGCTTCTTCGCCTGACCTCCATCGAAATGAAAGGTATGGATCAGCGCATCAAAGAGGCGACCATTCTCGTCGCGTGTGACGTTCGCAATCCACTAACAGGGCCGGAGGGGGCATCCGCCGTTTTTGGTCCGCAAAAGGGCGCTTCGCCTGGCGATGTTGCTCTCCTCGACGCTGCGCTCATGAACTACCATGAAATCCTCCAGGAAACGGCGCACATTGACGTTCAGCAAGTAGCCGGCAGCGGCGCGGCGGGGGGGCTCGGTGCCGGGCTTTTGGCCTTTTGTGGTGCCACGCTCCGCCCGGGCATCGATCTCGTGCTTGACCAGACAGGATTCGATGCAGCGCTCGCGAAGGCTGATCTTGTGCTGACGGGAGAGGGAAGAATCGACGACCAGACCCGTTATGGCAAAGTCCTTTCCGGAGTCCTCTCCCGCGCACAACGCCGGGGGATTCCCGTTGCCGCCATCGTCGGAGACATCAACGGCAAACGAAGCGATTTTGTCGGTGCGGAGGGTCTTGTGGACCTTGCTGTCCTTGTTGATGAACATACAGCAGTTCACGAAGCGATGGCGGATGCACTGCTCCACATCCGCAGGAAGACCGCAGAACTCGTGTTACGGCTCATCCCTCACATAACCGCTTAACCAACTGGTTCCCATGCTTCTTAACGATATCAAAAGCGTCAACTATCTTGATCTGCTTGTGATCGGCGGATACCTGCTTCTTCTATCGGGAGTCGGAATCTATCTGGCACGATTCAACAAAACCGTGGACGATTTCTTCAAAGGTGGCGGCAAAATTCCCTGGTGGTTCTCAGGCCTTTCCACGTTTGTTGCCGGTTTTTCGGCTTTCATGTTTGTCGGAGCAGCGGGGTACACCTACAAGCACGGTGTTGGTGCAATTGTTTTATTTTCCGGAGCTTTCTGGGGTTATGGGTTGGGCTACCTCATCTACGCCCGTCTTTGGCGCCGTTCCCGCCTCTCATCACCCATGGAGTTTCTCACGCGACGCTTCTCGCAGGGTACGACATATTACTATACGCTGCTTTCCATAGTACCTTCAATTATGGGGCTTGGGTTGGGGATCTACATCCTGTGCATATTTGTCGCCTCGGCGATGGGGATCATGGGGTGGTCTATTGATCTCGGGATGTTCCACCTTAGCGGCCTGGAAGCTTCGATGATCGTCACCGGGATTGTTTTACTGATCTACACAAGTGCAGGTGGACTCTGGGCGGTGGTGATAACCGACACCCTGCAGTTCTTCATCATCCTCATAGTCACATTGCTGGTCTTTCCTCTTGCTTTCACGGCGCTTGGCTCGGGAAGCTTCGTTCAGGGAGTGACGCGATTGTACAATGAAGCGCCTCCAGGCTATTTGAGTTTGGGAGATGTGGTAAGCCGACCGGAATTCTACATCGCATATCTGTTGAGTACGTTCATTGGATACAACGCAGCTTGGCATATCGGACAGCGCTACTACAGTGTCCCCACAGAGGGCGGGGCACGAAAAATGGCAGTCCTTTGTGCACTACTCAGTCTTCTTCTTCCGGTTTTGTGGATTGCACCGGTAATGGCAGCGCGCATCTTTTGGCCGCAGATCGGGACGATGTGGCCACAACTCGCCGAACCCGCGGAGGCGTCCTTTGTAACGCTCGCGTTGACACTTCTGCCCAACGGACTCATCGGGTTGACCATCTCCGCGATTCTGGCAGCGACAATGACGCATACCGATACGGCATTGAATTACCTCGCCTCCATCCTTGTCAGAGACGTGTATGTCCGTGTCCGGATCGAGGTGTACCGCAAGACACCGGCAGAGCGGGAACTGCTGCGCATAGGGAGGATCGCCGCGTTCTCGCTTGGACTGCTGGCTATCGTCACTGCCATTATCGTCCAGCGCTCAAAAGGCGTCTTTGATTTTGCCCTGCTCTACTATTCATGGTTTTCGCCATCCATGCTTATGCCTGTGATGCTCGGTTTTGTCTTCAGGAGAACTCCGTCCTGGGCTGCTATTGTCTCATCTACCGCCGGATTGGTAACGGTTCTTATCGTCAGTGTGTTTGTCGACGTGAAGCCGTATCAGTATGAGGTAAACATCTTCGGTGGCGTTGGTGTGACAACCATTGTATTCTTCCTTTCGGCCCTATTCAAAGAGAAGAATCCCGGGGCTGTTCAGCGGAGAGAAAAGTTCTTCCTGGATCTTGATACGCCGGCGACAGAGGAACCGACCGCCTGGGGAGTGAATGCGCTTTCCTCGTATCGCATTGTGGGGATTCTCACCGCCGCGATCGGCGTGACAGTGATGGGGCTTTCCCTGGTTCCCACGTCCAGTACCGTCCGGACGTTGGCGCTAAGTCTTGGCGCGGGGGCTGCTATTCTTGGGGGAGTGATCGTCTGGTATTTTCGGAAGCAATCCCGGTTGCAGGCCTCTCCCGCAACTGTACATGAAGAGCGAAAATGAAGCGATGTGCCACCAGGGGTGGTTGCGTCTCGTCGCCCTGAGTTGTATCATGATCTGGTACACACTGTAAAGAGAGATCTGGCGCTGGAGCGCCTCCATATGCTGCAGAAAGGAAGTTCACATGGCTGAGAGTTCTCCGGTTGCCCTCGTTACGGGAGCAAGTCGCGGGCTGGGACGTGGTGTCGCGGTTCGTCTTGCAGAGTTGGGTTTTTCCGTTGTCATCAATTTTTCCAGGAACACCGCTGCAGCGGGTGAAACCGTCGACCTCTGTCGCTCCCGCCAAAGCCAGATCGATCAACGCTTCATCCCTTTCCAGGCCGATATAGCCGAACAAGCCGACCGTGTGCGACTCGTGGAACAAACGCTCAGCGCTCTGGGAAGGATTGATGTCCTCGTAAACAACGCGGGCATCGGTCCAATTGTGCGTGCCGATGTCACGGAAACGTCGTTGGAATCGTTCGAACACGTTCTCCAGGTGAACCTGGAAGGACCATTCTTTCTCACGCAGGTTGTGGCAAACTACTGGCTTTCACAGCGACCCGATCCACTGCTGCCTCATGGGTTCTCCATTGTGAATGTCTCCTCGGTGTCGGCAAACACGGCATCGCTCAACCGGAGTGAGTACTGCATTTCCAAAGCCGGACTCGCGATGGTGACGCAGCTCTGGGCTACCCGGCTCGCGTCCTCACGCATTCATGTCTTTGAACTGCGTCCCGGAATCATGACAACCGAGATGACCAGCGGAGTAAAGGAAAAGTACGACCGGATGATGGGCGAGGGCCTTGTACCTCAAAACCGTTGGGGCCGTCCCGACGATGTTGGCAAGGCCGTCGGCGCTCTCGTGACGGGCGCGTTTCCATATTCCACGGGATGCGTGATTTATCTTGATGGTGGAATGCACCTGAGAAGATTCTAATTTCAGCAACCTCATCCTCGACCTTATGCCATGCTTCACATTGACTTCGCTCTGACGCCCGAACAACTTCTTTCACAGATTGATGCGCTGTTCAGTCTTTCGGCAGCCAAGATCAGCACCCTGCAGAAGCGGTGGGATCCCTCGCGCGGCACTCCGGTCTTCACCGTGCGCGGAGAATATACTTCACGCGGGTGGACCGAATGGACGCAGGGTTTCCAATTCGGTTCCGCGCTGCTGCAGTTTGATGCCACAGGCGATCAGCACTTCCTGGTGATCGGGCGCGATGCGACGGTGAAGTCCATGGCCACCCATGTGAGTCATATCGGTGTGCACGACCATGGCTTCAACAACATCAGCACGTACGGCAATCTCCTTCGATTGATGAACGAAGGTAGAATCCCGGAGAACACATGGGAACGGTCATTCTATGCGCTGGCGCTGAAAGTGAGCGGGGCAGTGCAGGCTGCGCGATGGACTGCTCTTGAGGACGGAGGGGGATATATCTACTCCTTCAACGGTCCGCATTCGCTGTTTGCCGATACCGTGCGCTCCCTGCGCGTGCTCGCCGTTGCATACCGGCTCGGTCATGTATTGATGGGAGAAAAAGACCGGAAGATATCGCTCCTTGAACGCCTGATTCTTCATGCCGAAGCGACCGCAAAGTATAATGTCTACTTTGGCGAAGGACGCGATGTATACGATATCCGTGGCCGCGTCGCACACGAGTCGATATTCAACCTGAACGATGGCTCCTACCGTTGTCCAAGCACCCAGCAAGGATACACGCCGTTCAGCACGTGGACCCGGGGTCATGCGTGGATTCTGTGTGGCTATGCTGAGGAGCTCGAGTTTCTGGATACTCTTCCTGTGGATGCCTTTGAGTTTGGAGCATCGAAGGAAGAGGTGATAGCGAGATTCTTGAACACGGCCATAGCCGTGGCGGAGTTCTACCTGGCCCAGACGCCCGCGGATGGCATCCCGTATTGGGACACGGGAGCACCCGGTCTTGCGCACATGGGGGACTACCTGAACCGGCCGGCCGAACCCTTCAACGATCACGAACCTGTGGACAGTTCTGCCGCGGCGATTGCGGCGCAAGGGCTCATCCGCCTTGGCAACTTCCTTGCAGGACAAGGGAGAAACAGAGATGGCGATCGTTATGCGAGGGCAGGACTCACTGTGACGCGGACGCTCTTTGGAGAACCGTATCTTTCCTTTGATGCAAGGCATGAAGGGTTGATCCTCCATTCGGTATATCATCGTCCGAACGGATGGGATCATGTGCCTGAGGGCCGCAAAATACCCTGCGGAGAATCGTCGATGTGGGGAGATTACCATGCCCGTGAACTCGCGCTCCTCGTAAAACGTATGGCGACGGGCCAGGTGTACTACAGGTTCTTCTCAAACTCTCCTACGCTGTAAAAAAACGTCCAGAGGTTCTGCATCGGCGCCTGAGCGGGAACGTCGCATCCTGAGGAAATCACGAAGTTCTTGTACTGTGCCGTCGCCTCAAGCAACGTCCTGGTTTTCAAGCGGACTTCCGCGACGGTGCCATTCACGAAGACCTCTGACGGATCGAGGTTTCCGCATAACACCACATCTTCCGGCGCTTGTCCGAGCGCAGCAACGATATCCAGGTGTGGTGTCCCGGCCATGGAGCGCCTTTCATCGATTAGGGTTCATCTATGCTTGTTGGAAAGAGCATTTCTTCGACATACACATCCTGAAATTCCGGCAGCTCGTTCAAAGAAACGTGTGTGATGCGTTGTGCGAGGGCGTCAATAATGGTCGGATTGGCAAAGAGGGCCATCTTGGCCCCGAGGAGGGCAGTATTGCCCACCGGATGAATTTGCCCCGATGCAAACGGGAGCAATCCGATGCGTCGGGCACTCGCGGTATCGATGTAATTACCGAACGCGCCCGCAAGATGGACACGCCCGATGTCCGATCCCCGGACGTTGCATTGTCGCAGAAGCAGACGCGCGCCCGCTGCGATGGCGCCTTTTGCGAGTTGAAGCTCCCGTATATCCGTCTGTGACAATTTTACCGGTTCGCACAGCATGAGGGATTTGTCTCCGCCGGCAATACGACCTCCCGGCAAAATGTACTTCAGTTCCAGCGCACATGCGGCCGCATCCACCAGCCCGCTTCCGCAAATGCCACGCGGAGCCACATTGCCAAGCACATGACACGCAAATTGTCCGTGGTGGATTCGCACCGCCGAAATTGCGCCCGTCGACGCGCGCATACCCATGTAGATACGCGCGCCCTCAAACGCCGGACCTGCCGCTGTCGAAGCGCAGAGCATGCGTTGACTGTTGCCAATCACTATCTCGCCATTGGTGCCGAGGTCAATCAATGCATTCAGATGATCCCCGGTGTGAAGTCCTGTGGCAAAAACGCCGGCAAGAATGTCACTCCCGACAAATCCTCCGATATTCGGAAGAAATCGAATGGGAGGCGATCCGGAGATTGTCCACCCCAGCTGCCGCACGTCGAGCGTGATTCCTGCGAGGTGCTCGGGCGCAAAAGGATAGTGTGAGAGCGGTTCAACACTGAAGTCACAGAAGAGGTGATGCATTACCGTGTTGCCGACAATGACAATATCGGCCACAGGGTTGGTGCACCGGTCTGCCGCCTCAAGAAGTTCCTCTATCATCTTCCCGATTTGTCGGCGGACGACCTCCACGAGCTTGCCCTGTCCTCGCTCGGTTACGGCGTAGCCCACGCGAGACATGATATCGGCGCCGAATCTGGCTTGCGGGTTAAGTGCGGTGCGCACAGCCAGAACCTCCGCTCGTTCCAGGTCCAGCAGTTGAGCCACGAGAGTGGTCGTCCCGATGTCGATGGCAATGCCAAGCCCGGTTTTCGGAGTGAAGGTAAAGCCTGTGGTGTCCGCCAGGATCTGGGCTTCCCATTGGGCAAGCTCCAGCACCAGGTCAGGTTCGGCGTTACACTGACAGGAAAGACGCCAGCCTCCAGCGCGTTCCTCCGGTGTGAGCATGCGCTCCTGTTCGGCATTGAGCGGGAGCGTCCCCTTAATGACGCGCACCCGGCATCCTTTGCATTTCCCTTTGCCACCACACGGAAATTCAACGCCGAACGGGAACAGAACATCTTGCAGTGGAGTCCCGCGCTGGACTTCGAATGCAACGCCCATCGGGCGCAGCCGAATGCGGACCGTGTCGCTCATTCCTTCACCGGCTGGGAAGCGATGATGCGCTCGTCGTAGGTGGTCACGACTTCATGTCCCGGTGGCACGACAAGGAAGTCCTCCTCATTCCACTCCGCACGGACCAGGCGTTCAAGGAGAGAGAGATTGCCCTGCACCGCATCGAACTTCCAACCATGGTCTTTGGCGCGGGCCTCAGCATGTTCGTGAAAGCGGCTATCCGGTTCGACACCCATGGCGATATAGCTGATCTGGCGGTAGTGCCTGGTGTGATCGCACAGTTCATCGAAGAGGTAGCGCGCGTTTTCTTCGCCGTACTTTTGGAGGAGCTGCTCGAACGTCAAGTCCATCCCGTTCTTGCTCGGGATAGAAAGCTGTTTGAGCTCGCCGGATGCCTCTCCGCGCTCGATCCATCCGGAGGTAAGAAAATACGTGCCGGGATTGTCGTTGAAGTATTGCTGGTAGCG
>PMMO01000240.1:0-188 GCA_003162215.1 Ignavibacteriota bacterium
CTGCTTCTGGACGAAGGCAGTTTTGACGAAGTCGATATGTTCGTCGAGCACCGTTCATCCGACTTCGGTCTCGATCGTCAGAAATTCCCCGGCGACGGGGTTGTGACGGGCACCGGGACGATTGATGGCAGGACCGTGTGCGTCTTCAGCCAGGATTTCACGGTGTTCGGCGGATCCCTCTCGGAAGC
>PMMO01000240.1:227-7197 GCA_003162215.1 Ignavibacteriota bacterium
AAGAACACGAGCTACATGTTCGTCACGGGACCGAATGTTGTGAAAACGGTGACACAGGAGAATGTCACGTCTGAAGAGCTTGGCGGCGCGATGACGCACGCGACGCGCAGTGGTGTCGCGCACTTTGCCTGTGAGAACGAAACGGAATGCCTGCAAGCCATCCGTACACTTTTGCGTTATCTCCCGTCGAACAACCTTGAAGAGCCGCCTGTCCTTCCTACCACCGACGACCCCGGCCGGAAGGATATGAGCCTTGATACTATTGTCCCCGAGAATCCCAACAAGCCGTACGACATCACGGAAGTCATCCGGCGCGTTGTTGATGATGGGGTCTTCTTTGAAGTGCACGCGCACTACGCGCAGAACATTGTGGTAGGTTTCTCGCGCCTCGACGGCCGGTCTGTGGGGATAGTAGCGAACCAGCCGGCGGTGCTGGCGGGTGTGCTGGATATTGATGCCTCCAAGAAGGGAGCACGGTTCGTGCGGTTCTGCGATGCGTTCAACATTCCCCTTGTGGTATTTGAAGATGTTCCGGGATTCATGCCCGGGACCGATCAGGAGTGGCGGGGGATCATCACGAACGGTGCAAAACTGCTTTATGCGTTTTGCGAGGCCACGGTGCCTCGGCTCACCGTGATTACGCGCAAAGCGTACGGCGGCGCCTACGATGTGATGAACTCAAAACACATCAGGGGCGATATGAACTTCGCGTGGCCCATGGCGGAAATCGCTGTGATGGGCCCCAAGGGTGCGGCCGAGATTATTTTCAAGAAAGAAANNGCTCGCTGTGCGCGAGCGTGAGTACAGGGAGAAGTTTGCCAACCCCTACATGGCGGCCAGCCGGGGGTACATTGATGCAATTATCGAACCGCATGATACTCGACCCCGTCTCATTCGCGCATTGAAACTGCTCGACAACAAGGTGGACACGAATCCTCGAAAAAAGCACGGCAATATCCCATTATAGCCGGCAGCCCTCCTGCACTTGGAGCCTCCTGCCAAATGCCCAGTGCCCCGTGCCCAATGCCCCGTGCCCATTGCCCTATGCCTCGTGCCCATTGCCCTTCTTCTTGACACTCATTGCCAAAGCGCGTATTATATAAAATATTCCTTCGGGAATATCGTGCAAGTGCAAAGGATTTCTAGAGTAGCGAAAGGTGCATGATGCGAAATGTGAGCCTCTTTGCCGCTGCTGCGGCGCTCATGGTAGTCGGGTGTGCAACTCCGCAGCCGGCACAAGACCCCGTGCCCCTGGCTTTCTCCCACGCCCTGCCTGATTCGCNNACCTGTTCAACTGGAGATGTTTGCGGCCGACAAGGCCACGGCGTCGAATGAACCGTACGGGGTCCCGAACGATTCGCTCATTGGCACAATGCTGGAGACCGCGCGGCAGCATTACCTTTCTGCGACGGCTGCGGCCGCGAACGGCGATTCCCTCAGGTCGGTGGTGCAGTTTGAAGAAGCGATCTCCTTGCTCGATGAACTGAGTGTCATACCGGATATCGACTCGAATAAGGATTTTGCCGATCTCAGCAGAGCGGTGGTGGAGGACTACGAACTCTACATTGCACGCATCGACAGTCTGTCCCCCGAGACCTCGATATCGGCCCTGCGGGAAAAGATGAACCAGGTCGCCGATCTGTCGGATACCGCATCGCTGGGACCGCAGAAGACCATCGTGCAGGGGACGACCGTTCCGCTTGTCATGAACACCATGGTGGAGAGGAACATCGAGTTCTTCACCGGGCGGGGCCGCATGCATATGGAACGGTGGATCAAAAACTCCGGACGATACTTCCCGCTGTTGAAGAAGATTCTGCAGCAGGAGCGCGTTCCCGAGGAACTTGTGCACCTCTGCATGATCGAGAGCGGCGTGAATCCGAATGCGCGTTCCTGGGCGCGTGCTGTCGGCATGTGGCAGTTCGTGAAAGGGACAGGGCGGCTCTACGGGTTGCGTGCGTCGTACTTCCTTGATGAACGCCGCGATTTTGAGAAGGCCACCCGCGCGGCTGCGCGTCATATGCGCGATTTGTACGAGGAGTTCGGGGATTGGTATCTTGTGCTTTCAGCCTACAACTCGGGAGCGGGCAGGATCTACTCCGGCATCCGGCGCACCGGTTCAACGGATTTCTGGGAAATGCGGCGCCGGCTCCCCCGGGAAACCCGCAACTATGTCCCTCAATACATCGCGGCAACGCTCATCGCCCTGAATCCCGGCAGATATGGATTCGAGGATGTTGTTCCCTATCCTCCGCTCGTGTATGATACTGTGAGTGTGGATGACGGGATCGATCTTGATCTTCTCGCCGATTGCGCTGGTGCTGATGTGATGGCACTGCGGGAACTCAATCCGGAACTTGTGCAATGGTGCACACCGCCCGGGGTGAAACGTTATGTGCTGCGCATTCCTGAAGGGCGGGCGCAGATATTCCGGGTGAAGTATGCGAACATTCCGGAAGGCGCGAAGCGCGATTGGATCGTCCACACTGTACGCCGCGGCGAAACACTCGGCGCGATTGCGACCCGCTACGGGATTACCGTGGACGTGCTTAAGGAAACAAACAGGATTGCTCCTTTGAGGCGTCTGTCGGTGGGGAAGCAGGTTGTCATCCCGGTGCCGCGGGGGTCCGACCGGTTTGCCTCGCTTGTTCAGGCGTCGGCCAGGATGGAATCCGCACGCGATGATTCACGGCGGTATGTCGACAAGACCAGAGTCGCAAGGGCACTCGCTCGTTCCGCTCACCATCCTTCCGGCCATCCCAAGGGGAGCACGCGCATCCTGTATTCGGTGAAGAAAGGTGATACGATCGGTCATATCGCAGAGTGGTATGATTGCCGCGCCGCCGATATCCGGAATTGGAACGACATTGCGTACGGAAGTCATATCCGGGTCGGACAGACTCTCGAGATCTTCGTCAAGGAGAAGAATGCTGCTTCCTACAAACGCATTGACGATATGACGTTTGCACAAAAGGAAGCCGCCATGGCCAACAAGGCCGATCGTCCGGCACAACGCGCGACGTCCGAGAATACCGACGGCTACACCGTGAAGTCAGGCGAAACCCTGGAAGCCATCGCTCGCGATCATGGCGTCAGCATCGTGCAGTTGAAACGGTGGAACCATCTGCGCACGTCCCGCATCAATAGCGGTCAACGCCTCGTCATTCATAAGAGTGCGGAGCACCTCACGCTCGTAACGCCGAACAATCCCAACGCCGCATCACATATAAAGAGCGACCCCAAGACCGTTGTGTATGTTGTGAAGAAGGGTGACACGCTGTGGGACATTGCAAAAGCGTTTGCAGTCACTCCGTCGGATTTGATGGAGTGGAATGATCTCGGTCGGAACAAGATCATTGCGGGGCAGGAGTTGCTTATAAAGAAATAGGCACGAGGCGATGGACACTAGTGCCTGTTGCCTCGTGCCCACTGCCTTCTTCCCACCAGAGCCTTGTTCACATACCCCAGTCCCGCTTCTCCCTACTCCTCCCGCTCCATCCTCTGCTCCGTCCTCCGGCCCATCATCCGCTCCATCATCCACTCGTGCATCTCCGGCCCGGCCTGTTTCATGTGGTCCTTCCAGATCTTCTGTTGCTCGGGGCTGAGGATCGCCTTCACGCTGAAAAGATGATCCAGCCCGTTCAGTTTCTCCTGGTACTGCAGGTCGGACACTTCCTTTATTTTCTTTTCGATTGTCGCTTTGTCGGGGTTGACAGCGCTGAAGAGCTCCTGCATTTCTAATCGGGCGATGCGTATCTTCGCCTGCAACGCGGTCTGTTTCTTCTCGAGGTCGATGCGCATCTTTTGCATCTGCGCTTCCTGGTCATCGGTCAGCTTGAGCTTTGCCATCAGCTCCTTCCGTCCGTGCATTGGCCGTTCGCTGTCGCCGTGTCCCGGGCCCTTTCCCATTCCCATGCCGGGTTCGGGCTGCGCGAAAGCCAGGGTTGCCATCGCTGCCATGAACAGTACTGCAACAAGTTTCTTCATCGTATCACCTCGTGTTGGTTGAATGAGCTATGCCGTACCATCTACAGGAGTTAGACCGGAGAGGGGGGAATTGGTTTAACGTTTGACTTTCCCCATGGCTTTCGCTATGTTGCAATGACCTACGTGTGACCCGGAGCAAACTGTGCGGACTGCTGCTCATCGTTGTATCCCCATTCTTTCGATTCTGGCCCTCACGCTGTTTTCATCGTGCAGCGTATGGGATTCCTTCACCGCATATTTCAACACCTACTACAACGCGCAGCGCGCGTACGCCGAGGCCGAAGCAGATGTCTGGGCGATGCCAGAGACCAAAGAATCCGGCCGCAACTTTCTCATACCATTGAACATCAGCCAGACTGCGAAAACAAAATTTACCGATGTCATCGAAAAGTGTTCAAAGCTTCTGCAGTATCATCCCGAGGCAGGCCTTGTGGATGACGCGCTGATGATGATCGGGCGTTCGTACTACTACCAGAATGAGTACCAAAAGGCCGAACGGAAGTTCAAGGAATTGATCGACGGATATCCGCAGAGTGATCTTGCTCTGGAGGCGCAGGCATTGCTGGCGTTTGCGTATTACAAAAGCAACGACCGGGAGAACGCCGCAAAGACTGCGCAGCAGGTGCTCGACCTTGCCACCGGGAAGGGTGAGGATCGCATGGTTGCGGAAGCGGCACTTGTGTTGGGGCAACTTGCACTCGATGATAAAGCCTACACACGTGCCCGCCCTTTCTTCATCCAGGTGGGTGAATATGGCAATACGTCGGAAAAACGTGCCCAGGCATTGATGAAAGTCGGAGAAATGTACATGCAGGAGAAGGACTTCGTCAAAGCCCAGGAGGCGTATCAACGTTCATTCTCGCTCAGTGGCTCCTACCTCGGAGAATACCGTGCGCGCCTTGGTGTCGCACGGATGTTGAACAAACAGCACCGGTTCGATGATGCGCACAATGTGCTCCTGGCTTTGCGTTCGAACACCAATTACCGCGAGTTCTATGGCCAGATTGACTTTGAACTGGGCAATGTCGCCCGCGACCGGGGGGCCATCCAGGAGGCCTTGGAGCAGTATGCGTACGTCGATACCGCCTACGCACGCACGGAGACCTCGGCGGACGCCAAGCTTGCGCTCGGCATGATCTATGAAACCGTTCTCTTTCAGTATGATTCTGCACGTGCAGTGTTCGACCGCGGACGGGGCGCCGCGATCACCGCCGAGTCGAGGCCCCAAATCGTCCGCAGGGCAGATTATCTGACGCGCTACATTACCTATCGCAACGACATCGCAAAACTGGATAGTCTTCGCGAGGCCGCACTTCATCCTCGCGACACGGCGAACGTCGTTCGAGACAGTGTGCGCATCGACTCTGCCTCTGTTGCCCGTGCGGATACACTGAAGACAGGACGCAAGGATTCCTCTGCGATCGCGCGTGCGGACAGCATGCGATTGCATGCACCGCAGATGCCCCCGCTTCCTCTCGACACCATCAACTTCCGTCAGGCAGACCGCATGGATGATCTGGCGGGGTTGTTCTATGCGACCATGGCGCTTCCCGACTCCGCGCGGTTCTGGTACAAGCGCTTGTTGCGGAAATTTCCCGACAGCCGTCCGGCGCCGCGTGCACTGTACGTGCTTGCCCGCATGGAGAGTGAGGATTCGACAGGAACGCACACGGTCTCCGACTCGCTGTTCAGGGAGATCATCCGGCGTTTTCCCGATTCGCCTTTCGCCGAAGAATCAAAGCGCATGCTCGGGCTTCCCCCTTCGGTGAAAATCCCGGATCCGGTGGATCTCAGTTACCGCAGCGCGACTGCTCTCCTTCAATCAGGAAAGTATGCCGCGGCGATCGATTCGTTCGAAGCCATTGTACACCGCTCGCCAACCTCACCCATCGCGCCACGGGCTCTCTATGCCATCGGGTGGACGTATGAGTATCACACCAAACAATTGGACAGCGCCGGCGCGACCTACGAACGTCTTGCGGCCAGGTACCCCGCTTCTCTCTACGCGCAACGCGTTCAACCGCGG
This sequence comes from Ignavibacteriota bacterium, assembly GCA_003162215.1. Taxonomy (GTDB): domain Bacteria; phylum Bacteroidota; class Ignavibacteria; order UBA10030; family UBA6906; genus Fen-1255. Next base: position 6,241 of record PMMO01000240.1, read on the forward strand.
GTTGCAGAGATCCAGAGTGCCCGTCAGGCTGCGCTGGTTCCCAAAAAGAACGACTCAACTNNGGCCGACACAACTGCCGTTGCTCCTCCCGGGATGCCACCCGAAAAGAAACCTGTAGAGTTTGACGAAGAAAGCGTAAACAAACGACGACGCCCCTCGGCCCCGCCGGTGCCTGGAAAGGAAACACCTGATAGTCCATTTGATATTCCCGACGACAGAGTTCTTCGCTAATGCTCCACCTTCGCACCCCCGTCTTACACCTTCGTTCTGTTGCACCCGATGTGTTCGTGCTGTCTCTTCATTGTCCCGAACTGAGTACAACGGTTGCGGCAGGACAATTCGTGAACATCCTTGTGCGCGACGGCATTGAGCCGTTGTTGCGCCGGCCGTTCAGTGTGTACCGGACTGAAGGCGAGATTTTGGAGATCCTGTTCCGGCGCATCGGCAAAGGGACAGCCCTGCTCGCGGAGGTGGAGGCAGGAGACGAACTTGATCTCCTCGGTCCGCTCGGTCATGGCTTTCATCTTGACGATCCCGGATTTGACACTGCNNGTCGGCGGCGGGCTCGGGGTTGCCCCGTTACCCATAGCCACGTCGGCTCTGCGGAAAGCGGGGAAAGATGTGGTGACGCTTCTGGGAGCACGGTCGTCCGACCTGGTCATCGACACACATCTTACCAACGTCCACGTCTCGACTGACGACGGAACCAGGGGCCTGCAGGGGACCGTGGTCGATCTTGCGGCAGAAATTCTGGAGAAGAACAAGATCCTGCGACCACGCTTCTTTGCCTGCGGGCCGACTCTCATGCTTCGGGCACTCAGCGCATTCACAGACGCAAGAGACCTCGACTGCGAAGTGTCCCTCGAGGGGCAGATGGCGTGCGGGATTGGCATATGTCAGGGATGCCCCGTGGAAATGGCGGGACAGGAACGGAAATACTCATTGATGTGCAAAGAC
>PMMO01000229.1 GCA_003162215.1 Ignavibacteriota bacterium
TAGCGAACAAGCCTAAACAGAGAACCCACCGCAAGGTGGGTTCTCTGTTTCTCTACCTCAACTCTCTACTGCTGTTCCGGCGCTGCTGGCTCTCCGGTCTTGTCCACGGCTTTGATATCCTGGACTTCCTTCCGGATTTCCTGGGCTTTGCGTTTGAGCTCGTTCATGTGCTTCCGCACGCGCGTCCCGGCGGACTTGTTGCCCTTCTCATAGAATTTCACAAAGTCCTTTTCGAACGTTGTGAGTAGATCCCGCAATTCCTGCAAACGGTTCATGGGTTTTCTCCTTGACGATAGAAGTGGTCTGCTATCTGCGTGGTTTTCGTGAGCGTTGATACTCGTTGCGCAAGTACTCCAATGATACCTCTCGTTTTGCCTCCCTTTCTTTTCGCATCGAGAACGAGGGCAGCGGTCTCATGTACATCCCGAAGAATATCAATCCGCACGGTATACCCATCTCTTTCTGAAACTCCGGATTGCGAATGACGGTCCAAAAAAACCGCCAGTGCTCAACAGGACACCGTAGTCAAACAGGATATCAGTGATCCTGATAACACCTTCTCTTCGCAGTTGCCGGTCATCAATGAACGGCGAACCCTGGTGCAGGGAGTGCCCAATGGAGAAATGGGTATCGTGATACGGCACAACGCACGATCCGCCCAATCCGGCGGGGGTCAAGGCACCGGTAAGGCTCATGCGCGATGGTGACATCGCGCTCCAACATCATTGATGTTCCGTCCCTTTAGGAATCGGCTCTTATGCGTTTTCATTAAGAATTTGGGCGAAAGGAATGGATGCAAATAGTCCACATGAAATTCGTAAAAACGAGCAAAAAACGCAAGAAAAAACTCTTGACAAAGAAGGCTGTTTTTATTATTTGTATTTAGACTAATTCTAAACACATGAGGCGGCTATGAACGGCGAAGCAGCGCAAGAAATGCTGCAAAAGTACCTGAAATCGCAAGGAAAACTGCGATCTACGCCGACCCGCATGGCGGTACTCGATGCAATCGTCCAGACCCAGGGGCACTTTGACGCCGAAGGCCTGTACTACCGCCTGATGTCAAGCGGCAAGAAAATCTCCAGGGCTACGGTGTACAACACGCTTGACCTCTTCCAGGAATGCGGTTTGATTTCGAAGTACCGTTTCGCCGAGAACTCATCGCGGTACGAAAAAGCGTTCGGCAGGCCACATCATCACCACCTCATCTGCCTTCAATGCGGCGATATTCTGGAATTCGTAAATGAACGCCTCAACAAAATCCAGGAAGAAGTCTGCACATCGAAGGACTTCACGCCGCACAGTTCGAGCCTGCAGATATTTGGAACGTGCACGAAGTGCGTGAAGACACGGGAAACAGAAAGGAAAGGCTGATGATGGAACCTGTTGCGTTGGAGAAGCTTTCCCCAGGTGAACAGGGCACGGTTGCAACTCTCTCCGGTCTTCCCGCGCCCGCCCGACAGCGACTTCAGGAGATGGGTGTCATCAGGGGAACCCGGCTGCGGTTCGTGCGCCGCGCACCCCTCGGCGATCCGATTGAAATCCATGTGAAAGGATACCGGCTGATGCTTCGCTGCACAGAGGCGCGCGGGATCTTCGTGTTTCGCGAGAAGGCTGTTTGAGCCATTTGAAGACATCAACCCGCAGGGTGAACACAGTCGCTCTCCTGGGCAATCCGAATAGCGGCAAGACCACACTCTTCAACTCCCTTACCGGTCTGCATCACAAAGTCGGCAACTATCCCGGAGTCACCGTCGAGCGGAGAGAGGGCCGATGCACTCTGCCGGATGGTCAGGAGATTACCGTCCTGGATCTTCCCGGCACGTACAGTCTGCACCCGTGTGCTCCGGATGAGCAAATCACTACGGACGCTCTTCTCGGCCGGATAGGATCTTCCCCCCCCGACGTCGTCGTGTGCGTTGTTGACGCAACGAGTCTCGAACGTAATCTGTACGTCGTTACACAGGTGATAGACTGCCACCTCCCCGTTGTCATGGTGCTCACGATGTGCGATCTTGCCCAGGAACGGGAGATGCTGATCGATACACGTCTTCTCTCCGAAGCATTGGGAATACCGGTGCTGAGGACGGCCGCGTACAAAGGGGAAGGAATTGAGCATGTACGCCGTGCACTCGCGACGGTTCCACAGTCAAACGGGAATGGACACCGCTGGCCTGTGCCGCAGCCGCTGCAACACGCGCACGACCGGCTGGCCGAAATGCTGCGGACCGACTGCCGGATGACGTTACAAGCAGCTTCCTATGAAGCAACGTCTCTACTCATTGCCCCTGATGCTGTTGCCGGACGGATCGACCCGTTCGATGATCGGATGCGGAAGTACCTGCGCACTACTCACGAGCGTTTGGCGTTCCTCGGCATAGATCCCCCGACGGTATTCATTGAAACCCGCTATGCATGGATCCGGGATCTCTGCGCAACGGCCTTGCGAATGCAGGGGCGGTCCGACCGCTCCCTGACGGATCGCATCGACAGGATTGTCACACACCGTGTATGGGGATTCCTCCTGTTCCTCGGCGTGATGGCCGTCGTCTTCCAGACCATCTTCAGCTGGGCAACCTATCCGATGGAGTTGATCGGCACCGGTTTCGATGCACTGGGACGCCTCATCCTCGATACGATGCCGCCGGGAGATCTCCGCAGCTTGATTGTCGACGGCGCACTTGCAGGAGTCGCAGGCGTAGTAACATTCCTCCCGCAAATAGCATTCCTGTTCGTCTTCCTCGGCCTCCTCGAAGACAGCGGCTACATGGCACGTGCAGCTTTTATCATGGATAAGCTGATGTCCAAAGTGGGACTGCACGGAAAATCATTTATCCCGCTTCTCGGCTCCTTTGCGTGTGCTGTCCCCGGCATTATGGCAACACGCACGATTGAAAACCCCAAAGACCGGCTCGCGACAATACTCGTCGCACCGCTGATGAGCTGCAGCGCCCGCCTGCCGGTCTATTCGCTTCTCATCGCCGCGTGTATACCTCCCACCGTGCTGCTCGGCGTCGTGTCGTATCAGGGACTCACTCTTCTGGTACTCTACGTGACCGGCATGGTGATGGCACTCTCCATGGCATGGCTGTTCAAGAAAACACTCTTGAGCAGTGTGCCACCCCTCTTCATCATGGAACTCCCGCCGTACAGGATCCCGTCTATGAAAACAGTCTTGTACCTGGTCTGGGAGCGGGTACTGGCATTTCTAAAGACTGCGGGAACCATCATCCTCGGGGTCTCGATTCTTCTCTGGTTTCTTGCAACATATCCCAAAAATGACCAGGCCGCTCCCTCACAGCGTCTCCAGCAGAGCTATGCCGGACAGATGGGCCGGGCGATTGAACCCCTGATTCGCCCTCTGGGCTTCGATTGGAAAATCGGCATCGGTTTGATTTCCTCACTGTTGCAGCGTGAGGCCTTCGTCAGCGCTATGGCAACGATCTACAATATTGCCGACAACGACAACCGTCCGCAGACCGCAACCCTGAACCGGGCGATGCAAAATGACGTCGATGCGCGCACGGGCCAGTCCACGTTCAGCCTGGCAACAACGCTCGCGCTGCTCGCGTACTACATGCTCGCACTGCAGTGCCTTTCCACGGTGGCCGTTGTGCACCGTGAAACGAACGGCTGGAAATGGCCGGCATTTCAATTCCTCTACATGACCGTCCTTGCCTATGGCGTATCCTTTGCCGTCCACCGTGGCGTGCTACTCTTAGGAGGAAGCTGAAATGGACTGGCAGACAGCGGGTGCTCTCGCCGTTGTTGTTCTTGTCGCGTACGTTCTCACGCGATGGAAGATTCGTAGTCTCCAAAGGGATGTGAAGACACCTTGTGCCGGATCGTGCTCGTGCGGCACGCCACCCCGGAGCGGGCAGGGCCACCGTGCCCCTTGAAAAGACGCCCCCCGCGTCGTATCTTTATACTACCGACAATCAGGAGTATCTGCCGTGAACGATCAGCAAGCTACACGCATAACCGAAGAACAGATCTATGCAGCATTGCGCGACTGCTACGATCCGGAGATTCCGGTAAACGTCGTCGATCTCGGACTTATCTACGATGTGAAGATCATTGACGACTGGGTGGGAGTGAAGATGACCCTTACCACTCCTGGCTGCGGGATGAGCGGAATGATTGCGCAGAGCATCAGAAACCGCGTTCTCGCTCTTGAGGGGGTCAAAGAAGCCGATGTGCGCATCGTGTGGGAACCTGCCTGGACACCCGAGCGGATGTCGGCGGATGCACGCAAACGACTGGGATTCGGGAACTGACTATGTGCCGGGGTGCTTCCGCGGTGTGCTGAGCAATCTACGGAGCTCGATGAGCGGAAGGAAATCCCGGTCGGCGTCTTTCCAGAGCTCTGTCAATCGTTGACCGACCTCACTCACCATGCGCCGATCCCCCTGTTCGTTGTAGACTCTTGCAAGTATCATCAGTGCGTCCGGGGCATTGGGGTTGACTCCCAGCGCACCTTCCACCGCATCGAGCGCAGATTCATACTTGCCGGATTCAAGGTACGTGCGTGCCAGCTGGCTGTACACCGCACCGCGCATCAGCGGCGACGAGTATTCCAGGGCCGATCTGCAGGCCTGCTCCGCTTCGTCAAACCGCCGGTTCTCCGTGAGCACCCGCGCCCGCATCAGGTGATATCCCTGCATCGCGGGAGAGTCCGAAAGATGCTTCTGTCGGAGCTCATCCAGCATTCGCCGGATGTACTCCTCAGCTTCCGGAAAGCGTTTCAGCTTCGCGAGGGCTAGCGTCAAATTGAATGCGCTCCCAAGGACAGAAGAGTCAATGGCAATGGACTCTTGGAACTTGCGCACGGTCTCCTCGTACGCGCCACGCTGCAAATCGAGATACCCGTGGAAGCGCAGGCGCAGTGCATTCGTCGAGGGTCCCGGGGGAATCATTTCAAGGGAGCGATCAAATTCCCTTCCGGCTTCCTGCAAACGCCCCAACACAGCATAGACTCCGCCAATCTGGCGAACGGAGTACCAATAATCCGGCTTGAGCGAAAGCGACGCGCGGTATTGTTCAAGAGCGTCACCGTACCGGCCGGCACGCACCAGAATATCTGCATAGCTCGCGCGCGGGTCGGCTGCATCCGGCGCCATACGGATATAGCGCTGCATGTAGCCCACCGCCTTGTCTTGTTCACCCAGATTTGAATGGGCGTACCCGAGCGACATCACACCAAGAGCAAATCCGGTATCAGCAGCCACTGACCGCTCATACAAGCGCACAGCAGCTTCGAAATTCTTTTCCTGCTCATAGAGCTGCCCCCGCAGAAGAAATGCCTCGGGTTCCTTGGGATAGAGTGCGATCAGAGATTCTGCCACCGCCGCTGCATGCGCATTGTCGTAGATGATGCGATAGTACCAGAGACGCACGAGAAGCTTCTCGCGTTCTGTCGTACGCGAGCTCAACGCGAGTGCGTGTGCGCTTTCCCTGCGCGCTGACACCTCATCCATGGTGTTCAAGTGCAACAGCGCCAGCCGGCCCCAGGCAACGGCGAACATCGTGTCGGCTGCGATGGCTTTCTTGAATGACGCTGCCGCTTCTGCGTAGTAGAATCGCTCCCACTGGGTAACCGCCTCTTCGTACGCACGCAATGCGTCCGGAGAAGAAGTGCTCCATTTCGGTTGCGTCGCGCACCCTCCTGCCATTACTCCCAGTGTGGCTATCAGCACGATATTCTGGACTGTACGCATCATGGACGCCGCATCTTACGATTCACCCTGTTTCTGCTCATCCACCGCCATCGCCCGCAATCGTTTCAAATGCCCCTCCATCTTGTCGAGTGATTCATTCATCATGGTATAGTAATGTGCCCGCTTTTCCGGATCTCCCTGCGACGACTGCAGGAAGTAGACCGCCATCCGCAGAATGCCGAGCGGGTTGCTCAGATCATGACAAATCATGCGGATGTCGCTTCGCATGACATCCATCGGCGTCGAAGGGTCGGGGTTGTGGACATTCATGGTCGTCCCTCTTGTGTCGTCCTGGTCTATGGCCAGCGGGCATTCTCGATGTTCGTAATCTCGCGCAACAAATCCTTCTTTGTAAAGCTGGCCTTGCTGACCAACCCGGCGATCGAGCTTCCGAGCTGCTCCTGCAGTGTCTCGTCAACATCAAGAGACGTCAGAACGATGATCGGAATAGCACGGGTTGCCGGAATCTGCTTCAGCTGGTGCGCAACGGCCGCACCGGACATCTCCGGCATAATCAGATCGAGGATCACTACATCCGGATGCTCACGCGTGGCAACCTCCACCCCTTCCTGGCCGTGGAATGCCTTCAACACCCGGTACCCTTCGTTTTCGAGGATCACCTGGACAAGATCCGTCGCAGCCCGATCGTCA
>PMMO01000102.1 GCA_003162215.1 Ignavibacteriota bacterium
GTGATCGATGGCTATGAGGGCATGGTCGAGGGGCGGCACCGAGAGCTGAGTCCTTTAGATGTCACCGGCATTATTAATCAGGGAGGGACAATCCTCGGAACGTCCAACAAGGGAGACCCCTTTCACTTTCCGATGGGGGAACGGAACAACGTTCGCATCGTGGATGCATCCCAGCAGGTGATCGACCATTACCGCAACATGAAGCTGGATGTGCTCATCACCATCGGGGGTGACGGTACGCAGATCATTGCGCACAAGCTTTCCCGGATGGGCTTGAATGTGATCGGGGTTCCCAAGACGATCGACAATGATTTGGATTCGACAGACATCACCTTCGGTCATGATTCGGCACGTGCTGTTGCGACCGAGGCGATCGACCGACTGCAGACGACAGCGTCGGCCCACCACCGCGTCATCGTCCTGGAAACGATGGGGCGCTACGCAGGATGGATTGCTCTCGGCGCGGGTGTTGCCGGAGGCGCCGACATCATCCTCATTCCCGAGATTCCGTTTTCCTGGGATAAGGTCTTCGAAACCGTATTAATGCGCAGCAAAGGGGCGAAGTTCAGTATCGTCTGCATCGCCGAAGGGGCGAAGCCCCAAGGTGGTGAGATCTCCGTGAAGGAAATGGACAAGAAGCGCACGGATCCGGTGCGCCTTGGAGGCATCGGGGAGTTGGTGGCGAAGCGCATCGAAGATGAGACCGGAGTGGAAACCCGTGTCACGGTGCTGGGACACGTTCAACGCGGCGGCAGCCCGACGGCCTTCGATCGCATTCTTGCCACAAGATTCGGGGCAGCTGCTCTCCAGGCAGCATCGGCGGGCGAGTTCGGCGTGATGACCAGCCTGCGTCAGAATGATGTCATCACCGTTCCTTTGAAGGAGGCCATTGGGCGTCAACGCCTTGTCCCACCCGACTCGCAGCTTGTGTTTGCTGCGCGTGCAGTTGGCACCTGCATGGGCGATTGACGGGGCATCGTGGCAGTTCAGTTTTAAGGAAATGGTTTTGCGAACTTCTCGTCATGCCACTCTCTGGTCATCTCCAGCCAGACAAAGAGTCCCCGCCAACTGCCGTATGGAGCATAGAACTTTTCAATCGTGCGATCGCTGACCTTCCGCCCGCGGGTATGGAGCGAATACCATTTCCCCCGTACCCACGAATCCAATCCGAGATGCTCATAACGACCCGCGAGCTTCAGCAAATTCCCTGCTGCATACGGACCGATGCCCCGGACAGTGCACATTTCCGTGAAGAGATCGGCTGTTGTCTGTGATGATATTCTCCAGCCCTCGATATCCAGTGCGCCGCAGGCAACCTTCTCGGCAAGTTCAAGAAGTGAACGAGAACGGTATCCGGTTGAGCACTCCTTCCGCAATTGTGTTTCCGTCGAACCCGCCAACGAGGTTGGATCTGGGAAGGCAACGGCGCTTCCGTGTGATGGACCAAAACTCCCGATAAGAGCCTTGACCATGATTGTGGTCAGCGCCCATGTACAGTTTGTGGTGCAGATCATCTTCACTGCATCTTCGAACATGGTGGGTGCGCGGAGCAGTCTCCCGGCACGGGCGCGAGAAATCCAACGATAGGCGGGATATCGGCGCGCTTCTCGATGAAAGAGGGTGAAATCTTCATCCAACCGAAACACTGTTCTGATCTGCCGTAGAAGATCACACCGCTCATCGGTGTTCAATACCTCACTCTGTGGCAGCGTGCAACGCAGCGATTGACGAAGCCCCGTACATGTGCATGGAACAATCCGCCCGGAGGAGAGGACAAACACGCGGGAGAGCGACCGTGCGGCGGGGTCAATCCGAAAAGGAGGGAGATCACTCCATCCATGGCTGTACACGGTGCGCCAGAAATTGAAGTCCGCAGGCGTATGGATGCGCATCCTTGAGTGCGCTGTCATTGATCGACCAGGGAAGTAACACCGTGCATAATTTCCTGAAGGTTGTCCATGCTTACAGCAACAATGCCAGCGCAATCGCGGCGACAAAACCCGTGAGACCTCCAAGACCAAGCGCTGCTTCAGGACCGATCTGCGTCCAGAGTTGTCCCGCAATCAACGACGCCGGAAGAAGACCGATGCCTACAAGCGTGGCATGCAGGCCGATGGCCGTCCCCCGCATCTCGACGGGAGCCAGATCGCTCACGAGTGCCTTTTCGACACCGTCTGTGAATGCGCTATAGATGCCGTACAGTATGAAGAGAGCCCAGGTGATCCACGTTCGTTCCGGGTCCACGAAGAATGCGAACCCGAAATAGACAACGGCGAAGAGAATGTAGCCGGCCACGAGGACCATTTTCCGCCCAAGAACATCTGATACCCTTCCGGCCGGATAGGAGAAGAGCGCATAGGAAATATTGTACACGAGATAGAGGAGAAGAATCTGCGCAGGGTCAACGTGCAGCGCCCGTGCCCTGAGGAGAAGAAACGCATTGGAGGAATTGCCGAGAGAGAACAGAAGAGAAATGATCAAGAAGGCGCGGAGTTTAGCCGGGAGGACACGCCAGCGGAAGCGTTGTATCGTTGCTGTGCGATGATCCTGCAGCCTGGTCTCACGGACGAAGAAAAGAAGGATAACGCCGAGGACGGCCGGGATGAGCGACCAGAGAAACACGCGGCGGAAGTCATTGGGAGCCGCAGAGATGAGCATGAATGCCAGAAGCACGCCGATTGCCGCCCCCGCACTATCCATGGCGCGATGCAATCCGAATGCCCGTCCGCGCCCTCCAGACGAGCTGCTTTCAGCAATGAGTGCATCCCGAGGAGCGGTCCTGATGCCCTTGCCGAATCGATCGACGATGCGTGCGGCAAACACCACCACCCAACTCCCCGCCAGGTACAGCAACAGTTTGCCCAAGGCCGAACCGGCATAGCCGAGGATTGTCAGGGGCTTTCGGCGACCGGCCCTATCGGAAATGTATCCGGACACCACCTTGAGCAGACTGGCCAAACTTTCTGCGACGCCCTCAATCAGTCCGAGAATTGCCGGGCTGGCACCCAGGGAGGAAACGAGAAAGAACGGCAGAAGCGGGTACACCATTTCTGAGGAGATGTCGGTCAGGAGTGACGTCAGGCCGAGAAGAATGATGTTACGCATGCGGGTCTCGCGAAGGAACTCTGTGGAGGTACTCTCTCACCGCACTCTCAGTCCGCACTTGCCAATCGATGCGAAAGATCCCGCAACGATGATGTGCTTTCCAAAATTTCCGGTAAATATTCGGTGGAAGTCACGAACGTCCAAAGATAGGCAACAATCGAGTAAATGTTTCCCGTGGTGAAATCATCCAAATCAATGGAGATATACATGACGATCAGAAAAATGCCGAGGAGGAAGAACCGGATGACGCCGAAATTCAATGCACCCCAATCGGCGATTTTCTGTTCATGATGCGTAAGTCGTTGGTAATAGGATCGAACGGCTTCCGGGTCTTCCATGGAGTACACGTCGAATGCTTCCTCGCGCGTATCATGCAGGGCTTTCTGGTGAATCGTGACTCTCCGGTTATAGACCATGGTCATGAAGAACAAAGGAACGACAATGAACAGACATGTCACTGCGATCCGCCAGTCGAAGAAGAGGAGGGCGATCACGGCCCCGACAATGGCAATCGTTTGTTCGACGATTTCAGGGAGCCGGTACTGCAGGAAGGAAATGTACTCGCGTGTCAATTCGCCGCGCGCCGCAGTGCGGGAAATGCTCTGCCCCTGCTGGCGTGCTTCACTGACAACATCCGTGGCGATGCGCGCGAACATTCTGAGATAGATGCGCTGGTCGAGCGAACGCCGCAGCGCACCGACTCCCGAATTGGTAAGAAAGACACCGACCCACACAAGAAGTGGGAGAAGGAAATTCGATTCCATCGGCGCCACAGACTTGTCGATGAAAGCATCGATCACGTTCCCAAAAACCGTCGGTTCAACGATCCATGCAATGTTTTCCAATACCACGAGAGATGTGGCGAGGATGATGCCTTTGCGGAACTGCAACAGAAGAGTGGAAAGTCGCATGGTGTGCCTTCGTCACTGCAATGGTGAACGCGCATTCCGCAGGTCGTCCAGGGTCTGTTGCGCCTTTTCGCGGAAGTGATCGCAGGTGATAGTCTGCACATCCATCGTGCCACTGTTTGCGTTTGGGCAAACGACCTCCAGGGACTCTCCATTGGGAGAACATTCGCCAATTCTGGAGAAAGGGAACGCTGTCCCCGTTCGTGTGGAGACCAACTCCGGGAAAGCCGCCGTCATTGACGCTGGCCTGCCGTGAAATTCGCCCATCCGTGCGCTGTGCGGCTTTTCAGAATCCCGGCCATCCACTTGAACTGCGGATGGTCATGAAGAAATGCCCGGGCATCAAATGGCGTTCCGCAGGCAGAGCCCCATCGTGCAGAGAAGGTCATAGCCTTCGCCATCTTGCTGTCAACGACTTTGCCATCAATCGTTCCACCCGGATCAAACGGCGGATCCACAAGGGAATCACGATCTGAATGGTCGCACAGGACGCGGCCGTTCTGGATGATGCGGTGCAGATAGGGATCGTAGTGATCGGCTTCAAACTGCCTGGCCAGATCCACGGTGATCCGCCCTCGGTATTCTTCCATAAGCTGTTCCCAGCGTACCCTGCGGGCAACTCCGGATCGCCGGATATCGGTTTCCTGAACATCGGTCTCGAGTCGCAGGATCTTAATATTCTCCGCGACGTTCGATCCGGTATAGTACCCGTCATGGGTTCGTTCAAGGGCTACATGCTTCAGGCCGAGCTCAAGGCGTGCAATCTCTCCTGTTTTCGTGTCGCCCAGAAGCCATGCGTTGGCATATCCCCCGTTGTTGCCATGTTTCATGATCTCGCACCACTGTCCGATGCTATCGGCATCCTGCGTTGCCCGGCGCATACGACAGAACTCCGGGATACCCTGTTCATCAAATCCGTTGAATCCCCCAATCGTTGTTTCGGATCCGACCAGGCCGGCATCGGTAATGAAAAAATCCGATCCGCTGTGGATCCATCCCGGGCAGGTCTGCATCAGTATGCGGTGCCCGGTCGAGGGAACGATGTCGATGATAACGTTGACAAAACCGTCGTCATAGCCGGTCATGGTATTGTGGCCGAGCACAATCTCCCCGTCGGCAGTCATGCTTCCGGTGGCGATAAAGCTGGAGCAGGATTCTTTGGAACGTATCGGAGATTCCGATCCCAGAGTCTTTTTCTTTGCGGGCCACCAATACCCTGCGATTTCTATGTAGGCATTGAATGCGACCATCTCCTCGCGTGATGTCGTGACATTTGCAGAGGCAAGCCCTTCTACGAGTCCATCGATCTCAGCAAGGTTCTCGGCATCCATGCGCGGCAACAGAAAAGGGGTTGTTTGCGCGATAAGCCATTCCCACGTCATGCCGCTTTCGTACTCCCAGACGACGCGTTGTGTGTGCAGAGCGTCCGCGATCTCCCGGGCAAGAAGCGACCCATGCTGGAAGCCACGTGCCCGCGGTTCACCCTCAACGTGTAGAAACGTCCACCCATCCTTCTCGAACCTCCATGCGTGCGAGAGCCATTCCGTCCGCACGCTGCTTGTGGCCGCTGTTGGAACAGGAGGAGGTGTGGACTGTTTATGACAGCAACCGGCAACGAGTCCGAGCATGAGTACCGCGATGAGAACGCGCAGCGTCATTGGCAAACCTCCGTGTTATATGTCGAATCGTGCAAGCAACAGCTCATTGGTGGGGAAGCGGTCCATCAATTTCATCAACGTAAGCATGGCCTCACGCGGGTGCATCCGGCTGATGGCACGCCGCAGTTCCTGGTGCTTGTACACGTCGGGGCCAAACAGCAGCTCTTCCCGGCGTGTGCCGGACATGCCAAGGTTGATCGCCGGAAAAATGCGTTCATCCGCGAGTTCGCGGTGAAGAACCAGCTCCATATTCCCCGTCCCCTTGAACTCCTGAAATATCAGATCATCCATGCGGGAGTTGGTTTCGACCAGGGCAGTGGCGAGGATTGTCAGCGAACCGCGCCCTTCGTTTTTCCGCGCGGCACCGAAAATACGCTTGGGGATTTCCAGCGCACGGGCATCAACGCCGCCGCTCATCGTCCGGCCGCTTCCGCGTTGATGCAGGTTGAAAGCCCGGCCAAGGCGTGTGAGGGAATCCAGAAGGAGAACGACGTCGTTGCCGGTTTCGACTTTCCGTTTTGCGTACTCAAGAACAAGTTGTGCGAGATGCACGTGTGTTCCACGTTCGCTGTCGCTTGAGCTCGCGAAGACCTGTCCCTTGATCGAACGGCGCATATCGGTCACCTCTTCCGGACGCTCGTCGATCAGAAGGACAACCAGTTCGATATCCGGGTGGTTCCGGCTGATGGCATGGGCGAGTTGCTGCAAAAGCATGGTCTTCCCCGCTTTCGGCGGGGAAACAATAAGTGCACGCTGCCCTTTGCCAACAGGGCAGAAGAGATCGATTGCACGCATCGGACGCGCACCGAGTCTCCCTGCTATGGAGTCGTCTGTGCCTTCCAGGCGGATCCATTCATACGGCGAAACCACTTCGAACGATGAGAATTCCGGTACCGCAAGCCAACGCTCCGGCGCAAGACCATTCACGGATTTCAGTGATTCCATGACCGGGCTCGGCGCTCTTCCGCGGCGCGCAATGGCTTCGAGAATCACACCCGAACGCAGGTGGTTGTCACGAATCTGCCGAGCAGTCACATGCGCGTCCTGAGGATCCTTCTCGAGAGTAAGCGTGATCGGACGGATGTATCCATCGCCGCGAAGGTCGATATCGAGCAGACCGGACACGTTGACAGTCGGGGGACCGGCGTGTTTCGAGAGATTTGGAGTGTTGTGCGAGTGAGGTGACGCGGACATAGCTAGTGGTCGTCGGCAGGAGTTGTGGAATCGGCTGCGAACAGCCGTTTGAATCCCGGGTACGGAATGAGAGGGATGATATCGAACGTGATGAGTTTGTGGACTACCAAAGGCGCATCAACTCCTCCCGAGTCTGCCGGTACATGGTATCCTGACACCGTGAACGCTGGCTTTCAGAACGGCCGCTACACGGCCGGCGGCTGCATCCCGTAGGATGACCATTCTTCCTTTGCCGGGCCGTATACTCCGGGAACGCTGAGGCCAAGCAGGCGCATGACGACGGTCATCTGCGCCCGGTGGTGAATCTGGTGATGGACAAGAACCTGAAGAGTTAGGCCGCGGACCCATTTTTCTCCGTACATCTCGTCTTCGACAAGGAGATCTGCATCAGTCCAATTCTTTTTCACCTCTTCCAGAACCGAAATCGCAGTGGTATTGTAGGCGTCAAAGATCTCTTTTGCTGTTGCCGGAATGGGGGCTTTCTCGTCAGGTCCGGCCAATCTCAGGCCGGTCCGTCCGGCCATCTCGGGGATGGATGTAACGATGTGCCATGCAAAGCGCCCCAGCGTACGAATATCGGGATGGGAGACTTGTGTCAGTGATTTCGTGGTGATATGCTTGAGGATTTTCTGCGTGGCCTCGAGTTCCATTTGCCACACCCGTTCGAAATCGGCAATCGTGCGAATCATGGAATCTCCACGAATGATGAAAACGGTGGGGGGAGTTCTTTACATGCCCTCAGTGCCCGTGAAAAGCGATTGCATATTCAGTGATCGTGATTTTGTTTTTGTTGCGAGCGACACATAGCGCCGCGCAAGCGTGTCTTTCCCGACGCCAAGGATTGTGCTCACCAGGCCGAGTGCTTCGGCATATTCGGTAGGTGGAAGCTCTCGCAGGATCCTTACCCAGATTGCTTCCTCCAGCACGTTAAATGCGGTTTGCACTTCCCAGAGATCAAATCCCGCTTCAAAACGCTCATGGGCTATGTTCTCGGCGTGCGCGATCATAGGGCCCAGATTTCGTTCTTTTGCGGCCCTCGCCGTGAGAACAAAAAGCGCCTTGAGACGCTGGTGCGTATGTTCAGGGCCGGACTCTTCATACTTGTGAAGATGGGCCCGCTTTACGGCCTCTTCGGCCTCCGCAACGATTTCTGCGGTGTGTGCGTGCAAAAGCTCGTGAACCGTCATGGCTACACCCGGAATGACAATAAATGAACTTATGGAGAAAGATACGAGGATATCGACAGGATATCAATACGAAGAAGATCAATGCTGCTTGCTCCAGTCAATGAACACCTTGCGTTTGACGGGCTGGCAGGTGGGACAGAAGAAGACGTCATACCCGTGCACGCCCTCCCGGCGCACTTTCGTTCCACACCGCGGGCAGGGTTGCCCCTGGCGATTACGCACCTTCATGTGGTCGCGCACTTTCTCATGGATCGGCTGTGCCGCCTCCGCGACATGATCGATGCCGTGCTGGATGACGGACCCAATGGCGCGGTACAGCGCTGCAAGATCATCGGCGGTCAGAGATGCAACAATCGTCTTCGGATGTATCTTTGCTTCAAAGAGAATTTCGTCGGCATAGGCATTGCCTATGCTGCTCAGAGCGGAGTGATCGTTGATGAAAACGCGCACCTGCTTGCGGGAGTGTTTGACTGCGAGCTGTTTGAAGTAGTCTTCGCTGAATTCTTTCGAGCGTATGTTCATACCTTGATCCGCGAAGCCGGGAATCGCTGCATAGTCGCCGGGGTGAACAAGGTAGATCTTTGCCATCTTCTGTTGATCACAGATATTCAGCCATGTGCCGTCATCGAGTTTCATGGCGAGCAGTTTGAATCCCAGCGGGTGGTCCCCTTTTTGCTGATGTTGCACGCGTCCGGCAAGCATGAGGTTCACGACGATTTCGACCATGGAACTCAGTGTGAAACGCAGGAATGGCCCATGATAATCGATGCGCGTGAAGAAAAGATCACGCAGAACATCTTCCACCGGATCACCGATGATGTTGCGGATGACCACCGGTTGATGGATGGTGGTAGAGACAATGCGCCGATTGAGGATCAGGCGCTGGAGGTACCGACTGACATAGAAGAGATCGGGGAGTTCGGGCATGTATAAAAAGGGTCTGGGGTCTAGGGTTTAGAGGGTCTGGGGTTCCGGGTTCAGGGTTGCGGGTTCCGGCCACTTCGTTGTGCTTCGAAAAGGGCCTGCTTTGCGGTCAATATCACCGTGTCGGCAGTGGTGCCGCTGCGCGGGAAGGCAGCGACA
>PMMO01000067.1 GCA_003162215.1 Ignavibacteriota bacterium
ATCACGACCATTCCCCAGAACACAGCAAAATAGTCGAACTTCTCCCAGTAGGTCCATCTGCCGAATCGCGGTCGCTCGCCCATGTTGAGGAACCATTTGACCGATCTGACGAATTCATCAAGATCCTGACGTGTGGGTAACATCGTGTCCGGGCCAAAGAGCAGGCCTTTCCAGCCGCCAACCTCGCTCTTCTTGCGACGGAAGAGATCGATCACGTGCGTCACGAAGACGCCGATCATGACCGTCGCGGCCAGGCGGTGCACATAACCGGCAAGTACAAATCCTCCAAACAATCGGGAGAGAATTGACGCCCATGCCGTATAGGAGAACTTCAGCGTCATTCCCGTGAGGGCCAGACTGAGGAAGCTGACAATCATCAGGGCGTGCAGTGTTCTGTTCAATCGCGAAAACCGCAGGAACTGACGGGCATTGCTCTGCTGCTTGGTGTCAAGGGCCATTGCTGGTCTCGCCCTCTCCGGTCGGTTTCTGCGATTGTTCCTCGAGCTCAGCCTTCACGCGCTGGCGTTTCCAGCGCAGGGCACGCGGCAACCACAGCAGCGTATGGATGCCGCTGACACCAAACGTCACCACCAGAAGTCCCGTCATGCCCCAGAATGTCCAGAACAACCAGGGATACTTCTCGGGGTCGTGATGCGTCGCATGGGTCAAGTACCCCGCAAAGCGTCTGTTTGCACCGCTGTGGCATTGCTGACAGGTGGCCACCACATTGTTGTAGCTGAGACGCGACCGTGGATCACCGATCGCCAGAATGTCATGCGCCCCGTGGCAATCATAGCACTTCGCCGTCTTGGTATATCCGAGTTGCGAGACTTTGCCATGGTAGGTGTCAAAATAGGTTCTGGCGATGGACTCATGGCAGCGACCGCACTGATTCATGATGGTGAGCTTGAATCCCTCCTCATCCGCCCGCCGGATGGTATGTGCGCTGTGGCAATCGTCGCATACAGGGAGAGTCTTGTCGGTTTTCCCACGCTGCGTGACGTGGACGCTTGAGGCAAATTGTTCCTCCACACCATGGTGGCATTTGCCGCATGTCGCGGGGACGTTTCTGGGATTGATGCTGGACAGCGAATCGTTTCTCGGAAGGACCGAGTGAGCGGTGTGACAGCTCGTGCACATTGCTGTCACGGTCAATCCACCCTTGGCAATTCCCTTGCCGTGTGTGCTTTCGCGATACCGTTCCACAATCTGTTTCTGATCGCCGGTGTACCGCACCGCGGCCTTCTGCCCTTCACGATGGCATCGGGCGCAGAGATCGGGAACATTCGTCGGATACGACGGAGATTGTGGCTGGGCCTTCCCCAGCACACCGTGTGTAGCATGGCATTCCTTGCACGTCGGCGCATTCGGGTCATTCTTGGCATTGAGCTGTCCGTGCGTGCTTTTCGCATACTGTTGGCCGATCTCGGCATGGCAGGATGCACAGTCAACCTTTTGTGTGATCGCTTCGCAGGGACGTTCCTTGGCAACATTGACCCCTGAGTGGCATTGGCTGCATGCGATGCGCACGTGACGTGATCCGGCAAGCTCGAGGGGGTTCACCGTCATCGATCGCCGATCTCCGGCAGATACGATATCGGGACGCTCGTGACAACGCAGGCAGTCTTTGTCAGCCATTCCCTGATCGTAAAACACACGTCGCACCTTGTGCGGCTGGTGACAGTCGACACACGCCGGCAGCACGTGCGCCTCCTTTTCCCACAATTCGCCTTTGATCACTTTGCGATGCACCACCTCGATTTGCGCATGACACTTTGTGCAGGTCATCGCAATATTCTTCCTGGCGATGGATGATGTGGGGTCTGTGTGCGGCAGAATGGAATGCGCTGTGTGACATGAGACGCACGTTGCTGAGACGATCAGACCCTTGCGCAACAATCCTTCACCGTGTATGCTTTCCGAGTAGTTCTCTAGAATATGATCCTGGTGAATGGTCCGCTGCCGTGCTACCGGCGCGCCTTCCTGGTGGCACTTGCCACAGAGGAAAGGAATCCGCATTGGAGTAACCGGAGAACGTGGATCGGATTTTGCCACGATCGCGTGATTACCGTGGCAGTCGACGCACCGTGGAGCGAGAGGATCACCGCGCTTTACTGCTCTCCCGTGCAAAGACTCTGCGTGCAGCTTCGTTTCTGCCGGATGACAGTCAGAGCAGACTGCGGGGGCAAGGCGTTCTTCGTGCGGCAGTTCCTTGCCTTCCAGATCCTTGTGACAGCCGACGCAGGGAAGAGAGCCGTGAATAGAGGCAGAAAATTTCTTAGCGTCGACATAGACGGAGACGGTCTTGCCCTGCCTCGTGCCCGTCAGTGACTTATCGTCGTGGCAGGCGAGGCATNNGGTTCGCTCGACTCCTGCGCCATACCAACGAGCCTGCCCGCATGCAGAAGTGCCACAGCAGCGAGAATGCGGACGATGGGCGGGCGGGCAATCACTGGGTCAGCCCTTTTCTGCGTCTGCTTCCGCCTGGCGTTGGCGGAGCCTGTGCGCTTCCAGCTCGAGGGGGTGTTCCTCCTCCATCTCCTCTTCCGTCAACGTTCCCTTCCAGAAAGCGAGGTTGATGGGATACGTGTCAGGGTTGAAGATAACAAAATAGAAGTGCCAAACCAAGATGGCAAGTGTGGCAAGCCATGCTTCATAGAAGTGAACCGTCCGTGCAAGGTCCCACCAATGCTTGGTGAGCATACCGAGGGCGATATTGTCAAACCACAGGATGAGACCGGTCAACGCCATAACGAAGGTACCCCAGACGAGTGCCCAGTACTCGCTCTTCTCAATNNCATAGCTGAAACGACCGAACTTCGGCTTCTGAGGAGACACTCCGAGGTTGTATTTGAGCACCGCCAGGGCATCAAGGATATCCTGCCTGCGCGGCAACAGATCGCGTATGAGCTCCTTGCCGCGGGGAACGAACATGATATAATAGATATGGTACAGCCCGGCTCCTACCATGGCGACAGCGGCTGAGCGATGCAGAATGCCCCGCAGAGCAAAAATCACCGGACTCACGTTCAGGAGAGGTGACACCCACCAGGCATCCGGATATCGGAGGGCAAACCCGGTCAACACGAGGGTGAAGAAGCTCACCAGCAACGTCCCGTGCTGGATCCGTTCGCCGGAACTCATCCTCATATAGAGGCGGTGGGGTGTGTGCGGTCGTACGATTTCTCCCCGGCGGTATGCCAGTTGCCGGCGCGATTTCTTTATGAAGTCCAGAATGTTGTGAACAAGCATTCCGCCGATGAGCACAATGATGAGAATGATATACCCGTTGGAAACGACGTAGAGAATTTCGTCCGGTCCGGATGTGGCGATGATGTGCACCTTCCCCTGCGTGAAGTTCTGGTTGGCCCCCGGATGACACGTGCCGCACGTGCTGCTCAGGTTCGCAGGATGGATCCGCGACGATGGATCGGTGGAAGGTTTGATGTCATGGATGCCGTGACAGCTCGCACAGTTTGCCACTTCCACCGCCCCGGATTGCTGGGCGAGGCCGTGATAACTATCCTGAAAGCTTTTAAACCTGTCGCTGGAAAGACCGAACTTTTCAGTAAGCTTGACAGACCCATGGCAGGGTGAACAGACCTGCGCTGACACATTGGCCGCAGCCACGGGGGACCGAGCGTCTTTGGGTGAAAGGATGTTGTGTTCTCCATGGCAGTCGGTGCATGTTGGTGACGCGGTGACACCGCGCCTCAGCGCCATGCCATGGATGCTATAGTCATATTGATCGCGTATTGTCGAATGGCATCGACCGCAGGTGGCGGCAATATTGGCCTTGGCGACTGCCGAGGTCGGATTCGAACCCTTCTTCATGTCGTGGCTGCCGTGACAATCCATGCATGTCGCTGCTGAATCATTCCCTGCCTTCACGGCTTGGCCATGGACGCTTGCTTCGTAGCTCGAAATAAAACCGGCCGACGGTCCGACACGGGAACGGGTATCAGGATTATCAAGATGACAGCCCAGACAGATTCTTGCCTGATTGCTGTGGGCAGTAGTCGAACTCGAGTCCTGCGGCGATTGCACGTTATGTTCGCCATGGCAATCGATGCAACTCGGCGCCCCCTTTACTCCCGACATAAGTGCCACGCCGTGATCGGATTGGAGGTAGCGGGCACTGACCTCGCGATGGCATCGGGCGCAAATGCTTTCCGCAAACGCTTTCCGGTCTGTTGCTTCCTGAGTAGAGACTCTTCTGACCGCATGTGTCGTGTGGCAATCTCCGCATGCAGCTGCCGGACCTTTTCCGCCACGATTCCGCCCGTGAACACTCAACGCAAAGTTCGCAAACTGATCACCCGAGTGGCAGGTGGTGCACTTGACCGGAGTGATACGTGGTGCGTGGGGCAACTCATTCGGAGTGAACCCTTCATGGCAGCCCACACATCCCAACTCGTTGTGGGCAGATGCGCCAAATGCCCTCGCCTCGACGAAGAGGGAGACCACCCGCCCATTTTTGGTCATTGACAATGATTTGTCGGCATGACACGCAAGGCAGTCCGAGTCGGTTTGAGCGGCCATCGGAACAGCGAGCAATCCAAAGGCGAACACCAGAAAGAGTTGTCTCAATGGGGCGTCAATCTATCATGAAACGAATTCAATGTGGATGTGCACACTTGGGAACAGCCTCGATACTGGAGTGATCATCTCAAGAAGGGCTGGTCAGCAACTCCTCAATCCGCCGTGAAATCGGTGCGACTTCCAGGGGCTTGTAGAACACCGAATCGACATGTACCCGAATGGCTCGATCCAGATTCATTTCCTTGGAGTTGAACACGTACAGCAGAATAATGGGAAGCTTGGGACTCACAGACCGTAAGCCTTCCACGCGTTCGATCAGTTTCTGGGAGGGAACAGCATCCACCAACACGAGATCCGCAGAGTAGTCTGCGACGAGTCTGTCCAGCATGCCGAGGTTTGTTGTAGTGATTACGTTGAACCGATCCTGGAACAACATGGAAAGACTGAAACAGAAGTTCAAATCCGGACTGTACAGGATAATGGTCTTCTTGGTTTCGCCGGATTCAGATTCAGCTGCGTCCGCACGCTTCCGTGGCTCACTATGTGTTGTTTGCTTCATTGAGCGGAATTCCGCTGCCTCTCTACCGCAGGTGAAGATCCATTTCTACGTCTTCGTCTTTTATGTAGTTTTCCCGGAACGGCCGTGGTTTCACCGTGAGGACCGGCACGGGTGAATGCCGCACGACTTTTTCTGTAACGTTACCCATCAGAATGTGCCGGAGCCCCGTGTGCCCATGCGTCGCCATCACGATCATGTCGATCCCTTCTTCTTCAGCAAACCGAAGGATTCCTTCCGTCGGTGTACCTTTGCGAACGACGAGGTTCATCCGGAGATCAGGATGGATGTTCTTGTTCGCAAATTCCTCAAGGGCTTCATGCGCGTCCTTCTCAGTGCTAAAATGCATGTGCGCCTCGCGTGCATGATGCCCCTCCTTCTTGTCCATCACAAGAAGAAGATAGAGTCGGGAAGCATACAGGGTTCCGAATGAAGAGGCATACTCCACAGCCGCAAGCGAATGTGGAGAAAGGTCCGTTGTAACAAGTATCTTCTTTAGATAGATCATGAACTGGGTCGACCTGGCACAACCGCCTGTTTTTCAATAGTTGTGCCAAAGGAGAATGAGCAGCGGAGGGGAGAATATTCCGAAAAACACGCAAAAAACGGGGTTTTTCCGGCGTGGAATTGAAAAAGTTTCCGAATTGTGGGAATGCCGGGGCGGAAATTCCTAACCCTGCGAAGGAATATTCAGCTCCTCCAACTTCCGGTAGAGGGAGGAGAGGCTGATCTTCAGGGCTTTTGCCGTCAGTTCCTTGTTGTGCTGGTTGCTGCGCAAGACGTGGCTGATGTATTGTCGTTCAAAGTCGTCGACGGCCTCCTTCATCGAGCGGCGCGCATCAAACGAATAGACGGCATCGGCGCGCTGATCAAAGAACGCGGGAAGTTCCTTCTTCGTGATGATCGTACTCTCGGCAAAGATCACAGCCCGTTCTATGATATTTTCAAGTTCCCGGATTTCTCCCTTCCAGGAATGCCCGATGAGGCATTTCATCACATCGTTGTCTACACCGTGGATCTCTTTGCTCATTTCGTGGGAGTACTTGGACACAAAATGCTGCACCAGAATAGGAATATCATCCACACGTTCCGAGAGTGACGGCAGGTTGATCTCCACGATGTTGAGGCGATAGAATAAGTCTTCGCGAAATCTTCCCGCTTCGACTTCTTTGTGCAGGTTTTTGTTTGTCGAGGCGATAATGCGCACATCGACGGAAATCGGCATCGTCATCCCGACCGGCGTGACCTCTTTGAGCTCGATTGCGCGAAGAAGCTTCACTTGCAGGTGGAGAGGGATTTCACTCACTTCGTCAAGAAAAATTGTTCCGCTGTCCGCCGCTTTGAAGAAACCCTCTTTATCCATGGTGGCGCCGGTGAACGCACCCCGGCGGTGACCGAAGAGCTCACTCTCGAAGAGATTCTCCACAACCGCGCCGCAGTTGACCGCCACAAAGGTGCGCGTGGCGCGATGACTGTTGAAGTGAATAGCGCGCGCCACGAGTTCTTTCCCTGTCCCGCTCTTTCCGGTGATCAGCACCGTGCCCTCTGTCGCGGCGACTTTTCTAATTGTGTCAAAGACCCGCTGCATCGCAGGGCTCTGACCGATGATCTGAGCGAAGTCGTACTGACGATGGAGTTCAACCCGGAGAAGTTTGTTCTCAACGGTAAGGCGCCTGCTCGAGAGCAACCGGGAGATCTTTACGATCAACTCATCGAATTCCACCGGCTTCAGTATATAATCCACCGCCCCTTTACGGAGCGCGGCGATGGCGGTGTCAATGGATCCGTACGCCGTAATGATGACCACAAGGGTTTCCGGACTGTGCAGTGTCATCTGCTCCAGCAATTCGATGCCCTTCATCTCCGGCATTTCAAGATCCGTAATCACAAGATCGAACGTCTGTTCGCGGATCATCTCGAGAGCGATGCGTCCGTTCGCCGCGCCCTGGACACGAAATCCCTCTTTGCCGAGAACGAACGAAAGCGATTCCCGGATGATTTCTTCGTCATCGACAATGAGAATGGATTCAGCCATGCGAATAATCCTTTGGATTCAATGGCACCTGAATGCGGAAGGAAGTCCCTTTCCCCCGTTCACTGGTCACCCCGATATCCCCTCTGAAGCTCCTGATAATGCCATAGCTTACCCAAAGCCCCAACCCCGTTCCTTCGCCGACTCGTTTCGTGGTAAAGAAGGGTTCGAAGACCTTCGCAAGATTTTCCGATGAGATCCCCTCGCCATTGTCGGTGATGGTAACGAGTACCGAATCGTCGTCCCGCTCGAAATCGGTGGCGATGATGCCCTTCTTTCCGTGCAGTGAGTCGACAGCGTTCAGCAGAATATTGATAAATACCTGCGCCAATTGATCGGGAACGAGCGGGAGCAGCGGGATCCGGTGACGCACGTTCGTAGAGAAGGTCACCTCCTTTGCCTTCTTCCCCATCTTCACAATTTCCACTGCATCGGCAAGCACTTTCACAACGTCGGTCGGCTGAACCTGGTAGTTCGAGGGACGGGAGAAATCCACAAGATCACGAATGATCTTGGTGATGCGGTGAACCTGTGATTGCACAAGTCCGAGTTTGTCGCGCGCAAACTCATCGTCAACGGTACGTTGAAGCACCTGCACAATGGATGAGATCGAGGTCAGGGGGTTGCCGACTTCGTGCGCGATCCCGGCGGCAAGCGTCCCGATGCTCTCCATCTTCTGCGAGTGCATCAACTGTTGCTCCAGGGCTTTCTGTTCGGTGATGTCACGATGTGACCCGAGATACCCCACCACCTTGCCCTCCATGTCCATGATGGGAGAGATCAGCAATTGTGCGAAGATGGGTGTGCCGTCTTTGCGACGATTCTCCACCTCGGAGTTCCACACCTTTCCGGAGCTGATAGTATCCCATACACGGCTCCAGAATTCGCTTGTGTATTTCTTACTGGAGATAACGCTCGGATTCTGTCCGATGAGTTCCTCTTTGCTGTATCCCGTGGATCGTTCGAAGGCCGGATTGACGTAGATCATTCGACCCTGAGCGTCGGTAATTTGGATGGGGTTCACCGTATAATGCACCACATTGGAGAAGCGAAGGAGGTCCAACTCTCGCTGCTTGGATTCGGAGATATCCCGGCCGAATACGAAGAAGAGACGGTCGTCGCCGTCTTCTATGCAGCGCACCGAGACCAGAGCGTCCA
Source organism: Ignavibacteriota bacterium (assembly GCA_003162215.1). Lineage (GTDB taxonomy): Bacteria > Bacteroidota > Ignavibacteria > UBA10030 > UBA6906 > Fen-1255. The sequence continues at coordinate 8,289 of PMMO01000067.1, forward strand.
TTGCCCTGCGCGCGGTTTGGTGGAAGCGCACCTCCGTTTCACTGAATCCGTTGGCACCGCCAAGCGTGTCAAAAGGCGGACGCGGAGAATCAGAAGTCAGGAGCGCGGGAAAGGTCACAGTCCCCTGCAGCGTCGTGGACAAACCCGTCACCGCACGAGCCCTACGGTTGCAGTCGATAATTGTCAGGTCCGATCTCAAGACAAAGCACATATCGGGAACGAGATCGAGGACCTTCTGGAGTATGTGCGGAGGGAGAGCCATGCGTCAGCCAGAGGAAAATACCAATTTCGGCGGGGTTTTCCAAACAAAAGGCGGGCCATGCTGCGGCCCGCCGAACGTGATACCTCATATCTGCAATGCGTTACGTTCCCGCGCTGTAGTCCTCATTGTACTTCAACTGCGCGGGTGTAAGTTTGTCGATGTTGTGTCCCTGCGTTCCCAGTTTCACGAGTGCGATTTCTTGATCCTGTGTCACGGGGATATCGTGGACGGTGTTTTCAAGGAGCACACCCTTCCTGTGGAGTTCGACAAGCCGGAGCTGCGACATGAACTGATTGGCGAAGGACATATCCATCACCTCGGATGGATGCCCCTCGGCGGCCGCGAGATTTACCAACCGCCCCTTGGCCAGAAGATAGATGTGCCGGCCATTCTTCAGTGTGTACTCCTCATTGTTGTCCCGGATTTCGCGTTTCCCTTTCGCCACGGCTTCGAGGTCAGGGATATTGATCTCGCAGTCGTAGTGTCCGGTGTTGCATACAATGGCGCCGTTTTTCATAGACCGGAAGTGGCGCTTCACGATAACATCCTTCACGCCGGTCGCGGTGATAAAGATGTCGCCGATCTTCGCCGCTTCGTCCATCTTCATCACGCGGTATCCTTCAAGAGTAGCTTTCAGCGCAGCAGTGGGTTTGACTTCCGTGACGATCACGTTGGCGCCGAGCCCCTTCGCGCGATTTGTCACGCCGCGGCCGCAGTGGCCGAAGCCAGCCACGACGACGTTCTTGCCGGCGAACAGCACACTGGTGGCCCGCAAGATGCCGTCGAGTGTTGACTGACCCGTTCCGTACACGTTGTCGAAGTCCCACTTGGTTTCGGCATCGTTCACCGCGATCACGGGATACCTCAGAGCGCCGTCGGCAGCCATTGCCCGAAGGCGGTGCACACCGGTGGTGGTTTCTTCCGTACCGCCGATGATAAATTGCTTTGCAAACTCCGGATGATTCTTGTGAATGGTGAAAATGAGATCGGCACCGTCGTCGAGTGTCAGATTCGGGTGGAACTTCAGCGTTTCTTCGATGCACCAGTAGAACTCTTTTACATTCATACCGTGCCAGGCGAAGATGGAGACCCCATCGGCAGCCAGGGCGGCGGCGACGGCATCATTCGTGGAGAGCGGATTACATCCGCTCCAGCTCACCTCCGCACCCGCGGCCTCGAAGGTTTTTACCAGCACCGCGGTTTCCTTCGTCACGTGAAGACATCCGGCGATCTTGTATCCTTTGAACGGTTTGATCTTGCTGTACTTTTCGCGAAGCGCCACCAGTACGGGCATTCTGGACTCTGCCCACTCGATGAGCCTGGCCCCTTCTTTAGCGAGCTTCAGGTCGCGAACTTTGTACTTGCCTGCTTTCTGGTTCATGTATGGTATTCTGCAGTTGTGAGAGTTCGTGTGCGTGAATTACTTGATTGCCTTCAGGATCGTGTCCACAAGATCCAATTTCTCCCAGCTGAAATCCTTGTCATTACGTCCGAAATGTCCGTACGCCGCGGTCTTGCGATAGATCGGTCGCAGGAGATTGAGGCGCTTGATTATGCCGCGTGGTGTCATGTCGATCTCATTCATTACCACTTTCTCCAGCTCCATGTCGGGGATCCGTCCCGTGCCATAGGTGTTCACATGCACGGAAACCGGTTCCGCGACCCCGATGGCGTAGGACACCTGAATGAGACATTCATCAGCCAGACCCGACGCGACAAGGTTTTTCGCGAGGTGACGCGTCGCATAGGCTGCACTGCGGTCGACCTTGGAGGGGTCTTTGCCGGAGAACGCACCGCCGCCATGCGGTGCACGGCCTCCGTAGGTGTCAACAATGATCTTTCGTCCGGTCAGGCCGGTATCGCCATGAGGACCACCAATCTCGAAGCGTCCCGTCGGATTGACGTGGTAAATGGTATTCTTGTCCAACATCCCCGCCGGGATCACCTGCTTGATCACGTGGCGAATGACATCTTCGCGGATCTTCTTCTGCGTGACGTCAGGATCGTGCTGCGTCGAGATCACCACGGTGTGTACGCGCACAGGCTTCCGTCCGTGATACTCGATTGTCACCTGCGATTTTGCGTCCGGTCGCAGCCATGGCATCAACTTCGTCTCTTTCTTCCGGATGTCCGAGAGACGCTTCACGAGTTTGTGTGCGAACATGATCGGCATGGGCATGTACTCGGGGGTCTCGTTCGACGCGTACCCGAACATCATTCCCTGATCCCCTGCCCCACCCGTATCCACTCCACGGGCGATATCGGCTGATTGGGAATGAATCGCAGAGATCACCGAGCAGCTTTCGGCGTCAAAACGGTACTCCGCTTTCGTGTAGCCGATATCCTTGATCACGCCGCGGACGATATCCTGCACTTCGATGTACCCGTTGGTGGTGATTTCCCCGCCGACAAACGCGAGCCCGGTGGTCACGAAACTTTCACATGCAACGCGCGAATGCTTATCCTGTGCAAGAAGCGCATCGAGAACAGCATCGGAGATCTGATCGCAGACTTTATCGGGATGTCCTTCGGACACCGACTCGGAAGTGAAAAGATACGACATAGCGTGCCTCAATTGTTGGACAAAGACGTTACACTCATTATTGGAATTCGAGTTCGGAGGAGTCCCCCACGTTGAAGCGCTTGTAGCTTCCTTGCACGATAGCGTCGTTGCCGATAATGGAGTTCTCCAGAAGCACACGGTTGACGCGGGCCTGCGTCCCAATGATGCTATTGCGCACAATCGCCTCGCTGAGTTCCGCACCGTCACCGACCGTGGTATTCGGACCCACAACACAGTTGCAGAGCGATGCCGTGGGGGCGATATAGACCGGCTCGGTGATCACCACACCGGCCATGGGGCGGTACGTCGAGTGTTTTTGCAGCAAAGCACGGTTGGTGGAAAGCAACGTCTCGGGCTTGCCGCAATCGTACCACCCCTCGACGTGAAAGGGCTCCATCCGTTCGCCACGGTCTATCATCATTTGCAGCACATCGGTCAACTGGTACTCCCCCTTGGTGCGAATATCACGCGTAACGACGGCATCCAGGCATTCGCGCAACAATGGGGTGTTGGCAATATAATAGAGACCGACAACCGCAAGATTGGTTCTGGGGTGTTCGGGTTTCTCTACGAGGCGCGTAATCACACCGTCCGTCGTCTCGGCAACACCAAAGCGCCGGGCATCATCCACCGCTTTCACCCCGAGCGCGCTCACCGGGCGCCGCAATACCGGACGCAGGTCAACATCAAAGATCGTATCCCCAAGGATGATCAGCACCGGATCCTTGTCCAGCCCCTCCCTCGCGGTGTAGATGGCATGTCCCAACCCCAGCGGCATTTCCTGTTCGGCAAAGTCCACACGGAAGTCAGGGTACGCAGAGCGAACGTAGTCCTTGATCTTTTCGCTCATGTGACCGACGACTATAGTTGCGTCGGTGACACCTTCGGCAATGACCTTGTCGATGATATGTCCGAGAATGGCCTTCCCGGCGACATTCAAGAGCACTTTGGGATGCGTGAAGGTGTGCGGCCGGAGGCGCGTTCCAATTCCCGCAACCGGTATTATTGCATGCATGTTAGGGTCCCGGTTCAGAAAATCGTTACATTGTACACAACTCCCGCAAGAGAAGCAAGGATACGGCGGCTTCGTGTGACGGCGGACACATTGATGCGCGTTGATTCTGGAAGATGAAATGATTATCATCTCTCCAACAATTGTTGTTTCACTCACTCCAGTGTTGCATGCCCCGGAATTCTCCTCGTCACGGCACAAGCAGTCGGAAGCAGCAACACGTCCAATCCGTTCTCACGAAGGATGTGGCGTTTCGTGCAAAAACGACAGGACTTGAGGAGTGGGAATTCGTGCACAACGCACTCCCGGAGCTCGACTTCTCCGAGATCGATCCGTCGACAACGTTCCTGGGCCGGCGGTTGGCTCTCCCCTTCATGATATCTTGCATGACCGGCGGGTATGCCAAAGCCCTGCCCATCAACCGCGGTTTGGCTGAATTGTGTGTTTCTTATGGATTGGCAATGGGTGTGGGCAGCCAGCGACAAGCCCTTGAAGATTCAAAGTTCCATCGCTCATTCTCCGTCGTCCGGGAGGTGGCCCCGAATATCCCGGTTGTGGCAAATATCGGGGCCGCAGAAGTCGCAAAGATGGGCGACCCGAAGGCGGCGTTGTCTCTTGTCAAGCTCGTNNGTGCTTGACGGTATTGCGATGCTCGTTCGCGAGCTTCCGGTTCCGATCATTGTGAAAGAAATCGGGGCGGGCATCTCCGCCGGTGTTGCACGGCGTCTGATTGACACGGGTGTATGCTACATCGACGTGGCAGGCGCAGGGGGCACGAGCTGGGCCGGGGTGGAAATCCTGCGCCGCAAGGAACGCAGAGGTCCGGCGCTTTTCTGGGATTGGGGCATCCCGACCGCGGACACATTGAAGGAGGTTGCCTCACTCAGGCAGGAAACACCTTCGCTGCACATTATTGCCTCGGGGGGAATTTCGACGGGAGTCGATGCGGCAAAGTGCTTGGCGTTGGGGGCTGACGTGGTGGCGTCAGCACGGCCAGTTCTTCAGGCATTGCACAGCGGCGGCACAGCAGGGGCACGAACGTTCATGGATTCCTGGTCGTTTGAATTGAAAAGCACAATGTTTCTCACCGGGGCACGCACGCTGGCCGAGCTGCGGCACGTCCCTCTCCGCAGGGCATATCACGCATGAGCAGGGATTTCACACAACGCATTAACCGGCTCCGCCTCCGCGTGGATTCATACCTGGCTCCACTCGTGGTTCCTGGAGTTCCACACGCTCTCCGCGATGCCTGCGGCTATGTTTTGACATCGGGAGGAAAACGGCTACGCGCGGTATTGGTGATGCTTTCCAGCGAAGCTGCGGGAGGCACGGCACTGCAGGCCCTGCCGGCTGCCGCTGCGGTGGAGATCATGCACAATTTCACGCTTGTGCACGACGATGTGATGGACCATGCACCTTCGCGACGGGGAACCCCCACCGTTCACGTGAAGTGGGATCTGAATACCGCCCTTCTGGCGGGCGACACGCTCCTTGCCGTGGCCTACAAAGTGTTGTTGAGAACCCGGCACGCCAACCTGCGCATGCTCGTCGGCCTCTTCACCCGCGGGGTGCACGATGTCTGTGAAGGCCAGGCAATGGATCTGGCCTTTGAAAAGCGCGATGATGTCAGCGTTGAGGAATATTTCGACATGATCTCCCGGAAGACCGGGCGGCTGATCACCACCTCCACCGAGATGGGGGCCCGTATTGGCCGAGGGTCGCCACGTACTGTTCGCGCACTGAAGACCTTCGGGGCACATCTTGGGCGTGCGTTCCAGTTGCAGGACGACCTGCTGGACGTTATCGGCGATGAGCGGCAATTCGGCAAGGCTATCGGCGGCGACATCATCGAGGGAAAACGGACGTTTCTCCTGTTGACTGCACTGGAGCGGGCGCATGGAAGTGATCGAAAGCTGGTGGAGCGCGTCCTGCAGAGAAAAACCGGGGCGGCAGAACGCCTGTCCGCTGCAGAGCGTCGATCGCTTGTGCGAAAGGTCCGCGCACTGTACGAGTCGTACGGGATTATTGCCGCGACCCAGCAGAAGGTGGCAGCCTATACACGCCTCGCACGCCGATCGCTCGACGCCGTGCCCGCTTCATCAGCGCGCGAGATGCTCCACTGGCTTTCACTCTCATTGGTCCATCGTGCATCCTGAGTCATGATCGAACGCACAGTCACCATCTGCAACAAAGCAGGGATGCACACACGCCCGGCCGCCGTGCTCGTGAAGACCGCGGCAAAGTTCAAGGCGGAACTCACAATCAAAAAAGACGCGTTCGAGATCAACGGGAAGAGCATCATCGGCGTTATGACTCTCGCCGCCGAAAAGGGGTCGAGCCTGATCCTGAAGTTTGACGGGCCTGACGAAGAATCGGCGGCAGCGGCAGTTGTGGAGTTGATCGAACGCGGCTTTGACGAAGAATAACATGGACGACACGACCCACACCACAGATGAGTTCGTGATCAAAGGGATAGCCGCAGCACCCGGCATCGCCATGGGACCGGCATATCTCTACACGAAACAGGTGCCGCGAGTCGAGCGCAAACCCATCTTGCCCGATGAAGTGGAAGCGGAAATCGAGCGGCTGAACGCCGCGAACGCACGCTCGGAGAAAGAACTGCGCAAAGTGCTTGCCTTTGCCGAACAGAAGCTCGGCTCAGACAGCGCGAAGATCTTCGAGGCCCAAATCATGATCCTCACCGATGCGATCCTGATGGGCACCATCAAGAAGCGCATTGCCGCCGAATTGATAAACGCCGAGTTCGCCGTCACAGACGAAGTCAACAAGTACCGGCAGATGATGCTTGCGTCGCCCGAAGAATACATGCACGAACGGGCCCGCGACGTGGATGATGTGGTGAACAGGATTATCCGGAACATCCGGGATCAAAAACTGTTCTCCAAACTCGAAGGCGCATCCATCATTGTGTCTGAAACTCTCGCACCCGCGGACACGGTGATCTTCAGTCGCAACCAGATACTCGGGTATGCCACGGATCTGGGAGGTGTGACGTCTCACGCCGCCCTGCTCTCGCGGTCATTGAAAATCCCTGCGGTCGTCGGACTGCACAGCGCAACGAAGCAGATCAAGACAGGGGACTTCCTGGCCATCGACGGGTATGCAGGTGCGTTAATTATTAATCCGGGCGCGGACACGTTGAAGATCCTTCAGGCCCGGGCCGAGCGCTTCCTCGCATTCGAGCAGCAACTCGCCGGAATCGCCGCACTTCCTGCGGACACACTGGACAAGAAGCACATCGAGCTCTCATCGAACATTGAGTTTGCCGAAGAAATCGTGTTTGCGCAATTGCAGGGATCGGAAGGAGTCGGACTGTTTCGCACGGAGATGCAGCTCATCGGCCGGGCGGAGTACCCGAGCGAAGACGAACAGGCAGCCCTCTATGCGGGAGTGGCCGAGGCGGCCTTTCCGCATCCCGTCCTCTTCCGCACGTTCGATGTCGGGGGCGACAAGATTGCCCCCGACGGCCAACACGAAGAAAACCCATTCCTCGGCTGGCGGGGCATCCGTGTGATGCTCGATCGGACCGACATTTTTCTCGATCAACTTCGCGCAATACTTCGGGCCAGCACGCGCCACAATGTTCGCGTGATGTTCCCGATGGTCTCCACAGTCACCGAGGTGCAACGTGCCAAGGCTCTTCTCAAGCAGGCCATGGAGGATCTGAAGAGACGCGGCATCAAATACGACACGCGCATCAGGGTCGGCGTGATGATCGAGGTTCCCGCAGCGGCCGTGATGGCTGAACAGCTCGCCGCCGAAGTACATTTTCTGAGCATCGGCACCAACGATCTTGTGCAATACCTGATGGCGGTGGACCGGGGCAACGATGCCATCGCTCCGCTGTTTCAACCCTTCCATCCGGCCGTGGTGCGCACGCTCCGCCACATCGTCGAAGCCGGGCATCGGAAAAACGTCTGGGTCGGCGTGTGCGGCGAGATGGCAGGAGATCCGCTGGCGACGGTGTTCCTGGTGGGCATCGGTGTCGATGAGCTGAGCGTGATTCCCCCTGTGCTTCCGGAAATCAAGAAGATCATCCGCTCGATCAAGCTGAAAGACGCAAAGCGGGTCGCCGACAAGGTTTGCGCACTGCACACGGAACGCGAGATACGCGCATTTCTCTCTTCCATCATCAAGAACAAAGTGCCGGAAATCCCCTTCGACCTCTAGCAGGGTGTTGAAAAAAAAAGATGGCACTTCGATTTCGTGTTGTTCATTAACATGTAACGCAACAGGAACCACATCATGACCTCCGAAGACATCACCAAAATCGACCACTCCAGCATGTTGACACTATTGCGCGATTTTCCCAACCAGGTGCGCGAGGCGCTGGTGATAGGTGAGAACGCCGACGTGCACATGCGGACTGCCGGCATCTGCAATATCGTGATGTGCGGCCTCGGTGGTTCTGCGATCGGCGGGGACTTGCTGCGCAGTTATCTCGCCGGCGATCTCAAGGTCCCTTTCATCGTCAACAGACATTATACGCTTCCGAAGTTTGTCGGGCCGGATTCACTGGTGATCATCTCCAGCTATTCCGGCAACACCGAGGAAACGACAACGGCGCATCGTGAGACGTTGCGCCGGAAGGCACGTCTGCTGTGCGTATCGTCAAACGGCATCACCGAACAGCTCGCCCGACGCGCCCGCTCCTCATTCATCAAAGTGCCCGGCGGACTCCCCCCACGGGCAGCGCTGGGATACTCTTTCTTTCCCCTGCTGTTGGCGCTCACCCGGCTAGGGTTCATCAAGAGCCGGCAGAAGGAGATCACCGAAACCGTCGCACTTCTCGATGAGAATGTCCGCCGCTACACCGGACTGGAACCTGCAACAAACCCGGCACTTGCCCTGGCCCAGAAGCTGCATCATCGGATTACCATCTGCTACTCATCCACCGAGCGCTTCGATGCGGTCAACACCCGCTGGCGCGGGCAAATCGCCGAGAACGCCAAAGCGCTGACATTCGGCCACGTCCTCCCCGAGATGAACCACAACGAGCTTGTGGGATGGAAGGTGCTCGAGAACGAGATGCGCGAAATGGTCGTGGTCTTCCTCCGCGACAAAGACGATCACAAGCGTGTGCAGATGCGCATGGATCTTACCCGGGAAATTATCAGCCGCTATACAGAGCATGTGGAGGAGGTGTGGAGTGAAGGGAAGGGTATGCTCGCACGGATGTTCTCGCTGATCCAGCTGGGCGATTGGGTGAGTTTCTACATGGCGATCCTTCATGGTGAGGATCCGACACCGGTGGCAGTGATCGACTACCTGAAACAGTCCCTGGCCCAGAAGTAGTCTGTCACATGTCTGTCATTGTCACATGTCTGTCATGTGACAGACATGTGACAGACCAACATCCTATCTCTTCAGACCAGACCTCCACATCTCAAACGTAAGCCACCAGGCCACCGTGCCGGCAAATCCCGGCACACCTGAGTAGTACGCCTGAACCGCACTCCTGATCGCGGCTGAGTCATACAGAGGACAACTGAGAACGCTTTGAGATGCCGCAAGATCCTGAACATATTCTCTGATGGTGTGCAGAAAGGCATCCGTGGAACCGTCCCGGTAATACCTCCCGGCTTTCTTCTTTGCAAAGGTTGTGGCGTGCACTGCGAGCAGTGGAAGTCCGAACCGATATGTCGACCCGGACTTCACCAGGGGAAACCGGGTCAAAGCCTTCTTCCGCGAAGCTATGTACCTGCGATAGAATCGTGCATTTGCCCGGGTTCGCACATCCGAGGCAAAGACCGCCCGCAGGAATGACGGCTGTACAAATGGCATAAAGTTGAATACTTCGCAATCGAGTCGGGCTTGCTCCGGACCACCGTAGTTCGGAACCCGCGTGCGCACAGCAAGCAGATCGACGAAATTCCCGATGCCAACATCACGCAGCGGCGGCATCGACTCGAGCGTTGTTTGGAGATCCCTGCGCGTGCCGCTCTCCAACATTTTCTGGACTTCCGGCACAAACACACGACCCCGCGGAACGCTCATGAGAGGCAACAGAGCATCTACGTCGCCCCTGCGAAGAGCAAACCGGCCAAATCGCGCAAGCCGATTCAGATACTGCCGGCGGGCGATCTCCCCGAATCCCCCATCGATCATCATTCGGCCCAGCGCCCGCAACCTGCCGTAGTAACGAAGCCTCACCGCCGAAGCAACCGGTTCAATAAGCTGAGTCTGTGCAACATACGAACGTGCCATAGCAAGACAGGTATCGGGGTCGGGAATGGGGTCGTTGAAGAGCGTCTGTTCGGCGCCCACACTCCGGGCAACCATCGCTGCGACGGAAACATCAGGATCTTCCGGTTCACCGAACGTGTGCACCCGAACATCGCCGGTGCCTTTGCGTGTCAGCATTGCCAGCAGGAAACGTGAATCGATTCCGCCAGACAATCCAAGGGTAACGGTACGGGGTTGGGTGAAGGCACAATCGGCGAAGCCCTCGACCACTGCAATGGCGTCGTCAATCTTGCCACCCGAGAACACGGGCAGCCACACGCTACCGGTCTCCTTCTTCAGCACACCATTCGAAAAGAATGCACGGCCTGAAGGACCAAGCCGCCGTATACCCTTGATGCAGGAGTCGTACGAAAGCTGGTTAAACAACAACCACTTGGAGCCAAGGGCTTCGAAATCCACCTCATTTCTCTGTGTTGCGTGCGCCAGCCAGTCCAATCGGGTGGAAAAGAAGACTTCCTCACCTGATTCCACATAGTACAGAGTCCGTTGCCCCAGTTGATCACACGCGCATGCAATACCCTTGGAGTCCCAACGGACTGCCGTGAAGTGACCGTCCAATTCGTCGAGTAGGGATGTTGTGCCATCGAAGGTGGATGTGAGCTTTCGGTCCCAATCATCGCCCGTCAGAATCCGGACCTGGAAATCCGAGCGCTCGAGTCCCATTCCAACTACCACCCAACCTCCGGTCCGGGTATTCTCGGTCGTGCGGAAGTGACAGGTTTCGTCTATTCCGCCGACGGCAAGATAGAAGCCCGGGCGGGAGCATACATGCAAAGGAGTGTCATGGAAGCGCGCCAAAGGCGCGGATTTTGCCGCTGCGTTGTCCGACGCACACACTCCAAAAATCCAACTCATGGGTCTCTCTTGTTGTGGTGCCCAGCCGTCCCGGGCGTCCTAGTATACTCGATTCCTCCGTGCCTTTCAACCCACCTGCTACGTCTTGTGACAGACATATGACAGACATATGACAGACCACCATCGCCTTGCAACTTCCCCGGAAACTCCCTAAAATGCGGATACAGATCGCGGGGATAGATCTATGCCGGGCCGGCCATGAAGAAGTCCATCACCCTCACATTCTCCCTTATTCTTCTCTTCACAGCATTCTCAACGGTGTCGGCCCAGTTTTTCTACTTCGGTAGAAACAAGGTCCAGTACACAGAGTTCGACTGGCACGTCCTCCGTACCGAACACTTCGATATCTATTACTACGCCGACATGAAAGACCTCGCCGAGCGCGGCGCATTCTTTGCCGAGGAGGCGTACCAACTCCTCAAGGTCAAGTTCAATCACTCTCTCGGTAACCGTGTCCCTCTGATCTTCTACAGCTCCCACCTCCACTTCCAGCAAACCAATACCACCGGTGGATTCATCCCCGAGGGCGTGGGAGGATTTTTTGAATTCCTCAAGGGGCGCGTCGTTATCCCGTCCGACGGCTCAATCCCCCAGTTCCGTCACGTTATCCGCCATGAACTCGTCCATGTGTTTATGCACAGCAAGGTGAGCCGGGTCCTCTCAGACCACCGCAAAACCCAGGACCGATATCCTCCGCTCTGGTTCGTCGAGGGACTGGCTGAATATTGGTCAACCCTGTGGGACACCCAGGCCGAAATGGTAATGCGCGACGCGGTGCACAATGGCATTGCCGTCGGCTTGGAAGATATGGACCGGATCTACGGTTCCTTCCTGATGTACAAGGAAGGACAGAACGCGCTCATGCACGTCGCCACTCATTATGGCGACGAGAAGATCCTTCTCCTACTGGAGAATTTCTGGAAAGAAGCCTCGTTCAGCGACGTTTTCAGGCTCACCATCGGCAAGAATTTCAGGGAATTCGACGAAGAGTGGATGTACGCCTTGAAGAAACAGTACTATCCCCTTCTTGCCGAAACGGATGCACCCAGCCAGGTGACTCGAAAAATCGTCACCGAGGGATTCAATGCAAAACCCGTGGTGTTCGAACATGATACCACATGCGAGGTCTACTTCATAGGCAATCGAACAGGCTATACCGGCATCTACAAAAAGAGCTTGCACGACCCCAATCCGGAATCTGCAGCAACCAACATCATCGAGGGTGAACAGACCGACGCCCTTGAGGCTTTCCATCCGATGCGCAGTCGCATCGACGTCTCCGCGTCGGGAACACTTGCCTTCGTAACGAAAAGCGGCGAGCAGGATGTGCTCCATCTGTACGACGTTGTGACGGAAGAAATGGTGAACACCTTCAGGTTCGCGCAACTCGTGAGCATGGGCTCAGTCTCCTGGGCGCCGGACGGACAGCAACTGGTCTTCTCCGCCATCGACCGCGCGGGGCGCAACGATCTGTACGTGCTGAACACCGATACGCAGGAACTCCGCAGGCTCACGAACGACAACTACGATGACCGCGATCCGGCATGGTCACCCCGAGGCGACAAGATCGCATTCGTCTCTGACCGCACTCCGTTCGGCAAAGAGGGAACGTACAATCTCTTTCTCTATGATCTTGCATCATCCGATATCGAATACCTCACCTATGGCAGAGAAAGTACAGCCGGGCCGGCCTGGTCACGCGACGGATCGCAACTCGCGTTCACCTGCGATGCCGGCGGCGTGAACAATCTCTGGGTCATGAACATGCAGAAGCCCCACCCTCGGGGCTTTCGCAAGATGACCCGCATAAGCGCCTTTCTGACTTCCGCATTTGACCCGGCGTGGACGTCATCCGGCGATATCGTGTTTACCGCCTTTGAGAAATTCAGCTTCAAGTTGCAG
>PMMO01000042.1 GCA_003162215.1 Ignavibacteriota bacterium
TCCAGCGCGCTGTTCGGCCCGGTCTCTACAAGCCAACCGTTCTCGCGAATCGTTCGCATCGTGCCGCCGGGTACCGATGCCGCCTCCAGCACGGTGACATCCCATCCTGCACGTTGTGCCCAGAAGGCAGAGGTCAGACCGGAAATGCCGGCTCCTATCACAATGAGGCGACTCATGATGCTTTCTTCAGTGCATGTGCGACAAGATCCGCCAACGCACCGATGTAGAGAGGACTCGCGTTAAGCGCAGGACTCATGTCATAATAGCGGATCCCCCTCCGAAGGGCTTCATGCCGCACCTCATGGTTGATTTCCCAGAGAGTCTCGCTATGATCCGTCACGAACGCGAGTGGCACGACCAGGACATGGGTCACGCCCTCAGCAGCCAGACGTTCGATTGTTTGCACAAGCGACGGCTCAAGCCACTTCAGCGGCCCCACTTTGCTCTGATAGCAGAGATAGTGCGGAAGGCCGAAAGCTCCTGCACTCACCACCGCGTTGCATGTGCGGATGATGTGGGATTGATAGGGATCCCCCGACCGAACGAGCTTCATTGGCGTCCCATGTGCGCTGAAGACAAGATGCACCTTGCCTCTTTCTCCGGGGGGAACGCGCCGCAATGCGATGTTGATGTTCCGCACGATCGCTGCGACATACGATGGATGATCGGCGTACTCCTTAACTACATGAAGCTCCGGGGCGTATCCCAACCGGGCACAGACATGCCGCCATTCAATTATGCTGGACCCTGTGGTGCTGCGCGAGAACTGCGGAAACAACGGCAGGAGGATGACGCGTTCGATCTTCTCCTGTTGAAGCTGACGGACCACTTCCTCGGTCATGGGATGCCAGTACCGCATCGCAATCGCCACACGGGCGTCACACCGACCCTGAAGAGCTTTTTCCAGAGCAAGCGCCTGTCTCTGCGTAAGCGAAAGGATGGGTGATTTCCCACCCATATATTTGTAGTATTCCAGCACTTTTGGGGCACGAGACCGCGAGATCGCACGGGCAAGAGCCTTCCGGAACAGAAACGCGAGCGGAAGATCAATGATGTCCGGATCGCAGAAGATATTGTAGAGGAATGGCTCAACCGCCTGGAGGGAATCTGGACCTCCGAGCTGCAGGAGAACCACCGCGGTGCTCGGCGCGCCATGTTGTGCACTGCCCGCTTCAGGCATGGTACACCGGGCTCTTTTCCTTCACAGCACGGACAAACGCACGTGCATTGTCCACCTGCACGTCGGGAAGAATCCCGTGCCCGAGATTGAACACATGCCCGCTTCCGCGGCCGTATTTCTGCAAAAGCGACATTACCTCGCCTCTGATTCGCTCAGGCGATGCATAAAGGAATGAAGGATCAAAGTTGCCTTGAAGCGCGACCTTTTCGCCTATCAAGTTGCGCACATCGTGCAGGTCAACCGTCCAGTCGAGCCCGATCACGTCTGCCCCGATATCGGCGAGCTCCTTCAACGCATGGTGTGCACCCTTGGAAAAGACAATAACCGGGACACCGTCGTTTCGCAGTGTTGCGACAATGTGCGCAATGTAGTCCAGGGAGAACATTCTGTAGTGATCCGGTGTGAGGATTCCTCCCCAGGTATCGAAAATCTGCACAGCATTCGCACCCGCAGCGATCTGCGCCTCAAGATACTCCCGCACCGCTACGGCAAGTTTCTTGAGCAGCGCCTTGAGCGTGTCCGGTTCGTCAAGCATCATCCGCTTGATGTGCCGGAAGTCTTTTGTGCCGCTTCCTTCCACCATGTAGGCAGCCAGTGTCCATGGCGAGCCCGAAAAACCGATGAGCGGCACCCTGCCCTGGAGCCGTCGTTGGGTTTCCTCGATCGCCTGCATGACGTATTTCAAATGCTTCATAGGGTCAGGGACAGGAAGTGCGTCAATCTGCTCACGTGTCCGCAGTGGCACGGGGAAGCGAGGACCTTTCGATTCTTCCATCACCAGATGCATCCCCATGGCGTCCGGGACGACGAGGATGTCGGAGAAAATAATCGCTGCATCGACCCCGACAATATCCACAGGTTGTATCGTCACTTCAGCAGCAAGCTCGGGGGTCCGGACCATTGTGAGAAAGTCGGATTTTGCCCGAACCGCACGATATTCAGGGAGGTAGCGGCCCGCCTGTCTCATCATCCAGACTGGGGTACGTTCACAACGTTGTCGCTTGCATGCCCGCAGAAAAAGATCATTCATCATGGGAGATTTCACTACGATGGTTGCACCGTTGAGTTCCACGCCGCCAACGCTTCAATCAGCCCCTCACCTGTTGCGGTTTCGGCAACTACCTGAACCGGGAGTCCGAGTCGCCGTGCCGCATCAGCCGTGGTTCCGCCAATAACACCAACGATGAGGGATGCCCGGGCGATTGGAAGGAGATCCCCATCGAGGAGGTTCACAAAATATTCAACCGCCGATGGACTCGTGAATGTTACGACGTCGATTGAACGCTTGGCCAGGGCTGCGCGGACAGATGCCGCAGATGCATCATCTGGGCCGACCGTCCGATAGACAATGACCGGGACTGCCGTCGCCCCGGCCTGCTGCAGCCCGGCTGCGACTTCGTCCCTCCCCATATCGCCCCGGGGGAGGAGAAACCGGCGTTCCCGCAAGTCCCGCGTGCGAAAATGCGCAGCAAGATCGGCACCACTGAACCACGATGGAAAGAACACCGGCAACACACCGTATTTTTCGAGCACACCGGCCGTCTTCATACCGACTGCATACACCTCCGGTCCGGAAGGCACTGTGCGGCCCATGCCTTTCTCGGCGCAATGGTCAAGGAAGAATTCCACCGCATTGGCACTTGTAAAAACAATGCCCGAAAAATCTTGTAGCCGGTTGATGTGCGCGTCGAATTCATCCCAGCTTACAGGGGGCTGAATGCGGATCATCGGCGCCAGGATCGCAATGCCACCCCGGTCCTGGATCTGCTGCATCATGGCATCCGCCTGTCCAGCAGGCCGTGTTACAAGAATGCGAACACCTTGAAAGTCCATGTTATGAATGCGTCGTGCTCCGGATTTGTTCCAAAATCTGCTGTGCGCCGAGCGAGAGGAGCCGCCGGGCAAGAGCGATACCAAGAACACCAGATTCTTCCGGAGACCCGCTGAGAGCATCGCGAACCACCCGGGTGCCGTCAAGCGAGCCCACCAGTGCATCGAGCGTCAATACCGGCTTCCCTGCCTGATCCCTGCCGATGCGTGCATACGTACCGATCGGCACCTGGCACCCCCCTTCAAGCTCATGCAGCAACGACCGCTCCGCAGTCGTCGCTGCGGCAGTCGTAGCGTGATGGAGACCCCGGATGCGCTCGAGAACCCGCCCGTCACCCGCACGCACCTCGATCCCCAACGCTCCTTGTCCGACAGCAGGAAGAACCACCGAAGGATCGATTGTTTCGCCAATCCGTTCTGCCCAGCCAAGGCGCACCACTCCCGCTCGAGCCAGCACCATCCCTTCCCACTCCGAGGCTTCGAGCTTGGCATACCGGGTATTGAGATTGCCTCTCAGATCCACGATCCTGAGATCAGGGCGCAGATGAAGCAACTGACATTTGCGGCGGAGGCTCCCCGTCGCAACCGCAGCCCCCTGCGGGAGATCGGCCAGACGGCGTACCCTGTTTCCCGGACGCGGGAGGAACACATCCTGCACATCTTCACGCTCTGTCACAGCCCCCAATGCCAGTCCCTCCGGAAGCTCCGTGGGCAGATCTTTCAGACTGTGCACCGCGAGATCTATGCTCCCGTGAAGCAGCGCATGCTCGATATCACGGGTAAACAACCCCTTGTCACCGATCTTCGAGAGTGGTGCGTCAAGGACCCTGTCCCCCTTGGTCTTGATGATTTCGATCTCGGCAGTGAGGTCCGGATGGAGATCCGTCAGCCGATCGCGCACCCAACGCGCCTGCCAAAGGGCGAGTTCGCTACCTCGACTGCCTATGCGCAGTGATTCATTCATCGCGCTTGCTTTTGATTCCGATGCCGAACAGCTCACGCAGCACCTTCACCCGGTTGATCGTCTCCGGACCGCCGCTACCGTTTTCCGAACCTTCCTTCAACATGCTGAGCGGCTGGTGCAGCAACTTGTTGACGATGCGCCGGGTTACCAGCTCGACAAGTTCTCGATCTTCAGGCCGGAAGCGATTGATATTCTTCTCCACTTCCTGCTGCCGGACCTGTTCAAAAGCCGCGTGGAGGTCCTGTATGGTCGGTGCAACCTGCAGTGACCTGTGCCAGCGGAAGAACTCCACCATTTCCTGGCGGATGATCGTCGTCACCCGCGGCAGCTCTGCGTTGCGCTTCTCCAGATTACGATCGACGATGGCATTGAGCGAATCCATGTCATACAGAAACACGTTTTCGATCTTGCGGGAAGCCGGATTGATGTTGCGGGGTACACCGATATCGATAAGGAACAGCGGGTTGTTTCCCCGCTGGCGCATCACGCTGTAGAGGTGTTCGGGCTGCACCACGTAGGAAGGACTGTTGACCGAGGTGACCACGATATCAACGGTGCGCAATGCATCGACGATCTGTTCGAAGTCGACAACCGTTCCGCCGAGTTCAGCCACAAGGGCCTCCGCTTTGGCGCGGGTCCGGTTGGCGATCTTGATGTGCCCGATCCCCTTGCCTGCAAGGTGCTTGATGGTCAATTCACCAGTTTCCCCGGCACCGATCAGCAATGCCCATTTCCGGGAGAGGTCGGCAAAGATTTTGCTCGCCAGCTCCACCGCGGCATAGCTGACGGACACCGCTCCTTCACAGAGTGTCGTTTCTGTGCGGACCCGTTTGCCGACATGCAATGTGGCTTGCATAAGCCGGTTCATGATCGGCCCGAGCACGTGATGCTCCCCTGCCGACTGAAACGCTTCCTTCACCTGATTCAGGATCTGAATGTCGCCGATGACCATTGAATCGATGCCTGCCGCCACTTTGAAGAGGTGATGCACGGCAGCACCCGCATGGTGGGTGAAGAAATGGTCCGGACGCACACCTTCATCGGCCTTTTTGGCATCGAGCAGCAGGCGTTTCACAGCGCCTTCATCAACATCTCCATCACGCAACACACCATAGACCTCGGTACGGTTGCACGTTGACACGACCATGCACTCGGCGAAGAAATGCTCCTTCAACGCCGACAGCACGCCCGCTGCCTCGTCAGCGGAGAGCCACATGCGTTCCCGAACATCCACAGAAGCGGTGTGATGACTGATCCCGACAGAAAAGAGATTCATCCTGGCTGCACAACCCGTCTAATGAAACGTGTGAAAACTGCTGGGGGAGATGTTGATGACCGCCATGGCGATAAACACGAATGCGAACCCGACAAGAGCAAGAATCATCGTCTTCCGTCCCTGCCACCCGAGGCGCCGTTTCGACATCAACCCGATCGCGTACAGCACCCAGATGGCAATTGTCCCCACGAGTTTGGGGTCGAGATACGAGAACTCGCGAAACACGCGTGGCAACCAGAAGAGACCGATCACGATCGCCACACTCAACGCCACGAAGCCAAACACTTCGGCCTTGTGGCTCATCGTTTCAAGCGTTTCAAGATTCGGCAACCGGCTGTAGATGACGCCGAATCTGCTCGATTTGATCTCGTGATAGAGCATGAGATACAACAAGCCGTACACGGCTGCAATGGAGATGCCCGTATATCCAAGCATAGCGGCAGAGACATGAAATCCGAGAACCAGACTGTGCAGGTACTCCGGAATAACCGTCAGATCTTTGATGAACACCGATGACACCGTCTGGAATATTAACGCGAGGCCCAGGATGAAAAACCCCGTGTTGCGGATATTCGTCCGGAACTCGAGGTACACATATGCCATCGTCATTGCCGCCGAAAGGAGCGTCATGATCTCATATACCGTCGTAATCGGCGGATGATCGAACGCTACAGTGCGCAATCCGAGGTAGACAAGATGAAGGACAAGCAACGCCAGCATGTACGGCCGCTTGAGTCGTTCAACAGTAACGGCATTGCGGAAAAACGCAATGCCGTAGACTGTGACGAGACCTGTGTAAAGAAACGGAAGCGCGACGACGAGAATATCAACGAAAGTTTTTGTCACCATAGCATATAAATATACGAATCTTGAGTTTGAAATGGAAATATCAGCTCATTCCTCGAGTGTACTGAGATCCTTTGGCTCCTGGCCCAATGCCCGGGCACGCAGCACGCGCCGCATGATCTTCCCGCTCCGCGTCTTAGGGAGAGCGTCGACGAAGACGATGCTGTCGGGCTTGGCGATAGGGCCCATCTCATGGGCAACGTGGGCACGCAGCTCCTNNTGAGCTCCTCGATGAGCGTCTCGCTCCCTTTAATGCCGGTCTTAAGAATGACATACGTATGGATGGCGTTCCCTTTCACATCGTGGGGCAGACCGATAGCCGCAGCTTCGGCAACTGCAGGATGGCTGACCAGCGCGCTCTCAATCTCCGCCGTCCCCAGACGATACCCTGACACTTTCAACACATCATCGACACGACCGATCACCCAGTAGTACCCGTCTTCGTCCCTTCGCGCAGAATCACCCGTCAAGTACAAACCCGGGTATTTGCTCCAGTACTGCTCGACGTACCGATCCGGGTCTTTATATATCGTGCGAAGCATTGCAGGCCAGGGCTTCTTGATCACCAGGAAACCCTCCTCGTTTGCGGCTACCGGCTTNNACCCGGTGATACCATTTCCAGGCTTCGGGATTGATGGGTTCACCAACGGACCCGAGAAGACGGAGCGACGACAGGTCATGCCTGTTGGGCCAGGCCTCGCCAAAGCGCATCAATCCGCGGATGGCCGTCGGCGCCGTATACAGAATGTTTATGCCGTACTTCTCGATCATCTGCCACCAGCGGTTGGGATACGGATACGTCGGCGCACCCTCATACATGAATGATGTTGCACCATTGAGGAGAGGGCCATAGACGATGTAACTGTGGCCGGTGATCCATCCTGGATCTGCTGCACACCAGAACCGATCCTCGTCATGTATATCGAACACGTACTTCAATGTGGTGTACGTACCCACCATGTACCCGCCATGGGTGTGCAGAATTGCCTTTGGCTTGCCTGTCGTACCGGACGTGTAGAGGATGAAGAGCGGGTCTTCCGCATCCATTTCTTCGATAAGACAGGCGTTGCCTGCGATCGGCAGCGCCATGAGTTCGTGATACCACATATCACGACCCGATTCCATGTTCACCGGTTCGCCTGTGCGTTTCACCACCAGGACACTCTCGACACTGGCTGCCCGCTGCAAAGCTTCGTCGGCAATAGCCTTCAGCGGGACGATCTTCCCGCGCTGGTACCCCCCGTCAGCAACAATCAGCACCTTCGAATGGCTGTCCTCGAGACGTTCGTGCAGCGCCTCCACCGTGAAGCCGCCATACACCACCGAGTGAATCGCACCAATGCGTGCGCATGCAAGCATGCCGATCACCAGTTCCGGGATACGGCCCATGTAGAGTGTGACACGATCGCCCTTCTGGACACCAAGGCTTCGCAGGATATTCGAGAAGCGGCAGGTCTCGCGCCGTAATGCGAAGTACGAAAACGAGCGGAACTCCCCTTTCTCACCTTCCCACATCAGCGCGAGTTTGTTGCGCCGTGACGTCTGTGCATGACGGTCGAGACAATTATAGACGATGTTGGTTTTGCCACCGACAAACCACTTGTAGAACGGCTTCTGTCGATCGTCCAGCACACGCTCCCAGTGTGCAAACCAGTGCAGCTCGTTCGCCTCCGCTGCCCAAAATCCTTCGAGATCATGGTCCGCCCTAGCGGCAAGTTCGTCCCAATTGCGCACCGTGGCGCGACGGAGAACGTCGTCGGAAGGGGTAAACAGTTCGCCGGACAACGGTTTGTCTGACATGAACGGCTCCGAGAAGTACAGGATGACGGTAAGACATCTTCGCTACATTAACAGTGAAAAACACTCGGTCGTTCCTGTGACCCGCACCATCGGCTCGACCATGACGTGATCTGATTCCAGCTCGACCACGGCTTGAAAGAAGCGTAGCTGCCTTGCGGGGGGAAAGGTGAAGGCGGCGGTCAGAATCGACTTCCAATCCTCTGACCGACCACTGCCAAGATTGACGATATACTCGATCCTGTGGGTCTCGGCAACGGAGGCCAGAGTGTCCAACATGGATTCTGCAATTCTCTTTTCTCTCGTCAGAAGACGTTCCAGTGCCTTCACGTCGGTACGCTTCGCCGGCGCAGCATGGCGATCCCTTTCGGAGTCATGCCCTCCCGTACGTTGAGCGGCCGGTTCGGCACCCATGCGCTGCTGCACCCTTTCGTCCAGCACTGACACCGTGCAACGCCACGTCGTCGTCTTGCCGAGGTTCAGCGCAAGTTCCAGCAGGGCGTGAAGCCTGAACTCGACCCGCCTTAAGAGGTCCTCCCTTCCAAGCACCGCTGTGCCGAATTCGGCGGGAAGCATAAGACCATTGAGACGGAGCCGGTTCACGATCTGCTCGTGCAAGCACCGCATCCTTATGGAATCCGTCTTGTTCAGCAAGAGCATTCCGTTCTTGCTAACACTGAATACGTCAGGGTTGAGCTCGCTCATGTAGAAGCGCATTCCCGCATGGTCGAAGGCAAACATCCTGGCACGCTGGTCCAATCCCCGTCCATCAATAATAAACGGTTCCGGACTCGGCGAATCGCTCAACGGTATGAGCGATATGGCATGTACGTAGGATTGTTGATCTTCGAACAGGTACGATTCACGGCGTGGCGGCACTATAGGTGCCGGCGGCGCTAATGGTTCAATGCGCACCTGTGGCGGTGCGGGTTGTGGTTCAGGACGGTCAAGTGGAGATGCTGGTGTTGGTGGTGTCGCTGCTGGTGTTGCTGTCGGTTTTGGTGCTGGTATCGGTGCTGGTGTTGCTTTTGGTATCGGTGCTGGCGTTGGTTTTGGTATCGGTGTCGGCGTTGCTTTGGGTATCGGTGCTGGCGTTGGTTTTGGTGTTGTAGGTGCTGGCGTTGGTTTTGGCGTTGTAGGTGCTGCTGTTGGTGGAGGAGGCGTTGGTGGAGCTGACGCTTCTCTTCGCACGGATTGGGGAGAGACCCCCTCTAACGCTGGAATCGGTGTCTTTGCCCGAATCGGTGGTTTGGGAGGGGTGACAGGTGCGCCGTGCTGCTCCAGGTATCGCTGAAGAGCCTCAGCAGCCCCAGTCAACACAGCTGGAATCTCTCTCTCTTCAAACCGCGCAAGAGCTTTCTGTATTCCTTCATTCCGGGCAATCAGGAGCAATAAATCTCCCAGACCTGCAGCCCCCGCTTTCTCTTTCATCCGATACCCTCCTCCGTTCATTCGTTCAGCCGTACTCTTAGGCGAAGATACGCAATGCGTGGAAGAACATCAAACTTGCGGTTCGACCCGACTTTTGGTAGGTTTAGGTGCTTCCCTGACTCTTCCGATCACACTACGGCATCATACTATTGAGGACCAGATCGCCGCGAAACCTCCCTGACGACGAACTCATTCGTGTCGCCCGCGATGGCGACAATCCAGCCTTCACCGAGCTCGTCAGGCGCTACGAAGACACGGTGTACCGTTTCTCGTACAAGATCTGTCGCGACCCCGCAAAGGCCGCAGAAACGTTGCAGGACACGTTTGTCAACGTATTCCGGAAACTACGGACCTTTGACGGAAAGTCAAAATTCAGCACGTGGCTCTACACGATCGTCACCAACAATTGCCTCATGAAGCGGAGAAAGCGCAAAGGAGAACTGCTGGAAGAATCGCTCGAAGCGTACGATCATCCACAGCATCAGCAGACGATCGGCCATCGTTCACAACCGCTCAGCATGCACGAAACACCTGCAGATCTGGTGATCGGCAAAGAGCTGCGCGAAGTCCTCGACCGTGCGATTACGCGTTTACCGGAAGACTACAGGGTGGTATTTGTCATGAGGGATATCGAGGGGCAGTCGAATGGGGAGACCGCCCGCGCCCTGGGCCTTTCTGTTGAGGCAACGAAGTCACGTCTCCGCCGCGCCCGTGCATTCTTACGTGAACAACTCGATCCATATGTGCACACACCGGCGAGGATAGCATGATGAAGTGCGACGAAGTCTATCTGCACATCTGCGACAGTCTTGATGAGGACCTGGGTTCACCCCAGTGCCGGGCAATCAAGAAGCACATTGAACGGTGCCCGGAGTGCCGAACGTACCTCAGTTCGTTGAAGACCACAATTGCATTGTACTGCGCGGTCCCCGTGCCGAGGCTTCCTGCACAAGCACACAAGGATCTGTTCACGACGATATCGGCCCTGACAGCCAGCGCTGCACAAGCGTGCCGGCAACCCCGGAAGTCGCAAAAGAAGAACCCTACCAGAGATCGCACATGACGCAGGTCATTTTGATTCTGCTTGGAGGGGTTGCGCTCCTCTTCATCGTTGCACAGATCAGCATACTGTTGCACAAACGGAAGCAACTCGGCCGGGAAGTGGAAAACCTCAAGGGGGCGGTCGGTGAAGCTGTACGAACGGGGGACCGGGTGATCGCTTACTTCTATGCTCCTTCATGTCCGGTCTCCCGGACTCAGACCCCCATCATCGACAAGCTGGCCGCCGAATTGCAGAACGTTTTCAGCATTGATATCACCGAGGAATTCGAAGCGGCGCGGGCAATCGGCATCCATACGACACCCGCGATAGTGATCTTCGAAGGAGGGGAAATCCGCGACGTATTGGAAGGACATACATCTGAACAAATGTTACGCGAGGCGCTACTGTAATCTTGCCAGCTTGCTCTTCCGCCAACCGAATACGAAGTACACCACCAGACCGACCACAAGCCAGATCCCGAACCGCATCCAGGTTATCCAGGGAAGGCCCGCCATAAGGTAGAGACAACTAATGATGCCCAGGAGTGGAATGACGGGCACCCAGGGCGTTTTAAAGGTTCGAACCCGATCCGGCTCTTTGTACCGGAGCACGATCACCCCCACACAGACAAGTACGAACGCAAACAGCGTTCCAATATTCGTGAGCTCAACAATCTCATTGATGTTGGCTATTGCTGCCGTTACCGCCACAGCCACTCCGGTCCAGAGAGTGGTCACATGCGGTGTCCGGTACTTCGGATGAACCTTTGCGAAGTATTCGGGGAGCAGCCCATCCCGTGACATCGAAAAGAAGATCCTGGGCTGACCATACTGGAACACCAGCAACACCGCGCTCATCGAAACGACCGCCCCCAGCGCAACAACACCGGCCGAAAAATCCGCATGGACATAGGCGAACGCGGCCGCCAGCGGATCTGCAACGCCCAGCTGCCGCCAGGGCACCATGCCCGTCAGCACAAGTGCCACCGCGATGTACATCACTGTGCAGATGATAAGGGACCCGATGATCCCGATCGGAAGGTCCCGTTCAGGCCGCTTGCATTCTTCCGCAGCTGTGGAGATGGCGTCGAAACCGATGTACGCAAAAAAGATCAGGCTCGCTCCTACCCAGATACCGGAGAGTCCGTTCGGCATGAAGGGAGACCAGTTTTCGGGCTTGACGAATTTTGAGCCGGCGTAGATGAAGAAGCAGAGAATCAGAAGTTTGATGCCGACCATCACATTGTTGACGCGCGCCGATTCCTTGACCCCGACGATGAGCAACCAGGTGATCAGGGCGACGATCCCGACGGCAAGAAAGTTGAAGATGATTGGAATGCCCGCAATAACAGGATGCGTGGTCCACGCTTCATGTGCAAGCAACACGGCAGGGTCGGCACTTCCCGCCGACCGGACCACTATATCGGCTGCCTGCGCTGCAGAGCGATAGTCCACTGCCAACCAGGCTGGGATGTGCCAGCCAAGACCGGCACACAGCTGGTGGAAATACGCCGCCCATGCAATTGCCACGGCAACATTCCCCACGGCATACTCGATGATCAGGTCCCACCCGATAATCCATGCCACGATTTCGCCAAGGGTGGCATAGGAATACGTGTATGCGCTTCCGGAGATCGGCACGAGAGAAGCAAACTCCGCGTAACACAGGCCGCAGAACGCACACGCAACAGCAGTAAAGACGAACGAGACGACGATGGCCGGCCCGGCACCCGGTCGCACGAGGTCGCCGGCCACGGCTGTCCCGATCGTCGCAAAAATTCCAGCGCCGATGATCGCACCTATCCCCAGCATCAGCACATCAAATCCGCCGAGTGCGCGCTTCAACTGATGTTGAGGTTCGGTTGCATCCGCAAGAATGCGGTCCAGGCTCTTCGTCCGGAACAATTGCTGTAACATCAGGAATGCCCCGCAGAATTAAGATTGAAGAATGAAGAACTGAGAACTGAGAACTGAGAAGCAGAATCCTGAGTTGGAGAGTCTACGAGAACCGGTATTTCCGGTAGGTATTAACACCTTCCTTGAGTACAACCTTGAAGAATCCGGCCACTGGAACGGCAAGCAACATGCCCAATATCCCGAACAGCTCGCCCCCGATCATGATGGCGACCAGAACAAGCACCGGGTGCATTTCCACACTCGACGCAACAACGAGCGGCTGCACGACAAAATCGTCGACGAGTTTTAGGATCGCAAAGGCAATAATAACAGCGACGGCACTCCCCAGACTTCCGCTGTTCAACACAGCAACAATTGCGGCGGGCACCATTCCGGCAATCGGACCAACATAGGGAATCAGGTTCGCGAGTCCCGCAAAGGCTCCGAGGAACACGAAATAGTTCACACCGAGAATCCAGAGGGCAATGATGGAAAGAACACCAAAGGTCAGCGCATCAACAAACTGGCCGCGCAGATAGTTACCTAGCTGGACGTCCATTTTGTACAGAAGGTCCAGCGTGAATTCGAAGTACCGGTTCGGCACCATGCTGACAACCCTCTTTTTCAGATCACGCCCGTCTTTCAGGAAGAAGAACATCATGAAGGGGATGGTCACAACGGAGATAACGAGCTCCAGCGAATCCTTCACCAGGAACTCAAACACCTTCTCGCCTATCGTTCGTTTGAATTCTTCGATCTTGGCTCCAAGATCGAGAGAACCGAGCCCCAGGAATGACAACCGCTCTCTCAAACTTTGCTGAATAGTTTCGATGGCCTTCGCAGCCACCTGTGTTGTCGCTCCCGACTGCAGGGCCCGAACCTGATGGATGATCACAGGAACGAGGAGAATAGCAAGCACGGCTATGGTTGTGCCGAGAAACAGGAGGACCAGCAGAGTCGCAAGGCCGCGAGGCACACCCCGGGATTCCAGCGCAGTGACAACCGGGTCCAGAATGTAGGCCAGCAGAAGAGAGATGATGACAACCTGTGCAGCCTTGCCCACAAAGAGCAAGATGATTGCTACGACAAATGCGATCAGCATCGGTGCCAGATCCCAGATCGGACGCGATTTTGCTGGCATCATGGCCGATCCGCTCGGGTCTGCGAACCACGTGCGCGCTGCAGGTCTTCCGTAAGAGCTTGCATCTGCTGGTTGGCTTTGCGCAGCCGGTCGCCGATGATCTTTGCCACACGGACGACAATCTTGACGCCGAATCGTGGATCCCGCTCGATCAGAGAAAACAGGTCGGATTGGAAGAACCCAAAAATGGTGCAATGGCTCCGCGCGATGACACTAGCAGACCGGGGCGTTTCATCAAGGAGAGAGACCTCACCAAAAAAATCACCGTCCGACAGCTCCGAAAGCTGGATGTTGTCCGGTTCTGTCACTACTACGGCTTTGCCTTTTTGGATGATGTACATCCCGAGCCCGGGTTCGTCCTGACGGATGATGAGTTCATCGGGGACATACTCGCGCCGGTGAAGCACGCGCACCACCGCGGCCAGTTCGCGCTTGGAGAGATCCTGAAAGATGGGAATTTTCTCAAGGACAGTCTGAAGATCTTCATCTTCATGCGCCTTGCGGTGATATCCGAACACCCGTGCACGAAAGTCGGTCATGCGCACCCCATGAGTGGTAGGTTTGGTGCGCCCAATATACGCGTTTTCACTCAAAGAATCACGCAACAGAACGGGCTGATATCGCGGCCGTCCCGTGGCGTTCGACCATCTCACGCAGCTCTTCGATGCGAATAGGCTTACTGATGTAGTCGTCCATCCCGCTCTGGAGGCATCGTTCACGATCTCCGCACATTGCATTGGCGGTCATGGCAATAATCCGCGGTCGGGCATCGGGCAGCATGGTCTCGACAATCCTCTGAGTCGCCTCAAGACCGTCCATCACCGGCATTTGCACGTCCATGAATATCAGGTCGTACGGCCGTTGTGCGAGCGCATCAAGCACTTCCTGACCGTCTGCCACACAGTCAGCCCGGTAACCCATCTTCCTGAATATGGCGAGCGCAAGCGCCTGATTTACAGGGTTGTCTTCGGCGATGAGGATACGCAATGGAATGCGGGTCGCAAGCGTGTGGTCCAACACCTTTTCGCGCGATTGGCTCACCTGGTACGTCACACGCGATCCCATGACCGATGACATCATTTTCGCAAGAACGCCGCGCTTGATCGGCTTGTGCAGATGTCCCGCAAAGCATGCCGATACTTCATCTACACGTGACGTGAGGGAGCTCGCCGACGCCAGCAACAAATGGGGCAATCGTTCGCAGGCTGGGATCGACCGGACATGCCGTGCGAACTCAACGCCATCCATCTCCGGCATCAGAAGATCAACCAACACCAGATCGAATTTCTCTCCACTCCGCAACAATTCCACGCCGACTCTGGCACTTGTCGTCACCTTCGGCATCATGCCCAGGCCTCCGCAGATGCCCTCGAGAACGTGTGCTTGCGTGGCATTATCGTCAACAATCAACACCCTGCCGCCACGAAGCCCGTCCAGTCCTTCCAGGTGCAAATGCGGCTGCACGGTATCAACACGCGCACGCAAGCTGACGATGAATGTCGAACCCCCATTCTCTTCGGCCTCAACGCGAATTTCCCCGCCCATCAATTCAACCAATCGCTTCGATATCGCCAATCCCAGTCCCGTGCCGCCAAATTTCCTCGTGATCGAAAGATCCCCCTGAGAGAACGGTTGGAACAACCTGCCGAGACTCTCCCGTGAGATCCCGATGCCCGTATCCCGCACCTGGATCTGTAGCTCAACATTTTCCGCTTCCGAAGAATGCGCCTGCACAGAGACGCAGACCTCACCTGCCGGCGTGAACTTCACCGCATTGCCAATCAGATTGACAAACACCTGGCGAAGCCGTGTAACATCGCCGACAAGCATGTCCGGGACAGAGGGATCGATCATCCCGACGAGCTCGACCCCCTTTTCCGCCGCGCGGGAACCAAATAGCTCCATCGCTTCTTCAATGCACGAAGTCAGTGAGAAGGGTTGCTGTTCAAGCTCGATACGTCCGGATTCAATTTTCGAAAAATCCAGAATATCGTTGAGGATCGCGAGGAGCGATTCCCCGCTCCGGCGAACAGCCTCGGTAAACTCGCGCTGCTCGGCCGTCAGGGGCGTTTCCAGAAGGAGGCCGGTCATCCCGATAACACCGTTCATGGGCGTGCGGATCTCATGGCTCATTACCGCAAGGAAACTCGCCTTTGCGCGGCTTGCCTCTTCAGCCGCATCCTTGGCGATCCGCAGCTGCTCTGCATGCTGACGGAGTTCCTCCTCAGCCCGATGCTTTTCTGTGAAATCACGGAAGATGCCGAACGTGCCAGTGAGCTCCCCCTTGCCATCAAACTGGGGAGTGGCAGTAATCAAAATCATCCGCACCTGACCGTCCGGGCGCAAAATCTCTATCGGGTAACTCCCTTTCACGCCACGTCGACGTTGCTCCGTCTGAGACTTGATCATCGCGTATGTCTCAGGTGAAGTGAACTCGACGAGAGAACGCCCTTCCAATTCGCCCGACCCGACACCGAACAACGCTTCTGCAGAAGGATTGGCAAATGTGAAACATTCTTCAAGGTCCGCGAACACGATCCCTTCCCCGGTGTTCTCAATCAGTGCACGATGAAGTTGCTCGCTTTCACGGAGCTTGCGATCCATCTTATGGCGAAAGATCGCCATCTCCACGGTGGCGGCAAGCTCCCGTTCATCGAACGGCTTGAGAACGTACCCGAATGGCCCTATTTCCTTGGCTCTCCGCAACGTCTCTTTGTCCGAATAGGACGTTACGAAAATGACAGGGATGTCTGCCTCCAAACGAATCTGCGCGGCAGCGTTGATGCCGTCAAATTCACTGTCCATGCCGATATCCATCAGCACGAGGTCAGGCCTCTGCTCTAGGGAGACCCGCACAGCATCAGAACCCCGGCCGACATTGCCGACAACTGCGTACCCGAGGGCAGTCATGCGACGGGAGAGATCTGCAGCGACGATGCGCTCGTCGTCGGCAATAACGATTCTCAAATGCTCTATCTCAGGCTGAGTACTCATACATGAGACAAGGGTAACAAGAGCCATACCAGTTTGACGGATTTCATAATTCTGTTGAAATCGGCCAAATCAGGTCAGAATGAGGGGAAACGAGCGCAAGAGAGAACTTGAAGATAGCTACAGAAGAGAGGATTGAAGAATTTCTATGAATTTCGATCTTGTTGAAGCATCCTTGCAGTGTACGACTCCTCCCAAGTATCTGCCAATGAGGACCAGAGCGATCTCCCCCTGATGCACATCACGTATCGTCTGGAGACTGCGCGTGGATGGCGTGATGTGATTCACCTCGGCAAGCGCGGCAACCATTGATGCCGCCACCGAGTCCGATTCTGCGGGAACCACAAAGATCTCGAAGGGTTCTTTCGTGCGGTACTGGGCGGTGTACGCCCCCCGCAGAAACGTGTATCCGAGGTAGCTCTCGGCAATATATTGCTCCGAGTTCGGGACGCGCTCCTCCTTCGGCAGGAGTGCCAGCACCCCGGGCCAGGACGCCGTCTGCCCAATCGCCGCCTCCAATCTCCGGGCGATAGTAAGCATCGACTCTTTGACTGCACCACCGATCTGATTGGAGGAGAGCTTTACATAGTACTGCCCGATCAGGAAATTGACGATCCCTTCTTCTACGTATCCCTGCGTCCCGACTTCAAGATAGTTGTTGCCGGGCGACCGTTCCTGGGAATACATGCCAAAAGCATTCTCAGGTGTGTCATGCCTGTATGCCTCCGCCCGGATTTCGACACCACCGTCGGAACGGTAATAGGCGATGTGGAGATCCACAAATCCGTAGGAAACAAAAAGATCGGCAGCCCCGTCGATGAAGTCCCAGAGGTTTGACGGTTCATAGACTGTAGCCTCTGTAGTCAGCGCAAAGCCGGGAACCTCCGGAAAGACAACCGGAGATCCTCCGCCGTGCCGGGCAGCCTGGGCAACAGTGAGGCCCACCGGACAATAAAGGGAAAGCGCGGCACACACCAGTGCACACTTATGCAAGGAACTCCTCCGGGATGTCCGCAACGCGTCTCACATCGGCAATGCGGGAGGCCACGTCAAACCCTTTTACACATGATGCCGTACATGACTCACAGGAAGTGCACGCTGCCTTCTCCAGCGGAAGAGTGCTGAGAAGTTCGCGGGCCATTGCCAGATCCTGATACCCGTACGTGTACATGTACGCGCGCATGAATCCGGGAATAGGGAAGCGGCGGGGGCACCCCTCAAGGCACCTGCCACAGCTATCGCAGTAGAGTCCTCCCTCGGAAGGTCCGTAAGCGATTGAAGCCCGCTCTTCTTCT
>PMMO01000212.1 GCA_003162215.1 Ignavibacteriota bacterium
CCCGCGAAGAGGCCGTCAAGGCATTCAGCGCAGAGTAGGAGACATAGTCCACGCAGTACAAACTACCACACAAGGAGTGCAGCAATGAAGCAGTCCATTTTTCTCTCCACCGTCATCGTCGTCACGGCGGTTGTGGCATTCGTGATTTTCGAGTTCGTGCTGGGGAATCCGGCGAACTTCAGGAACGGTGAATTGCGAACAGTGCCCGACAATCTTCTCGGTACCGTGTACACGGGTGGCATCATTGTGCCGATTCTGATCGGTTTGACTCTGATGAACCTCACGCTGGTGTTCGAGCGGATTTTCTCATTGCGGAAAGCGAACGGCAAGCGTTCGATCACGGTGTTTTTGAAGGGCGTCCAGACCCATCTGATGAGCGGCCGCATCGATGATGCCATCAAGGAGTGCGATGCCCAGCGGGGATCGGCGGCCAACATTATTCGCACGGGCCTGGAGCGGTACAAGGCCGTCGCGAATGAGAAAGGCTTCGATGCCCAGAAGAAGATGTCTGAAACGCAGCGTGCGATTGAAGAAGCCACAAGTCTTGAGACCCCGCTTCTTGAGCGCAACCTGATCGCCCTGTCGACGATTGCCTCGATCGCCACCATGTTTGGGCTGCTCGGCACGGTTATCGGTATGATCCGTGCATTCACCGCTCTGGCAAAAGCAGGCGGCGCCCCGGATGCGATCCAGCTGTCAATCGGAATTTCCGAAGCTCTTATCAATACNNTACATGATCGACGAAGCCAGCTACAACGTGGTGCAGATTCTCAACACGCGCACAAACGACTAAGCGCGGAGACGCACAGTTATGCCGAAATTCAAACCGCGCAGAGCAGGCGTCCGTATCGACATGACGCCGCTGGTGGACGTTGCGTTCCTGCTGCTGACGTTCTTCATGATGACCACGCAGTTCAAGCCGCAGGAAGAGGTGACCATCGTGCTTCCCGCGTCCCATTCGATCTACAAGCTGCCTGAGTCGAACGTGATCACGATCAGCATTGCGAAGGAATCGACGGTCATCGGCAACGACACGACCCATATCTGGTTGGGTCTGGACTCACAGATCCTGCGTCAGCGACTCTTCACGGAGTACAAAAACATTCCCAAGTACGGGGAGAAGTACTATCTGCAACTGAGCTACCCCGTGCCGAAGAGCCAGCTGGCGAACTACCTGGTTCAGGCCCGTACATCGAATCCGAAATTGGTTACCGTGATCAAAGGCGATCGCGATGCCGAATTCGGTATTGCAGAGGATGTCATGGACATCCTGCAGAAGACACAAATCACACGGTTCAATCTGGTGACGGAACTCGTCGGACCGAGTCACGAATAGGAGGCGGACCATGGCTGGTGGAGATGTAGCTGCCCCACGCGCAGGGAAGAAAGGGAAGAAGCATAAGAAAAGCCGCCGCCTCGGCATCCGCATTGACATGACGCCGCTGGTGGATGTGGCTTTTCTGTTGCTGACGTTCTTCATGTTCACGACGAGCATGTCGCGTCCGCAAACGATGGAAATCAACCTTCCACCCGACAAGGACGTGAAGGTGGAAATCGCCGAATCGAATCTTCTCACCCTCCGCATAAGCGAGAAGGGCGAGTATTACTGGAACACCGGCATTGAATCTCTCAAGAAACTTGAGAGGGCGGAGCTGCCGAAGTTTCTGAAGGAGAAGGCCCTGGCAAACCCCAAGTTGACAGTGCTTGTGAAAGTCGACAGGCAGGGGAAGTTTGAAATGATGGTGAACACGATCGATCAGCTGAATGAATCACAGATCCTGCGTTTCAGCATTGCGCCGCTACTCGATGCCGACAAGGTATTGATGGCGAAAGTGAAATAACGGAAGGAGGTACGTACCATGCCAGCAGTAGCTGCGGCAGCAACATATAAAGGTGCCCAGTACGGCGCGGTCGAGCTCAAGAACGTGTACCAGAAGTACTGGATGATTGGCTTTGGGATCGCTGTCGCGATACATTTCTTGATCGTCGGCTCGTACTATCTGGTCGGCCTTTTGAGCGAGGAAGAACCTCCGACGATGACGGTCAGGATCATGAAGTACAGCGAACTTGGCCCGCCTCCGTCGATCACGAGCGTGAACACGCCGCCGCCCATGACGGTCTCGGCCCCGACGGCCAAGCCGACGGTCGGCGCGCCCGTACCGGTGCCTGACGCCGAAGTCAGCGCCGAACAAACCATGGCCACCCAAACAGAAATGAGCCAGCAAGTTGCACCGCTGATCGAGGGTGCAGGAGGTGATGCCTCCGTCGAGATCCAGCAGGATATCAAGATCGACGAAGACGCGCCGCCGGCTGACTTCGTCCCGGTGGAAAAAGACCCGGTTCCCGTCAAGAAAGTGGAACCAAAATATCCCGAGCTCGCCATGCGCGCGGGCCTTGAAGGCAAGGTGTGGGTGAAGATCTGGGTCGACAAAGAGGGCCGCCCGAAGCAAGTGGTGCTCCTCAAGAGCGATGCGGAAATCTTCAACGAGCCGGCCGTCGAAGCGGCGAAGCAGTGGATCTTCACTCCCGCGTATATGAATAACGGGCCGGTTGCGGTGTGGGTCTCCATTCCATTCCGGTTCAGGCTGGCCGACCGCAAGTAACGCAAGACCGGCATGCTCAGTCCCCGTGGAGGGGGGTGGTATCCCTGCCTCCCTCCCGGGGTTTTGACAGGTGAACCGATGGATCCGATGCGGATTGTGCGGTACGTTGTTCTCGCACTCTCGGCAGGGGCGATGGTCTTCGGTGTGCTCATCATGCTCGGCGTGCTGGTTCCCGTGCATGTAGTGATGCCCGGAGAATATCGCATCATTGTCGGTCTTGTGGTGTTGCTGTATGGGCTCTACCGGTTCGTTGTCACGATCAATCCACCGACACGACCATGAAACACTTCATGCTTCCGGCCAGCGCATTCTTGATGCTCCTGCTCCTGCTCGCGGGATGCGCCCGGGAACCCGGCTCGACCACTCTCACAAAAGGTGCGTTACGCATCGATTGCGACGAGGCAATCTACCCCGCCCTGCGCCTGGTGGCGGAGGAGTTCCATTCGCAGTATCCTGACGCACGGGTTGATGTGCGATCCGTCGAAGCGCGGGAGGCAACGGCAAACTTCGTCAATGATAGTGTTCATGTCATTGCGATCGCCCGTTCGCTCAATGCCGAAGAGCGGAATACCCTTGCTGCGGCCAAGACCTGGTTCGAAGAATACCACGTGGCGCAATCGGCGATTGCCATCCTCGCCCACAAGGACAATCCAGTAAAGGAACTCCGTGTCGGACAGCTTGACAGCATCCTGTCCGGTTCCGTTACAGCGTGGCCGGGCTGGAAACCCGGCGGCAATGTTGATATCGTCGTGAGCGACGTCAATTCCAGCACCAACGAAGTGCTCAGGGCGCTGGTGCTCCGCGGCAAGAAATTCGCGCTCTCAGCAAGTATTATTGCAGGCAGCGGCAACCTGATGGAACATGTGCGGTCGACACGCAATGCCATCGGCGTGGCGAATGTGGCGTGGCTGAAAGGCGCGGACCAGGAGTTCCGTGTCATCGGACTGTCACGCCCGGGAGTCGCTGCCGATTCGACCCAATCTATCGGGAAGGCATATTCGCCGATCCAGGGATACATCTACAAAGGGTACTATCCGCTCAGCACGCCGGTGAACATCTATACACGCGAGCTCAATAGGGATATCTCGTTGGGGTTCATCTCCTTCGCAAATGGCGTCTACGGGCAAAAGGTGTTCTTGAATAGCGGGCTGGTGCCGGTGACGATGCCGGTGCGACTCATCCAACTTACATCAGAACAGGTGAAATAGTCATGAAACGAACCATCGTGGTGTTGCTTGTCGGGTGCGTCGTGAGTTTCGGCTACAGCCAGGACTTTTTGGCCAAAGCAAAGGTTGCGTTAGGGTTAAAAGATACCGCCACAGCGATCACCAATTTTGAACAGGCGCTGAAGGCGGGGCAGAAGCCTGCGGAAGTCAATTACTACCTCGGCATGATAAAGTTTTCCCGCAGTCAGTTTGCCGAAGCGAAAAAGTATGTAGACGAATCGGTCAGAATAGACGATGAAAACGTCGAGTCACTTCGTTTGCTTGGAGAGTGCGAGTTGAAGTTGGGCGACGCGCAAGGTGCAATTGCACGTTTCCGCAAGGTGATGAAGCTTGCGCCGAAGAGTACCGCCGTTGCCGCGTCGTACGGCAAGGCTCTGCTCGCCGCCGATTCGATCGATGCCGCCATCCAGCAACTCACCCGTGCGAAGGAAACCACTCCCGACGATCCTTCGATCTATGAATCCCTCGGTGATGCCTTTGCCAAACAGAATGTCGTGCCGATGGTCATCACGAACTACCAGAAGGCCATCGATCTTGACCCGCGCAAAACCGAACGGCGCGTGAAACTTGCGCGTGTCTACGAAAAGAACCGGCAGTACACCGACGCCGTGAAGCAGTTCGACGAAATCATCAAACTCGATTCGACGAAAGCTGATGCGTACGTCCAGAAGGGAAATATCTATCTCCGTGCCAAGATGTACAAGCAGGCGGTGCCTGCGCTGAGAACATATACACAGCTGCAACCCAAATCCGTCGAAGGATCGGTGTTGTATGTAAAGGCGCTGTCAGGCGCAAACGATGATTCCGCAGTCGTTAAAGAAGCCAAACGATCCTTGAAACTCGACTCTTCAAATGTCGATGTCTGGCGCATGCTCGCCCAGTCACAGGTGGAGACAAAGGAGTTTGCTGATGCCCTCGCGTCGTATGATGCTCTTACACGCCGGAAGGCATTCAAAGCCGAAGACCAGGGCAAATTTGGACTTGCCCTGTTCCGGTTGGGACGTGACGAGGATGCCCTGAAAGCGCTGACGGATGCCATCATGATAGACTCGAGCAACTGCGATGCGTATTTCAGTCTTGGTTCGATCTATATGAAGAAAAAGGACTACGAAAAAGCGGCAGCAATGTTCGATAAGCGCATTTCGTGCGATCCGAAGACGATCTCTCTTGCGGCGTACCTGAACGCAGCTGCATCACACATGCAGGTGAAAAACTTCCCGCGCGTTCGCGAACTGCTTGTTACGACAATCGAAAAAAGGCCGGATTACCTCCCGGCCCGGCTCTGGCTGGCCAGATACTACACGCAGGTCGATTCATTGGACAATGCCAAGGCGGAATACGATTCGGTGCTCAAACAGATTGGTCCGAACACCGACAAATACAAGACAGAGGCCGGCGAGGCGTACTATCTCCTGGGCATGTACTACTTCCGGAAGCAGCAGTTCGGACAGGCCGTTGAATCCTTCCGGCGGGCTGCAGGGTTGGGAAAGGAAGATGCCAGTTTGCGACTCACTCAGGGACAGGCAGTGATGCAGACGCTTGATCCCACCGGAGACGCTGC
The DNA here is from genome assembly GCA_003162215.1 of Ignavibacteriota bacterium. Lineage (GTDB taxonomy): Bacteria > Bacteroidota > Ignavibacteria > UBA10030 > UBA6906 > Fen-1255. The sequence continues at coordinate 5,391 of PMMO01000212.1, forward strand.
AGAGAACGACAAGAAAATCGAAGAATGCATCCGTTTGTTCAGACGGACGATCGAGCTTGATGCCAGCAATGTCCAGGGCCACTTCTGGCTAGCGCAAGGTCTCATCCGGGCAAGAAAGGAGGGAGAAGACGAAACGAACAAGAAACTCCACGAGGAAGCCTGCAACGAGCTGCGAAAAGTGCTTAAGCTCGAACCCCGGAACGAAGATGCAAAGAAAACGATGGAGAGGATCGGCTGCGCGGCAGCAAAATAGCCCAATCACTGCGAATTAGACCAATTTTTCCTAAGCCGCCCCAATTTCAGGGGCGGCTTCGTTTTTTGATTGTTTTGAGGGTTTTGGGAGACTTCGAAAATCAAGTCAGACATTTGAGTCTGACACGTGAGTCTGACATGTCTTCTCCTGGGAACCCTTTCTGATGCACTTGCGTTATAAATATTAAATCGTCCAAAGCGCACATTTCGAGGTTTCAACCCAAGTGCCGGCTCAATGGAAGGAGCGAGTGAAATGCGACTGACAGACGTCAAACGCCAAGAGCAGTTCAAAAAGGAAATGATGCCCTTCACTGACATGCTCTTCAACTATGCACTGTACCTTTCCGGTGATCGCGAACAGGCCGGCGATTTGCTCCAGGATACCTATCTGAAAGCCTTTCGGTTCTTTGACAAATTCGAGAAGGGCACAAACGCCAAAGCCTGGCTTTACCGGATCATGAAGAATACGTTCATTAACGAATACCGCCGTACGCAGCGCCACCCGGAAATGGTGGAATTTGACGAACAACTCTCCCCATACCAGATGTCCCCGTCAGCGGCTGGCATGAACGATCTGCGAAACATGATGGAGAGCCGCATGTTCGACGACGAAATGGCCGGGGCGATTGCGGCTTTGCCGGAGAAGTTCAAGAGCGTGGTAGTCCTGCGGGACATTGAGGATATGCCCTACGAGGAGATCGCCGAGGTTTTGGCTATCCCGATCGGCACAGTCCGCTCCCGTCTGCACAGGGCGCGATCCATTCTTTTCTCGAGGCTGAAAGGCTACGCACGCGCCAGAGGATATACGGTGGGTGATCGCTTCGTCCCGTCGGAACTTGCGATGGTGGGATAACTCACGTTGCGGTGGGCGGGGGCTGCAGCAGGAGCATCAGATCATGAATGATCGCTGCTGTGGCTCCCCAGATGACCCGCCCGTGATAGTCATAGTGCCACGTCTCGCGGGGGCCGAACTCTGTGATGCGGGTTTCCCGCCGGCAGTTCTGCGGGTCAGTCAGAAACGACAAGGGGACAAAAAACGCCTCGGCAACCTCCGCGGCGCTCGGCGACATGTCCGGTACTCTGCGCAGAAATCCGACAACCGGCGTGATCACAAAACCGGTCGGTGTGGCAAAATCATCCAGGCATCCGAGCGTTTGTATTTCGTCGGCGGCAATACCTAACTCCTCCTTTGTTTCCCGCAGCGCCGTGGCTATCCGGTCACGATCATCCTCATCCACCATCCCCCCGGGAAACGCTATGTGTCCTTTGTGGGTTTCCACGGTATCGGTGCGTCGTGTCAGCAACAGATGGGTCTCTCCGTGGATGGACACCATCGGGACGAGGACGGCAGCGGGGATCAGCCCTTCCTGCACAGTGGTGTGCGGAGCCGACCGTCGCCGGCTGTTTGCGAGAATAGCGCGCACGTCAGTGGGTGTCCGAAGCATACTCATAAGATACTGAAGGGGCGCCAGAACTTCAAAGGTCGCCGGTGCCGAACCAACTATCAAATGCTAGACAGGTTCACAATCGCACTCTGTTGGTGCGAGCACTGGCCCCTTTCAGTTTGTATGAAAAGAGAGTTGTAGGTGCACTAGTTTGCTACTTCGGCACTCTGTCTCTATATTATATTACCCGACATACTTTCTCCCCTGAAAGGAATGCCTATGCAGGAACGTGAAGTGCGCATAGAAGGAATGAGCTGTCAGCATTGTGTCATGATCGTGAGAGAGTCGCTGCAAAAGGTGCCAGGAATCACGCTCAAAGTCGTGCGTGTTGGCGCTGTGGTTTTTGGCGCTGACGATCCCGAATCGGCCCTGGATCGTGTACGGGCCGCCATCAGGGAAGCAGGATACACGCCGACAAACTGATTGCATAGAATGAATACATCAAACCCCGCGCCGGCACTTCCGGCCATCTCCACGCTCACCCTTCCGGTCGAAGGAATGACCTGTGCGAGTTGCGTCCGTCGTGTTGAGAAGGCCCTCGGGAAGGTCGAAGGGGTCGGCCAGGTAAGCGTGAATCTTGCGACCGAAGCGGTAACGGTAACCTTTGATCCGGCTCAGGCGTCGTTCGATCGCCTTAGTGCAGCGGTTGAGGCTGCGGGATATACCTTGCGGCGGCAGGAGACAGGCAAGGAATCGGACAGGCAAGCCGGCCAATCGGAGGGGAATCCCGGCGGGCGGCAAAAGAGCCAGTTTCTTCTCAGTGTTGCACTCTCAGCGCCCGTGATGATTCTGAGCATGCTGCCGATGATCGGAGTGGTTTCACACGGGGGGGAACGGTGGCTGAACCTCATCCTTTTGTTGCTGACAACCCCTGTGCTGTTTGTGGCGGGGCGCCATTTCTTCGTTGCGGCCTGGAAGGGCTTGTGGCACGGTGCCGCGGACATGAATACCCTGGTTGCTGTCGGCACCGGGACTGCGTACGTTGCCAGTGCGTTGATGGTTGTGCAAGCACTCGGTGGCGAACACATTGCCGGTACGGGACACGTGTATTTCGATACCAGTGCAACGATCATCACGCTCATACTGCTCGGGAAGTGGCTAGAAGCTCGTGCAAAACACCGTGCGACGACAGCTCTGCGTGCCCTCTTCTCCCTTCAACCAACCGTAGCCACCATCGTTCGTGCCGAAAGCGAAGAGGAGATCGATGTCTCCGCTCTCCTGCCGGGGGATGTGCTTCGCGTCAGGCCGGGGGAACGCATTCCTGTTGACGGGATGATCACCGAAGGGTCTTCGTCGGTTGACGAGTCGATGATGACCGGCGAGAGCATTCCCTTGGAAAAGGGTCCCGGGGGCAGAGTCCTGTCGGGCACGCTCAACCGGCAGGGAAGCTTTCTGTTTCGTGCGACAGCGGTGGGTCAGGAGACGGTGCTTGCGCAGATTATCCGGATGGTCGATCGGGCGCAGGCCGAGAAGCCGCCGGTACAGCGCATCGCCGACAGCATAGCCGCGGTCTTTGTGCCGGCGGTGATGCTTGTGGCGTTAGCCACCTTCATCGGATGGTACGTTGTCGCAGGAGAAACGGCCGGTATCGCCCTTACCCGGGCGATTGCCGTTCTTATTATTGCGTGTCCCTGTGCGTTGGGACTGGCGACCCCGACGGCCATCATTGTAGGAACGGGCGCGGGAGCCACGCGCGGCATCTACGTAAAGAATACCGAGGCCCTTGAACACGCGCGCAGCGTGCGTATCATGGTATTCGACAAAACCGGCACACTCACCGTCGGTGCTCCTGCAGTAACGGATGTTTCCAGTGTTCACGGTTCTCACCACGATGTGCTCGCGATCGCAGCCTCCGTTGAGAGACTCTCAGAACACCCCCTCTCATCGGCAATTGTCGCCGCAGCGCAAAACGCCGGCACGATTATTCCTGCAGCCACACACTTTCGGGCGACAGCAGGTGAAGGCATTGAGGGAACCGTGGAGGGGGAACAGATTCTCGCAGGATCCTCGGCGTTCCTGCGCACGCGTGGTGTTGATACCGGTGCCTTCGATGAGGAAGCAGCCCGGCATGCGGGTGAAGGGAAGACCGTGGTGTTTGTTTCCCGCGCGGGTCGGTTGCAGGGTATGATTGCGCTTGCTGACGGTCTCCGCCCCGAGGCCGCTGACACCATCGCGCGCCTCCGTGCTATGGGCTTGACGACGGTGCTGCTCACCGGCGACAGTCAACGCGTTGCAGCAGCGATCGGGAAGGCTGCAGGCGTGGATGAAGTGGTGGCCGGAGTCCTCCCTGCTGAAAAAGCGGAATACATCGCACAACGTCGTCAGGCGGGGGAGAGAGTGGCAATGGTCGGCGACGGCATCAACGATACTCCCGCACTTGCGCAGGCCGACTTGAGTATCGCTCTCAGTTCGGGAACCGATGCGGCGATGGAGACCGCTGACATTACGATCATGGCATCGGACCTTCGCGCAGTGCCCCAGGCGATCCTCCTATCCCGGCGCACGGTGCGGATCATCCGTCAGAATTTCTTCTGGGCATTTGTCTACAATGTTGTGGGCATTCCACTTGCGGCGTTCGGCTTGCTGCATCCAATGCTGGCTGCGATGGCAATGGCATTCAGCTCGGTCAGCGTGGTGTCGAATTCACTCCGCTTGCGGCACCTTCCGTGAATTCCCCGGTGTACACCATTGATATTGCCCACCCGCCGCGTCATCCGGACCGGGCCGAAGAGGAGCTGCATGGAGCGTGGCACATCGTCCGCACATCCCCGGCGTTGCACATCCTGAAAGTCATTCATGGCTACGGCAGTTCAGGTCGGGGAGGGTCCACCCGTACGCTCGCACGCAACTGGGCCTTTACCCACCGGGCCCACTTCCGGGCAATCATCAACGGAGAAGACTACACAGCGTTTGACAGCTCGACACAGCAGATGCTTCAGGAAACGGGTTTATTTGACGATCCCGACTTGACACGCGGTAACGCCGGTGTTCTCATCATTTGGGTCCGATAACGCCTATGAGACTTCGTCTTGCAGCTCTCTTCTTCTTTTGGGCGGCGACTGGGGTCGCACAGCCCACCACGCATGATCCGTGGGAAACATTCTTTGAAGCCAGTGGAGGGTTGAGAACACCGCGCTACGACAGCACCGTTGCCTACTGCCGGCGCTTGGCCGCCTTCTCTCCTCTGGTGCATTTCACATCGTTCGGGCAAAGCGCTCAGGGACGGGCCCTCCCATTGATGATAGTCTCCGGTGAGCGATCCTTCACCCCTGCTTCTGCACGACAAGCCGGAAAAGCTGTCGTACTCATTCAAGCCGGTATTCATGCAGGCGAAATTGATGGGAAAGACGCCGGGCTCATGCTGCTCCGGGACATTGTTATCCGCAAACAGTACCCTCACCTGCTCGATAGTCTTGTCGTGTTGTTTGTTCCCATCTTCAACGTCGATGGGCACGAGCGTTTCGGTCCGTACAACCGCATCAACCAGAACGGTCCCGCGGAAATGGGCTGGCGGACGACCGCACAGAACCTCAATCTCAACCGCGACTACATGAAAGCCGATACGCCGGAGATGCGGGCACTCCTGAAGCTCTTCAGCACATGGCTGCCCGATCTCTACATCGACTGCCATGTGACGGACGGGATTGATTTCCAGTACGACGTGACCTACACCATGGAGTTGGGGCCTAACATTGATGTCGCGGTGTCAGGATGGGCGCGTGACAATTTTTTGCCGTCGGTGCTGCCTGCAGTGGAAGCGTCGGGGCACAACGTATTCTGGTATGTGATGCCGCGGGAGGATAGCGATCTTTCCAAAGGATTGAAGGGGGGAGGCGTCTCAACGCCGCGCTTCTCCACCGGCTATGCTGCACTGCAAAACAGACCAGCACTGCTGATTGAAACGCACATGTTGAAACCGTACCGGACGCGCGTCGATGCCACGTATCATTTCCTGAAGGCATCGTTGGAGGCGGTACGGATGTCCCTCTCCCGCTTGAAGGATGCCGTTCTTGCTGCGGACCGGCGTCTGGAAAGCGCTGACCCTTCTGTGCGGGTCGTACCGTTGCGCTTCAAAGCGGGTACGGGATTCCACATGCGGCATTTTCTCGGAATCAAGCACCGCGTGGAGCACAGCTCCCTCAGCGGCGACACACGAATGATCTATACCGGCGAGCCGTTCGAGCAGGACGTTCCGTTCTACGATGAGAGCATTGTGGAGGATTCCGTCAGGATGCCGGAGGCGTATATTGTACCGCCGGAACTGACGTACGTTCCCGAGCTCCTGCGCGCCCATGGCATCCAGTTCAAACAGCTGCCGCTTCCCGACTCTCTGGATGTTGAATCGTATCGCTTCACCGACGTAAAATTTGCGGAACGACCCTATGAGGGACGGCAGAGCGTGACGTTCATAGCGTCACCCGTCCGCGGGCGCCGGCATTTTCCGGCAGGCAGCTTGCTCATCCCGACACGACAGCGGGCCGCAAAGGTTCTCGTGCACCTCCTGGAGCCACGCAGCCCCGATTCGTTCGCCGCCTGGGGATTCATGAATGGCATTTTTGAGCAGAAGGAATATGCCGAGGAGTACGTCATGGAGAAGGCGGGTGCAGACTTGCTGGCGCAACAGCCTGCACTCCGGCAAGAGTTCGAAGAGCGCGTACGCACCGACTCATCGTTTGCGCACACACCCGCTGCCCGGCTCAACTGGCTCTTACAGCATTCGCCGTGGGGCGATCCTGCGATCGGGCTGTATCCGGTGGGGAGGCTTCACACCAACGAGTAGTAGATCTCTTCCAGCTTCCTGAGCTGTACGTTGCGGTCAAAATGCTCGAGTACACGTACGCGCCCCGCATTACCCATGCGCCGGCGGAGATCGGCATGTGTAATGAGCTGTTCCAGTCCGTGTGCCAGAGCGGATGAATCTTTTGGTGGCACAGTGATCCCGGTTGTGCCGTCCAGCACGATATCAAGAACGCCATCGCAATTGGTGGAGACAACAGGTTTTCCCATCGCCATCGCCTCAATCAAGACCACACCAAAGGACTCAGCGTGAGAAGGGAAAGCAAGAATATCGAACGAACCCATGACAGAGGGGACATCGCTGCGATATCCTGCAAACACTGCAACATTCTGTAGGCCGAGGTGCCGGCTCAGCTCATGGATGGCATCGGCGTAGCCTTCTTCCCCATGGCTGGCTTCACCGACAATCAGGTAGCGAACAGCAGGATAGTCCGGTTGTAGCAGGTGTGCTGCCTGCAGGAGTTCTTCGAGACCTTTGCCGGGAGAGAAGCGTCCGACAAATCCCACAACGAGTGCATCATCCGGTATTCCCGCCTCCCGTCTCACCCTGAAGCGATCCACAGTTCCTGCGGAGAACAGGGAGGTGTCGACTGCATCGTGCAGTGTCAGCACCCGTTCGGGGGGCACTGGTGTTGTGGCAATGACGTTCCGGTGTATCACAGTGCTGATTGCCAGTACTTTGCTGATTGCCCTGTGCGTATACCTATGGAACAGATCCTTCTTTGCGATATACGAACCGACACGTTTGCTCAGGACAATGGGAATCTTTCTGCCGCACATCTGCATTGCAGGCACAACGGTGGCAAGATCCCGGGAATGCTGACAATGGATGAGATCAACCGCTCCTGACCGCAACGCCGCTCTCAGACGCCAGAGGAGCAGGGGATGGAAGTACCCGGCGACGTTGAGAGGCAGAAGCGGCACGTTGTGACGGACCGCCTCGACGGCAAGGCGGCTACCGGGTGGAGCGNNGGCCGGGTTGTCATCGGGTTCTGTAAAGTGGGATGAAACAGTCCGGCACTTCCCCGGCCTATCGGCTGTGCAGGGAAGTGCCGGGAGTCACGAGGGAACGCTATTGACGCTGGCTGAGCATGGGAACATCGCGCTTGGCATGGCCGAGATAGATCTGGCGCGGACGGGCGATNNGTAGAAGTCGACGTTCGGATAGAGCTTCCGCTTGATGAAGTAGTCATCCTGCAACGCGATACGTTCGAGTTCGAGGGCAATATCGAGCTTCGGGTTGCGTCCCGTGACCTCGAACACCTGATCGGCCAGACGCTTAATGATGGAGGCGCGCGGATCAAAATTCTTGTACACACGATGTCCGAAGCCCATCAGGCGGCCTTTCCCGTCTTTGACCTCCTTGATAAACGCGGGTATCTTCTCCACAGAACCGATCTCATCGAGCATGTGGAGCACAGCTTCATTGGCGCCACCGTGGAGGGGGCCGTACAACGCTGCTGACGCTGCTGCTGCGGCACTGTACGGATCTACCTGGGAACTCCCTACACCACGCATGGCACTTGTGCTGCAGTTTTGTTCATGATCTGCGTGAAGAATAAATAAGACGTCGAGCGCTTTCTCCAGTACCGGATGGGGCTGATACTTCGGCTCGGCAATCTTGTACATCATGTTCAGGAAGTTGCCTGCGTACGAAAGGTCGTTGTCCGGATGCACGTACGGCATGCCTATGCTGTGGCGGTATGCGAATGCGGCGAGTGTGGGAGCTTTGGCGATGAGCCGAAAGATTGTCTGCTCCCGTTCCTTCGGGTTTTGAATATGCTTTGCGGAAGGATAGAATGTGGACAATGCAGCTATGGCGCTTACGAACATGCCCATCGGATGCGCATCGTAGTGGAATCCATCCATGAGCTTCTTGATGTTTTCATGGACGAATGTGTGTGCGTTGATGCGTGCTGACCACCCCGCAAGCTGCGTCTTGTTCGGCAACTCCCCGTTGAGCAACAGATAGGCCACTTCGAGATACGTGCAGCGTTCAGCAAGTTGTTCAATGGGGTAGCCCCGGTACTGCAGGATTCCCTTGTCACCATCGATGTAGGTAATCGTGCTCTTGCACGAAGCCGTGTTCATGAATGCCGGATCGTATGTCATGAGACCGAAATCGTCAGCGTTGACCTTAATCTGACGGAGCGCGGTTGCTTGAATCGTCTCATGCTCAATTGGGACTTCGTATGTCTTTCCTGTCCGGTTGTCAGTAATCGTTAGCGTAGGTTTACCGGTATCGCCAGAAGCGTGCATGAGGAGCCTCCTGAGTGGTGTTGCAAAAATCAACAACCTCGTTTGCTGTACGATAGTAGCAAGAACATTTTAGAAAAACAAGACGCGCCCGCACTACTTCTTCGGATAAGGAGGCTGCACAGGGAACGTAAACGGTTGTTCGCGCATCTTTTTCAGGACTACTTCAATTGCCTTGTCAAGCTGCGCATCTTTGCCCGCGGCGACCGACGCCGGGTCGTTGTCAATGAGAATATCCGGGTCTGCTCCGTGGTTCTCCACAAGCCAGGTGCCCTTCTCGCCATAGAACGCGTTGTTGGATTGCTCGACAGTTCCGTTGTCGACGGTGATCTGCCGGTTCAAGATTCCCACCAGCCCTCCCCAGGAGGGCACACCGACCACTGTGCCGAGCTTGTTGGCTTTGAAATCCTCAATGAACGCCTCGCCATCGGAACCATTGTATTCGTTCGATATCGCGACGTAGTGTGCGGTTGATGTTGAACCGGGATACCGGAATGGCGCCATGTTCTTCAGGTTGTTAAAGGAGGTCATTTTGCGTTCAAGTTTGTCAATGAGGAAGTATTCGGTCCATCCTCCCGAATTCCGTCGAACATCGATGATCAATCCCTCCTTGTACCGGAATGCCCGCCAGTACTTGTCGAACTCCCCGATTCCGCCCGANNTCCGCCACCCAGCGATGATAGCGGAGTTCTGCGTCATAGCGGACAGGCGACACGGCATAGGTCCTGGCTCCTTCATTAGTGGGACGTGCATTCACCGTGATGTTGACTTTCTGCCCTGTGGCAATTTGCAGGAGACGATGATAGTCTGCCGGGGGATGCACTTCAACGCCGTTGATGGCAATGAGGTATCCACCTTCCTGCACGTCGATGTCTGGACGCACGAGCGGTCCGGTGAGGCTGCTGTTGTACTCGGTGGGTCCGTAAATACGGGCGAGTTTGTAGTAGCCTGCCGCGGCATCGGGGGTCAGATCTGCGCCAAGCCAGCCCGTGAACACCGGTGACGGTGGTGGCTTGAGAGACGCCACATCTCCGCCACCGATGTAGGTGTGCGATACACAGAGCTCTCCCACCATCTGCTGGAGAACCCAGTTCAGTTCTTCGCGCGATGACAGATCGGGAATATATGCGCGGTATGTATCGCCCATCGTCTTCCAATCGCGACCGTGCATTCCGGGATCATAGAAGAAATCACGGTACCAGCGCCATGCATCGTTGAAGATCTGAGTCCACTCGGCCTGCGTATCAACAGTATAGGCAAGGACGCCGAAGGCAAGCTTCTCGCCGGCGCCTTTGGATTGAAACGCTTTTTCGACGGTCGAAACAAAATACTCGCCGTCTTTTTGAATCAGCACCTGTTCAGCATTTGCCGACAGGCGGAAGTCCTGTATCTTGTCAGGGAGCACCGCTTCCTTTTTCTGTTCCACATCGAAGATGTGGAGATCCCACTTCGTCGCACCGCCCGGTTTAAAGATCTCCTCGTATTCGTCTTCGGTGAATTTCGGCACCGAAGCCCATAAGACCTTGCCTTTGGCTGCCTTCAGGTAGAAGAAATTGCCGGCGGGAACGGGAAGGAGGGTGACTCTCTTCTGGATGTCCTTGATGTCGATGCGGAAGGGATCCGCGGTTCCTTTCCCCGTGACGGCTGTTACGGGGTCGGCAAATGGCGGCTTCTCGCCGGCCTGCAACTGGACCACCATCACCTGTTGCGGATTTGCGTAGACGTGGTTGTCTTCATAAAAATCCATTTGCAGGTCGAAATTCCGGCTGGACACATAGTACAGGTATTTGCCGGACACGTCAAACGCCGGGTAGAGATTGTCAAAGAAATCATTGGTGACGGCGGTCCGGGTATTGTGTTCCAGTGAATAGAGGAATATCTGGCTGTTGCGGTTGAACTGCACAAAGCTGTAGGCGATCCATTTGCCGTCGGGCGACCAGGTGTAGTCGCTGATCTCCCAGTAGAATTCATCGTTCTTTGCCTGGTGCGACTCATCGATCTTTGTGAGTTTCTTCGATGCCACATCAAGAACGAAGATGCAAAACTCTTTGTTGCCGAACAGTATCTTCTTGCCATCCGGCGACCAGACAAGCCTGTACGGGGTACGGTCGAGAGAAGTCGTCAGTTGCGTCCACGGGCCGCCGGCAACCGGCTGCGTGTAGATCTGGTATTCGCCGGATTTGTCGGAGAAGAATGCCACAGTGTGGCCGTCCGGCGAGAGAGCGGGGTACATTTCGCGGGTGCCGGAGTTCATGGATATATTGACCGAAAGTTTTTTTTCGGTGTCGAGTACAAACAGATCGCCGCGTGCTTCGATCACCGCCTGCTTGCCGTCACCGGTAAGCTCCACCGCATGGACGTAGCCTTTCGCGTCGATAGCATGGGTACGCGTCATCCATCGATCGCTCGGTATGGTTACCGGAATCCGGGTATCTTTCCGTGAAGCAATGTTGAGAAGGTGGATTTGGCCGTTCTGGGTGTAGACGATGTTGGTTCCGTCGGTGGAAGGCGTCATGACGTCGAAATCTGTGTAGGCAGTAATCTGCGTGATGGTCTTGCCGGCCAGGTCCTGAGCGAAGATGTTCGTGATGCCATTGCCGCGATCCGACACGAAGTACATCGATGTGCCCACCCACATGGGGTAGGCGTTCTTGCCGACATAGTCGGAAACCGGAGTGTACGTGTTGGTGGCGAAATCATATCGCCAGATATCCGTATGTTCTCCGCCCTTGTAGCGCTTCCAGTAGTACTCCTCGGCACCACGGCGGTTGTAGAGGAGCGAACGACCGTCAGCGGAAAAACTGCAGAGCGTACCGCGGTCCGGAGGGAGCCGTTCGGGAAGAGACCCGTTCAGGTCCACGGTATAGAGTTTCGGGGTCCTGTAGATGACGTTCTCGAACCCGGAGCGGAAGATGACCCGCGTCCCGTCGGGTGTCCAGCCGAGTGACTGGACGCTTCCCGGGACATAGGTGAGCCGCGTCGGTGTTCCGCCGGTACTGTTCATCAGGTAGATGTTCGGGCTGCCGCCATCATACGCGGCGGTGAAGGCCAGCCGGGTCCCATCCGGTGAAAAGTGGGCGCCGTATTCGTTGCCGGGGTGGTTTGTGAGGCGTGTTGCGACACCGCCGGCGGAGGGCACAAGCCAGAGGTCTCCCTCATACGTGAAGACGACCGTGGTTCCATGAATGTCGGGGTGGTGCATGAAACGTCCCTCCACCGCCGGCGAGGGAGCGACAGCAAGCAACAGCAGTGCAGCGACAAGAGCATACAGTCGAAGCATTGTACCTCCGAGTGTGTTGATGCAAAGCGAAAGAACATCCACATCCGTATCAGGGAGCTTCCCGGGGAATCAGATGAAGAGAACGGCTGGGTCGCATGTGCGAACGTATGATCGCTGTCTGACTGTCCGGTGTCGACGCGTCGCCATCGGTTGTCACCAGGGAATAGGTGCCATCGGCGTGGAGGATGCGGGCGCGGACGGTATCTGCAAGTGCGGTGTCCAATACTTCTTCCTTGAGATGGCGAGCGAGAGAAGCATCTTCGACAGGAAACATCAGTTCCACACGGCGGTCAAGGTTGCGCCCCATGAAGTCGGCACTGCTGAGAAAGATTTCCGGTGTACCATTGTTCCCGAAATAGAAGACGCGGCTGTGCTCCAGAAACCGGCCGACGATGCTGAGGACACGAATGCGCTCACTGACATGCGGGATGGTCGGGCGAAGGCAGCAGATTCCCCGGACGATCAGCTTGATGTCGACGCCGGCCTGGGATGCTTCATAGAGGTACTCGATCATCTTTGTGTCTGTGAGCGAATTCATTTTCAGGATCATCTGCGCCGGTCGACCGTTACGTGCGTGGTCGATTTCGCGTTTGATTAGGGCGACCAGATGCTCGCGCAGATTGATCGGTGCCAGGGCCAGCTTTCTGTAGGTCTCCCGGGTGGAATACCCTGTGAGGTAGTTGAAGACCTCTGTAGCATCCGCGGTGATGTCCTCTCTGCACGTAAAGAGGCTCACATCGGTGTAGATGCGTGCAGTGACCGGATTGTAGTTCCCGGTACCGAGATGGACATAGCGGCGCAATCCCCCGGCTTCCTTCTGGACGACGAGGGCCATCTTTGCATGGGTCTTGAGACCCACGAGCCCGTACACCACATGGATGCCTGCTTCTTCGAGCTGTTTGGCCCAGATGATGTTGTTCTCCTCATCGAATCGTGCCTTCAATTCGACGAGCACAGCCACCTGCTTTCCGCTTTCCGCAGCTTTGATAAAGAGCGGGATCAGGGGGGATTCTTTGCCGATGCGATACAGCGTTTGCTTGATGGCCAGGACGTTCGGATCTTCCGCAGCGTTCTTTATGAACTGCACAACTGCTCCGAATGCATCATAGGGATGATGCAGCAACAGATCCCCTCTCCTGATCACGCTGAACATATCCTCGTTGTCCTCCTCGGTGGCCAGTGGAGCCGGGTGGTAGGGGATATCCTTGAGATCAGGCCGCGGGAGTTTGAGCAGGCCCATGAGGTGGCTCAGGCCGAGCGGGGGCGGGATTTCGTAGATCTCCGTCGGCGTGATGTCGAGATACTCAAAAAGAATGTCTTTGATCCTAGAGGGCATGGTGTTTTCGATCCCGACGCGGACGACGGTGCCGAACCGGCGCATGCGGATCGATTGTTCGATCGAACTCAACAGGTCGTCCGCTTCATC
>PMMO01000039.1 GCA_003162215.1 Ignavibacteriota bacterium
ATGCTGTTCTGGGCCATTTCCAGTCCCGACGTGGCTACACCTCCTGCATTCGCTGCCTTCCCCGGCCCATACAAAACCCGTTCCTGAAGAAAGACCTCCACGCCCTCCGGTGTGGTTGGCATGTTTGCACCTTCAGCGACACAGTACACTCCGTTGCGAACCAGATTTTGCGCATCTTTGCCATTGATCTCGTTCTGCGTGGCACTGGGGAAAGCACAGTCTGCTTTGTGGTCCCAGAGCGAATTGTACGCAGACTTCAGATCTAGAGGTGTATAGACAGCGTTCTTGTATTTCGTAACATATTCCTGAATCCGCGCACGGCGGATATTCTTCAGATCCATCACGTATGCAAGCTTCTTTGCGTCAATACCTTCTTCATCAAGGACATAGCCGGTGGAATCAGACAGCGTAACGGCTTTCCCTCCCAACTGATTGATTTTCTCGACTGTGTACTGTGCAACGTTCCCGCTTCCTGAAACGAGACAGGTTTTTCCCTCCATCGACGTCCCCTTGGTAGAAAGCATCTCCGATGCGAAATACACTGCACCATACCCTGTGGCTTCCGGCCGTATGAGTGAACCTCCCCAATTCAGTCCCTTACCTGTCAGGACACCTGTGAATTCATTGCGAAGCTTCTTGTACATACCAAACAGGTATCCGATTTCTCGACCGCCAACGCCGATGTCTCCAGCCGGGACGTCCGTATCAGGGCCAATGTGGCGGAACAACTCCTGCATGAACGCCTGACAAAAACGCATGATCTTCATGTCGCTCTTCCCTTTGGGGTCGAAATCTGAACCTCCTTTTCCACCGCCCATTGGCAGAGTGGTCAGACTGTTCTTGAACACCTGTTCGAAAGCCAGGAACTTGAGAATGCCCAGTGTGACCGAGGGGTGGAACCGGAGCCCTCCCTTGTAGGGGCCAATAGCACTGTTCATCTCAATCCGGTAGCCCTTGTTGATGTGCACTCCCTCCTGGTCATCGACCCAGGGCACCCGGAACATGATTACCCTTTCGGGTTCGATGATGCGCTCGAGAACTCTTGCCGTACGGTACTCGGGATGGCGTTCAAACACGAGCGCTAGCGACTGTGCGACTTCCTCGACTGCCTGATGGAATTCCGGTTCTGCGGGATTCTTCGCCTTGACCTCTGCTATCAGGTCTTTGATGTAGTCCGACATGACAACCTCCATGCTGTTGAGATTTTCGTGCGGGCGTGGCACTGAACTGACTTTTTTTCCGGTGAATGCACGAACTGGGCGCAAGTTCGGTGAATCGACCGCAATGGGAAATCAGCGAAACCCTTGAAACTATGTAGGGGAATCCCTACGCATCCGGCCCCCAACGCGTCGCCTCCCAAAAATGCTTGCTTTCGAAGCATATTCTTTCCATCATTCAAGAACTATCAACCAAAGTGCTACCCAGAGCAGCCAGTCCTGCCCTCTTTCGCTTTTCGATCGACCTCTTGTTGGATATTCCGGTTCACCTTGTGAGGATACTCCTGTGCCATCATCCACACCCAAACATCTTGAATTTCTCAAACGGTCGACCCGGGCCCTGCGGGGCGGCGGCCAAAAGGCAATTGAGAGACAAATTGCCATGGGCAAACTGACAGCCCGTGATCGCATTACTGCCATTCTCGACACCTCCTCCTTCCACGAATACGATCTCTTCGTGGAACACCGCTGCAAAGATTTTGACATGGACAAAAAAGTGCTCCCTGGTGATGGGGTCATAACAGGCACCGGCACCCTTTCGGGACAAGGGGTGTGTATTTACGCTCAGGACTTCACTGTTGCCGGTGGTTCGCTCGGGTTGATGCACGCCCGGAAGATTACCAAAATCATGGATCACGCCATCAAAATGGGGCTCCCGATCATCGGAATCAACGACTCAGGTGGCGCCCGTATTCAGGAAGGTGTCGATTCGCTCGCCGGGTACGGCGAGATCTTCTACCGCAACACCAAAGCGTCAGGAGTGGTCCCGCAAATTTCCGTCATTCTCGGCCCGTGTGCCGGCGGCGCAGTCTACTCCCCCGCCCTCACCGACTTCGTCTTCGTGGTTGACCAAATCTCCAAGATGTTCATCACTGGACCGGAGGTCATCAAGACCGTCCTGGGCGAAGACATTTCCATGGAGGACCTTGGCGGTGCCCGTGTGCATACCGAGATATCGGGGAATGCCCACTTTTTCGCGCGGAACGAATTGGAATGTTTCCATCAGATCAAGAAACTGATGACTTTCCTGCCGGGGAACAACACCAAGAGACCGATTCCGCAGGCACCCGCACCCCCGAAGGCTAAGTACAACGTCGAGCAGATCATCCCCGCCGAACCGTCAAAACCCTATGATGTGCGCGATATCATCAAGGCGGTATGCGACAACTCCGACTTCTTCGAGATCCAGCAGCGCTGGGCGGCAAATATCGTGATCGGGTTCGCGCGGCTCAATGGTGAGACCATCGGCATCGTGGGCAATCAACCGCTCGTCCTCGCCGGCGTTCTCGACGTGGACTCATCGGACAAGGCAGCAAGGTTTATCCGCTTCTGCAACGCTTTTAGCATCCCGCTGGTGACATTTGTCGATCTCCCCGGCTATTTGCCGGGCGTGGATCAGGAACACGCAGGGGTCATCCGCCATGGGGCCAAGATCCTGTACGCATACAGCGAAGCCACCGTTCCCAAGACAACGGTAATTTTGCGCAAAGCGTACGGCGGCGGCTATATTGCCATGTGCTCGCGTCACCTGCGGGCGGACTTTGTCTTCGCGTGGCCGACAGCAGAGATCGCCGTGATGGGACCCGAAGGTGCCGCAAATATCATCTTCCGGAACGAGATCGCTGCTGCGCCCGACCCGGTGGCTATGCGCAAACAAAAAGTCGTGGAGTACACCGAGAAGTTCGCGAATCCCTACGTTGCGGCAGCAGCGGGCCACATCGATGCTGTCATTCTCCCTGCTGACACACGAAAGTTTCTGTTGCACGCAATTCAGATCTCAAAACAGAAGACCGAATCCCGACCAAGAAAGAAACACGGCATTCCGCCGTTCTGAAGTATGACAGAACAACCCCAGACGATGAGAACGCTGCTCATTGAGGACAGAGAGTACGAGACCCTGTATACAGGAAAGTTCGAGCGGCGCCGACACTATAGCATACCGGACCCCAAGAAACTCCACTGTGTTATTCCGGGGGTCATCCTCCGGATTCATGTGCAGCCGGGCAAGAAGGTCCAACGCGACGAACCCCTCTTGATCCTCGAGGCGATGAAGATGCAGAACGACATCCTCTCGCCTATCGAGGGAAAAGTGAAGACAGTCCACGTCGAGGTCGGTGCAATGGTGCCCAGAGGTACGCTCCTTATCGAATTCGAATAACCCCTCCTGATCTAGCGTGATCCCGGTGCCGGCAGCAGCTTCCTGGGAAATTTGGCATCACGCGTGGCTGCATTGTAGACAAAGAACGCCATCATTGCGGATGCCTGCTTCATTTCCTCTTCCTGGATCCGCTCGAACACGTCCATATTGTAGTGGTGGGTTCTGCTGTCGTACTAGGGGGTCCTGGATGAACTGGAATCCCGGCAGACCAACCCCGTCGAATGATTGATGATCGGTGCCGCCCATAAGCGAATCACGAATTACGGAGTGAACACGTGAAACCATTTGCCAGTCTTCTCTTACTATTGCTCCTTCCCCCGCTGCTCCTCGTACGCGCACAGGACCGGCGCGATCGCGCTGTATTCGAAGTGAAGAGTGATGCCATGATCGATTCCATCAAGGCAGAACTCCAGAAGGCGAAGCCCAACGAGCCTCCCAAGAAAAAGATGCAGCTCGACTTCCCGGGCATCAAGGCCCCATCGGCCGTTTCGGAATTTACGAGCGTGTGGCACTTCCCCCCCATCCGCCAGGGTCTTTCGGGAATGTGCTGGTGTTTCTCTACCACCTCATTTCTTGAATCGGAGATCTATCGACTGTCGAAGCGCAGGATTAAGCTCTCCGAACTGCACACCGTCTACTGGGAATATGTTGAAAAAGCGAGGGAGTTCGTTCATACACGCGGGAAATCCCACCTCGGTGAAGGATCGGAAGCAAACGCCGTGTTTCGTATCTGGAAGAAGTATGGTGTCGTTCCCGGACAGTCATACACGGGGCTCAAAGACAGCGCGAAGTACCACGACCATGAGAACACGCTCTTCCCGGAGATCATGAACTACCTCAACAGCGTGAAAGCACGCGATGCCTGGAATGAAGAAGAAGTCATCGCAACGGTCCGATCCATTCTTGACCACTACCTCGGCCCTCCGCCGGCGACGGTACTTGTCGACGACAAACAGATGACGCCAAAGGAGTATCTTACCAATGTCGTGCGTCTGAACCCTGACGACTACGTTGATCTCTTTTCTCTGATGGAGAAGCCATACTTCCAGAAGGTGGAATTCGAAGTGCCCGACAACTGGTGGCATAGCAAGGACTATTACAATATCCCACTCGATGACTTCATGCGTGTTCTTAAGAACGCCGTTCGCCGCGGGTTTTCTGTGGCGATCGGGGGAGATTTTACTGAGGCAGGGTATTCCTATGGTGCCGCCGGACTCGCCGTTGTGCCCTCTTTTGACATTCCTTCTTCGGCAATCGACGAACTATCACGCCAGTTCCGTTTCAGCAACGGTACGACCGCAGATGATCACGGTTTGCACCTCGTCGGGTATGCCGAGAAGGATGGCAAGGACTGGTACTTGGTTAAGGATTCGTGGAGCACAGCCTACAATAGCGCGCATCCGGGGTACTACTTCTATCACGAAGACTATGTGAAGCTGAAGATGCTCGGCATTACGGTGCACAGAGACGCTGCCCGTGATGTGCTTGTACGCTTCAAAGACTAGCGCGTATTCTTCAGAACACGGTCGAAGAACGAAATGACCATAGCGGGTTGAGGTTAGAAACAGGGTGGTCCTATCGGACCGCCCTGTTTCTAACCTGATACCTCGAATGATACCTCGAACATCATACCTCGAATCTGTGTAGTACCTCGAATCTGTCACGCAGATTTGATTATTACATATCCCTCCCCTATCTTGTCGCGCAACACCTATTCTGTTGTCTGGATCAAACGCGCCCTCCGGGGCGGCATCACGAGTGCATCTATGAGCGATCTCCAAAAGCGGAGTATCCTGGTGGTTGACGATGAAGCCCTGATAACCCAGACCATATCAGGAATCCTCCAGAAGCATGGGTATTCAACCTTCAACGCTGCGTCAGCAGAAGAGGCGCTCAAGGTAGTCCAGCAAGCGCAGCGACCCGACCTGATCCTGATGGATATTGAGCTTGGCGCTGGCATGGATGGCGTGCAGTCTGCGGAGATCATCATCCGCGAATTCGGGATTCCTGTTCTCTTTCTCTCAAGCCACACCGAACCGGAATTCGTGACGCGAACCGAGAATGTCTCCTCGTACGGCTTCGTGGTCAAAAACGCCGGCGAAACTGTCCTCATCGCATCTGTCAAGATGGCATTCCGCCTCTATGACGCCCGCAAGGCAGCTGAAGATCGGGAACTCGCACTGCGAGCCAGTGAAACCCAGTATCGTAGTCTGTTTGATGGAGCTCCGGTTGGATACCATGAGTTGGACACCGATGGGCGGATAACGAATATCAATCGTACTGAGTTGCAAATGCTTGGCTACGACCACAGCGAGATGGTTGGCCAGCCGATCTGGAAGTTCATTGTGGAACCGGAGTCACAGGCGGCAACGACGGCGAAGTTGGCAGGCAGGCTCCAGCCCGGGCAAACCTACGAGAGCACGTTTCGGCGCAAAGACGGCTCGACATTCTCGGCGTATCTTGACGATGGCCTCCTTAAAGACGGGAACGGCACAACCATTGGCATCCGTTCCACGCTCCAGGATGTCTCGCACCACAAGGAGGTCGAACGGCGGCTCCACGAAAGCGAGGAGCGTTATCGCATCCTGATCGAAAATGCTGCAGAAGTCATCGTGGTCATACAGAACGGCATTGTACGATTTGTAAACAGCCAGGGAGAGAAGCTCAGCGGATATTCAAAGAGAGAACTAATCGGCAAGCCCGTCTTTGAACTCTCGCGGCCCCAGGATCACGAGCGCGTGCGAATGATTCATCAACTCCGCCTCCAGGGTGCACCCCTACCTCCAGGGGCCGAGATCTCCCGTATTGTTCGAAAAAGCGGCGAAACGCGATGGGTGGAAGTAAAGTCCACGGTAATCACTTGGGGAGGCATGCCCGCAACACTGCACTTCTATACCGACATCACCGACCGGAAGCAGGCAGAGGACGCTCTCGCCCTGGCCCTCGAAGAAAAAGGCGTACTCCTCAAGGAACTTCAACATCGGATCAAGAACAGTCTGACAATGATTACAAGCCTTATCGGACTGGAGTCCGGTCGCGTGAGTGACGCATTTGCACAGACGGTGCTTGACCATCTCAGAGACAGAGTCAGTTCTCTAACCCGACTCTACGCCTTGATGGACCGCACCGGCGAAATCCAACGGATTCATGTCGGTGACTACTTCAAAAATATCGTCGAATCACTCTCTGCAACGTACATCAGGGAGAGATCGAATATTCAGATCGAACAACTGTATGAGCCGGTTGAGATAGACGCCAAGATGGCGGCACCGTGCGGCCTTATTCTTAACGAACTCCTCACAAACGCACTGAAGTTTGCGTTTCCGAACGAACAGCGAGGACACATCTGGATCGAGGTCGCTGATCACGGAAAGGAGCTTCTCATGAAGGTTTCTGATGATGGGGTTGGTCCCCCTCCAGGGTTCAGCATCGAACAATCATCCGGGTTCGGTATGCGCATCATCCAGCTTCTTGTGGAACAGCTTCGGGGACGCATTTCCTTCGCCCGCAACGATCGAACGATCTTCACCACATCATTCCCCCGCATCTGACGGCCCCGCAGCAACAACCCTTCAGAATCCCCCCGGGCGGACATGCGTCGCTGCAATTCCGAAATAGGAACCCGTTGAAGCGGCCCAAATACAAGCTTTTCAGGGGTGAAACATTCTCTACTACGACGGCGTATGAACAAGGAAAGAACGGCTGGCGGTTCCATACTCCACGGCATTCCATGAGGCCCGGTATGACAAAACAGAATCACATTACCTTGCTCGGCGTTCTGCATATTGCACGCGGGGCATTTGTCCTGCTCATTGGTGTCCTGCTCTTTGCCATTCTCACCGGAATCGGTGCAATTTCTGAAGATACTACAGCCCTAGGTGTGCTTGGGTTTATCGGCACAGCGTTGATGCTCCTCTTCATTGCTCTCGCGATACCGAGCGTTCTGGCGGGCATTGGCGTGCTTTTGAGACGTGAGTGGGGACGGATCATGGCGCTTGTTGTGGGAATCCTGAGTCTCATCGATGTACCCATTGGTACCGCCATCGGCGTGTACTCAATCTGGGTACTGATGAATGACGAAACACGATTGCTCTTTCAAGTCACTCCTGCAACGCTCATGCAGCCTCCTGCACCGGTGCCACAGACCTAGCGTGGTACCGAAGGTCCCGACCACCCGTTCGACCCTTGGTCCTAGATTCTGCGTTCAGCATTCGGCATTGAACGTGTAGGGAGGCTTTTGCCTCCTCCAGCATTTCACGAATTTTCCGTCCCCTCCTGGGACCCGGAGAGACGAGGCCAACGACATTCTCTGTCTATCCCGGACTCCTCCAGCCCGGAGTTGTGTACTACAGTGGGGTGGTTCTCACGTCTGCTGCGACAACCGGACCCAACCCGGTGGTGACACCGATGGTGTTTAGCGCACGCGGGACGCCAAATTCCGTGCACGCTGAGGATCTCCATCCGCAAACAACCCACCTTGAGCGGTAGGCCTAAAGTGAAGGGCGTTGGACATCCGGCTTTTGTCTCTCCCCAAACCGTCGCCAGATGAAGTAGATCGGTATGCCCAGGAGGACGATGCCCACACCGGGAATCGTATATGCAGGTTTGAAAATGAGAAGATCGATGGCAATGGCTGCAGCGGCGACAATGTAGAGAGCGGGGAGAACCGGATACCCCCATACACGATAGGGACGTTCCGCGTCGGGGCGCTTGCGGCGCAGAATCATGATGCCACACACAGTGAGAATGTAGAAGAGCAACACGGCAAAGACCACGTAGTCCAGCAAATCGCCATATGTGCCGGAGAGGCACAGAACACTTGCCCACAGCGCCTGCACCCGGAGAGCGACAGCCGGTACCGCGCTCCCGTTCAACGTCCCCGCACTCTTGAAGAATAGGCCATCCCTGGCCATTGCATAGTACACCCGCGCCCCGGCGAGTATCAAACCATTGTTGCATCCAAAGGTGGAGATCATGACGAGCGCGGCCATGATCAGCGTTGCGGTGTCGCCGAACAACAGAGATGCCGCCGCCGTACCCACACGGTCTTCGGTCGCAAACTGAATTCCTCTGCCCGCAACATTCAGAGACTCGGGAGACCCCTGCACGGGCAGGATGAACACATACGCGATATTGGCAAGAACGTACAGTACAATCACCATCCCGGTGCCCATGACCAGACTGAGCGGAATTGTCTTTCTCGGTTCCACCACCTCGGCAGCGGTGAACGTGATGTTGTTCCAGGCATCGCTTGAAAACAACGCACCAACCATCGCGGCACCCAATGCGGCAATCACCCCGAATCCGGTCAGCGTGTCGATGCTCACAATCCGGCCGTTTGACACATGTGTCCACGTGGCGTTCCAGAACGTCGCCATGTTCGCCGAAATGGCATGGGAGTTTCTGCCGATGAGCACACCAACGAGAATCACCCCGATCAGCGCGAGGAGCTTCGCAATGGTGAAGATATCCTGAAGGATCTTCCCCCCGCGGATGCCTTTCGTGCTGACGAATGTGAGAAGGAGGATGCTCGATATTGCGAACAGTTGTGCTCCGGTGACGCGGAGACCGCCGATCAGCAGAACCGGCCCACCGAGCGACGGGATAAGGACGGAACTGAATTTGGCAAACGCTACGGCAACTGCAGCGATTGTTCCCGTCTGGATGACTGCAAAGAATGTCCAACCATACAAGAATGCGACAAAGGGATTGTAGCTCTCGCGGAGATAGAGGTACTGCCCACCCGCACGCGGAAACATGCCCGCAAGTTCGCCGTAGCTCAACGCACCCACAACGGTGATGAGACCGGCAATAAGCCAGACCAGAAGGAGGTACCCCGCTCCGCCGACCGTTCGGGCAATATCGGCACTCACAATGAAGATGCCAGACCCGATCATCGAACCTACCACAATCATCGTGGCGTCAAGAAGCTTCAGCTCTTTCTTGAATCCTTCAGCCGTTCCGGGGTCAGGGTGTGTGCCCTGCGGTGCAGACATTTTCTGGCTCCTTGAGATGCTTGGTCATCGAGCATGTCGCAGCATTGTTTTACGCCGCGTGCAGAGTTCCCGCGGCGAGCTCTTTGCTCTCTCTTGTGAATGAGAATAGAATCAACAAGAGCGCGAGCACGACATACGCAAGGGCGAATTGATAGGGTATTTGTTGCGCCAGGCCGGCCAGGTTCCAGGGGAAATACATGCTCCCGTCGGGCATCGCCGAATGGATAACCCCGAAGAATGTCAGCGCTGCAAGAACGAGGAGGTAGACTGCAGACACACGGAGGCGGCGGTTAATCAATTCAGCGAGGAAGCCGCCCCAGAGCATCGCCGTGACGATGAACCCGTTGCCGAGCGCAACGGTGACCAGCAGTTCCGGCAATGAACCTCCGGGTGCGTTCATCAACTTGTCGAATGTGGCAGGGGACACGATCTCAGGGTTCCCCAACTTAATGGCGAGCAGACGGGCTATGGTCGGGAAGAAGGCAAATGCCACTGCAGGAGCGTGACGCGCCGGACAGGCCTGGAACGACTGTACAATGATATCGAGGGCCACAAAGATCAGAATCGGGGCCAGGACAGCACGGGGAATCAGCTCAATGATAAATGAAACATATCCCAGCATCCCACCAAGGCCGATAAAGATACCGGTGAGAAGGGTGTAGCCAGAACGCGCCCCCATCCGTTTGTAGGCCGGCTGACCGATGTAGGGCGTCGATTGCGCAACACCGCCGCAGATGCCGGCGACAAGCGTCGCCCCTGCCTCAGTCAGGAGTATGTCCCGCGTCTTGAAATCGTCCCCCGCCACACGTGCGCTCTCCGTCACGTTGATTCCCCCGACAATGGTCAGAATCCCGAACGGAATTGCGATGGGAAGATATTTCAACGCCGGCACGATACCATCGAGGAATGAGAGGGAGGGAATCGGAAGTCCGAAATGAAGATTCGCCACCGGAAGTCCCGGGAATGTCCCCCCGACCAAACCGGTATGCCCGAGAAGATAGTACAACACTGAGCCGACAAGGACGGAGACCAGAACACCCGGGCTGTTCCAGGGAAGTTTGATCTCTGCAACGAGGGTGTACAGAACGAGCCCGAGTGCGACCAGACCTACAAGCGGGATCCCGAAGACATCGACGAGGGGAATCATGCCGATGAGGGCCAATCCAATGCCCGCAAGGGAACCGAGAAGACCTGCCTGGGGAACTATCTTCTGTACCCAATGACCGATAAACGAAAAGATCAACTTCACGATCCCGATCATGACCATGGTCGCCATACCGATGTGCCAGGTCATCATGGCAGCATCGCGTTCGGCCATCCCCGAAGCTTTCAGGTCGAGGAACGCCGGTCCAAGAACAACAAGTGCGATGCCAATCGTGGATGGCGTGTCCAACCCTAACGGCATAGCGGTAACGGTGCGGTTGCCCGATTTCTTCGCCAGACGGAAAGCCAGCCACGTATACACAAGGTCGCCGAAGAGAACGCCGAAGGCCGTGCCGGGAATCATGCGTGTGAAGACAATATCGGCCGGAAAACCAAAGGCGAATATCAGGATTCCCGCAAGGAACGAGAGTACCGTGAGATTGTCAAACATCAATCCGAAAAAGCCGTTCAAATCCCCGAGGGCGAACCAGCGATAACGAACAGTGGTTTCGTTCATGATCCTCTGTGGAAGTGTGAAACATGCGTCGAGAGTCTATACATTATGAGAGGATGCCGGCAATGGATGCGGTCATCCACGTGGCAATGGTACCGCCGAGTACTGCCTTGAGTCCGAATTTCGCAATATCACTTCGTCGGTTCTCGGCCAGTGGACTGATGCCGCCGATTTGAATTGCGATGGAAGAAAAGTTGGCAAATCCGCATAGGGAGTATGTGGCGATGACAATCGCTTTCTGCGACAGCAGGCCGGCGCTCACCTGATCAGCCATACGCATGTATGCAACGAACTCATTGAGGACAAGCTTGATGCCCATCAATGATCCGACGTTCAAAGCGTCCTTCCAGGGAACGCCGATGATGACGGCGACGAACTGGAATACAAGGCCGAAGAGGAGTTCAAGGGAAAGCGGTTTCCCGAAGCTGGTCACGCAGAGCGCATTGAGACCCGTGATGTCGCCGATTCCATTGAGAAGGAAATTGAAGAGGGCAATCAATGCAATAAATGCCAGCAACATGCCTGCGACATTTAATGCCAGTCGAAGACCATCCCCTGCCCCGCCCGCAGCAGCTTCGATAATATTGGCATGGGCGCGCTCGATCCTTACACGTACTGTTCCGAGAGTTGCCGGTGTTTCTGTCTCCGGATAGAGCATCTTTGCAACAACCATCGTTGCAGGTGCCGCCATGATGCTTGCTGCGAGGAGATGGCCTGCAAACATGATCTGTGACTGCTCGATGGCCACACCCTGGGACTTCGCGTAGGCAACTCCCAGCATCTGCATGTAGGCCGCAAGCACGCCGCCGGCGATGTGTGCCATCCCACCGGTCATTATTGTCAGGAGCTCCGATTGGGTCATGCCCGCAATGTAGGGTCGAATAACCAGAGGCGCCTCAGTCTGGCCGATGAAAACATTTGCGGCAACACACAACGACTCCGCCCCGCTCGTCCGCATCAGCCACGCCATCACCCAGGCCATGCCCTGCACAATGCGCTGCATGATGCCGAGGAAATAGAGCACGGCCATCAACGAAGCGAAAAAAATGATCGTCGGCAGCACCTGGAACGCAAAGAAGAAGCCCATGCTCCCCTCAGTACCAGGTCCTTTTGCCAGCGAGCCGAACACGAATTGTGCGCCGTCACCCGCGAAGCTGAACAGCACCACGAAGAACCGGCTGATCTGAAAGAAGACATCGCGACCGATCGTGGTTTGAAGGACGAGGAATGCGAACGCGAACTGCAGAACAATGCCGACGATCACCAAACGCCAGTTGATTTTGCGGCGGTTGCCGGAAAAGACAAAAGCCAGAGCGGTAACAAACGCAAGTCCGCCGAGGCCGCGGAGGAGGCCAAGGATATCCATGAGTTCCTGTGTGTGAGAGCAGACATGATCCGGGAGGAAGCCAGGGTGACGGCGTCGCGGACACCGGACGTAGAAACGCCACCGAGGACCATTGAAAAAGTATAGTAAACACATGCTTTCAATGCAATCCTTAAGTGGATCCAAAATGGGCAAAGAAAAGTGCTTGACTTTTCTGACTCATTGTAATATTATGTGACCAGTTGGTCATTGTGAGAACGATACGGTCATTATTAGGACTCTTGGGATCGTATGAGCGAACTGATTTCACATGAATCCCTTTCCCGCAAGGAGCGGGAGAAACGCGCCCGGCAAAAAGAGATCCTCAAGGCGGCGCGGGAGTTATTCGTTTCTAAAGGTTTTCGCGAGACCACACTCGATGAAATCGCACATCAGGCTGAGTTCGGCAAAGGCACGCTCTACAATTATTTCGACAGCAAAGAAGAGATCTTCATCGGCATTATCGAACAGGCTGTCGAAGAGACACTGGCAATTGCCTATGAATCCATAGCAGCACCCGGAGGCGTTCGGGAGAAACTGCTCCTCTATGCCCACAGGGTGATATCCTACGTGAAGGATAACGGGGAATTGTTCCACGTCATCTATCATGAGCTGCACCGCGGCGACGCTCCGGCGAACGTCGCGAAGCTGCGGGAGATCATCAACCGCTCCCACGGTGCATGGGGGGTACTCGCCGAACCTATGAGGACCGGAATTGACGATGGTACGTTGCGCAATTGCGATCCCTTGCAACTCGTCGTGTTGTTTGACGGAATGCTGAGGGGGTATTGCTTCCAGCGGTTTGTGGTCGAGCCCGCGCGCCCCGATGATGATTTCTCTGCAGCAGCGGAGTTTATCACATCGGTGTTTTTTGACGGAATTGTAGAAAGAAAAAGCAAAGGATAACGTTATGCATGCTCATCGTCCGGCCCTGTTCGGCTTTGCCGTCGGAGGCGCCGTGCTTCTTCTCACCATCATGGACGCGTTCCAGCTGCAGGCACAGGATGCCGGAACACCGATGGTCATTACACTGGACAAAGCGCTGGAGATAGCCGCCCGGCAGAACCGCGACATCCAGATTGCGGATCAGGATCGCTTGAAAGCCGACGCTCAGGTAGCCGAGGCGCGCTCGGGGGCTTTCCCCCAACTCAATGTCTCGGCCGTCTACACCCGGAACATCAAGAACGCGGTGCTCTTTGTTCCACCCAACACCCTCATCAACCCGACACCCGAGACGCAGACGTTTGAATTGGGGGCGGCGAACGCCTACCAGGCAGGGGCCACGCTCTCTCAACCACTGTTTAACTGGAGGGTGGGCGTCGCCATGGACATCGCGAACACATACTCTGACTATGTCGAACGCGCCTATCAGGCAACGCAGGAAGATGTTGTGCTGCAGACCAAGCAGGCTTTCTACAGCGCCCTGCTCATGCGAGAGCTGGTGCGTGCAAATCGCGAAGGACTCGACGTTGTGCGGGCGAATCTGGAGAATGTCCGCGCACAGTTCAAGAATGGGACGGCAGCCGAATTTGACCTGCTGCGGGCCGAAGTGCAGGTTGCCAACACCGAACCGCTCTTCATTGCAGCGGAGAATTCGCTCCAACTCGCCAAGAATTCGCTGAAGAATATCCTGGCTCTTCCCCTCAACCAGGAAATCGACATACAAGGAGATCTTGCGTATCAGGAGCTCCAGCCGGATGTCGTGGCGCAACGCCGGACCGAAGCGATCGCCACAAATTCCGGAATCGCCCAGCTCGCTCTACAAGAGTCCCTGCTCCAGAAGAACATCAGTATCGAACGGGCAGGCCAATATCCAACACTGAACCTGACAGGCTCATACCAATGGCAATCCCAGGATAACTCCTTCCTATTCAAGAACTACCTCTGGGCCAACTCCCTCAATGTCGGTTTGCAGATCTCGTTTCCGCTCTTTGACGGTTTCAGGGTCAGTGCGCGCACTGAGCAGGCAATCGTCGATTATCAGAAAATCGTGACAACGCGGCAGAAGGCCGAAGAAGGTTTGCAGCTTCGCATCCAATCGCTCGAGCTGCGTATGAGCGATGCGAAGAAGCGGATCGAGGGTCAGGAGAAATATCTCGGGCAAGCGCAAAAGGCCGTCCAGATTGCACAGACCCGGTTCAAGAGCGGTGTCGGAACACAGCTGGAATTGATGGACACCCAGGTCGCCATGACGCGCACGCAAACGAACTATGCGCAAGCGATCTACGATTATCTCGTTGCACGGGCCGAATGGGAGAATGCGGTTGGACAACCGCGCTGACGGACTATTGTTGGAATACAGCAAGCGAGCATTTGCGAATAATCAGGAGAGACACACACTTGAAAACGACTTTTCAGAACATCCTCGCCCGGAGCGCGGGCATTGCTGGCGTCGCAGTCCTGGCCCTGCTGGCCGGCTGCGGATCACAAAAGACTGATCCCGCCCAGGGGGCACCCGGCGGTGCAAAAATCACTGTTCCAGTTGAGGTCGCGCCGGTGCAAAAGGGCGCTCTTTCTGTCGGGCGATCATATTCTGCAACTCTCGAAGGCCAGGAGCAGGCCAATATAGTCCCGAAAATCTCGGAACGCATCGCCGCCGTGCATGTACATGTCGGGATGACCGTTCCCGCGAACCGGTTGATCCTCACGCTCGACAAAGCAGGGGCATCATCACAGTTCTTTCA
This sequence comes from Ignavibacteriota bacterium, assembly GCA_003162215.1. Lineage (GTDB taxonomy): Bacteria > Bacteroidota > Ignavibacteria > UBA10030 > UBA6906 > Fen-1255. The sequence goes on from PMMO01000039.1 coordinate 15,076, forward strand.
GGCGGAGGCGGGGTATCGCAATGCCGAGAAAACCCTGGAGCGGATGAAATCACTCTACGCTGAAGGTGCGGTCTCCCTCCAGACGCTTGACGCCACACAAACGGCGTACGACGTGGCGCGTGCGAATTATGTTTCTGCCCGCAGCGTGGTCGAACTCACCACGCCGATCGCCGGTGTCGTCACAGCAGTCAACGCAAACATCGGCGATCTTGCAGCGCCTGGTGCAGCGCTGGCAACAGTCGCAAAGATCGACCGGATGAAGGCGATTCTCAACCTGAACGAAACCGACGTCACAGCGATTGCCATCGGCCAGAAGGTAAGCANNTCGGAGGCCCGGCCGGACCTCACCGTGCAGGGCAGCATCGTGCAGATCTCCCGCTCGGCGGACGTGCGCTCCCGGTCGTTTGAAGTGAAAGCGATGTTCACGAACACACCGGATCGGTGGTTTCGTCCCGGGATGTTCGCCAAGGTCCGTTTACAGGTTTCCACCGGTGGCGCAGCCCTGTCGGTGCCGAATCTGGCCATTCAAACCGATGGCATCACAAGCAAGGTCTTCGTCGTGAAGGATGGACGGGCGTATCAGCGAGCAGTAGAGGTCGGCATAAGCGACGGGGAACGGACCGTGATCCTCAATGGGGTTCTTCCTGCTGATAGCGTGGCGACGATCGGAATCAACAATGTCCGCGACAGTAGCTATGTCATCGTCACACAGCAGGCCGGTTCGCGCTGAAGTAATGTCTTGTGAACAAGAAGGTAGGAAACCATGAAGCTTGCTGATGTCTCCATAGATCGCCCGGTCTTCGCGACGATGATGATTGTCGCGCTCATCGTACTGGGGTTGTTTTCATACATGAAGTTGAATATCGATCAATTTCCCGACGTCGATTTCCCGTACGTCACTGCGACCACGGTGCTTCCGGGCGCGGGACCGGAACAGATCGAAACAGACGTCACAAAAAAGATCGAAGATGCCGTCAACACTATTGCCGGCGTAGATCACATTCAGTCCATCTCCCAGGAAGGCGTGTCCATCGTCATTATCCAGTTCAAACTGGAGGTGAAAGGACAGCAGGCCGCCCAGGATGTGCGCGAGAAGATCGCTGCCGTACGGGGCGACCTGCCGACGGACATCGAAGACCCGGTCATTCAGCGTATCGATCCTGCAAGTACGCCGATCTTCACGCTGACCGTCTCCGGAGAACGCTCCCCAAAAGAAATAACAACCTACACAAAGAACATCATCAAGAAACGGCTCGAAAACGTCTCTGGTGTCGGGCGCGTCGACCTGGTGGGCGGCGCGGAACGGGAGATCCAGATTATTGTTGATGGCGCCCGGATCCAGGCCTACAATCTGTCAATCCAGGATGTCATCCAGAGTGTCGGCGCCGCAAACGTCGAGATCCCCGCAGGGAATCTCGAACAGGGCAGCCGCCAGATTCTCCTTCGGACAATGGGCAAACACAAGAGCGTTGAGGACTTCTCGAAGGTCGTCGTGGCCACTCCTGGCGGTAAGGTCGTTCACCTTTCCGAGGTCGCAACGGTCGAAGACGGAATCAAAGAGCAGGAGAGCTTCTCACGGGTGAACGGCAAATCTGCTGTCGGCCTCAGCATCCTGAGGCAGTCGGGCAGCAACACCGTACGGGTGGCCGAAGCAATCCAGAAGCAGATTGCGAAGCTTCAATCGGAACTTCCGTCCGACCTTCATCTCACGATTGCACGCGACAACAGTACGTTCATTCGCGATTCTGTCAATGACGTGATCTACGACATCCTGTACGGTGGGTTGTTCGCCGTTATCGTCGTGTATCTCTTCCTCGCAAACGTGCGTTCAACCCTGATCAGCGCAATTGCCCTGCCGACGTCGATCATCGCCAGTTTCATCATCATGTTCGCGCTAGGCTTCACGCTCAACGTCATGACATTGCTCGCGCTCTCGCTGGCTGTAGGACTGCTGATCGATGATGCCATCGTGGTGATCGAGAACATCTATCGCCACATGCAGGACGGCGAGTCTGCAATTGAGGCGGCAAAAGCAGCAACAAGTGAAATCGGCCTCGCGGTCATGGCAACAACGTTTACCATTGTGGCGGTGTTCATCCCGGTGGCGTTCATGCCCGGCATTGTCGGGCGCTTCTTCTTTGAATTTGGCATCACCGTGTCGGTCTCGGTTCTGGTATCCCTGTTTGTGGCATTCACGTTGACACCGATGCTGTCTTCTCGCTGGTTGAAGGAAGAGGATGAAGAACTCACAAATGAAGGGAGTATCCTCAGGCGCGGCCTGTACTGGTTCAATCATGCGTTCACCGTGATGAGCAGCAAGTACCGGAACGCCATTCGCTGGTCGCTCGGGCATCGCAAGACCGTCATCCTGGGATCTCTCGCGATTTTCGTGCTCAGCTTCTTCTTTATGCGCTTCCTCGGAACCTCGTTCTTCCCTTCCATGGATCAGAGCGAATTCAACGTTGTCGTCACTGCAGCGCCGGGGAGTTCGCTGACCGAGACAAGTCGGCTTTGTGGGGCGGTCGAAGAGGTCCTCCGCAGGCGCCCGGAAGTCACCGCCATGCTGACAACCATCGGCGCAGGGAGTGACCCGGTGACCAAAGGAACCGTTCTCGTGAAGCTGGTCAAAAAGGCTGAACGCAAGAAAGGCATTGAACTAATCATGGAGGAGGCCCGACAAGAAATCAACCGGATTCCCGGCGCGAATTTCGGCTTCCAGGTCACCGGCGGAATGGGAGCGAACCAGAAAGCGGCGATCTTAAGTGTTCGGGGAGAGGACTTGACAACCCTTCAGAAGATCGCCAATCAGGTGGAATTCATGTTCCGGACAACTCCCGGGGCGGCCGACGTGGAGAACAGCCTCGAGACGTCAAAGCCCGAGGTGCGGCTCGCCATCGATCGGGAAAAGGCATCCGACCTGGGCATCAATGTCAGTCTGATCGCAACGAGTGCACGAGCCATGGTCGATGGATACGTGGCAACGAAGTACCAGGAAGGTGAAGAACAGTATGATGTCCGTGTCCGCCTCAATAAGACCGACAGGTCCTCGCTTGAGAACGTGCGGGCGATGTCAATCAAGAGTACCAAAGACGCCGGCAACGGGCAGAAATTCTTGATACCGCTAGGGTCGGTGGCGGAAATCCAACAGGCATCAGGACCGTCAAAGATCAATCGATACGACCGTCAGCGCGAGATTCGTATCGACGCAAATCTCTCGGGACGACTCCTTGGTGAGGTTCTTGGCAGTGTTCAAACGCGCACAAAGACTATTTCTCTTCCTCCAGGCTACTCCATCGGTGTCGTCGGCATGGGCGAAATGCAGGCGGAGTCGTTCGGCAACATTCTCATGTCGCTGGGGTTGGCCATTGTGTTCGTCTATATCGTTCTGGCTTCGCAGTTTGAGAGCTTCAAATATCCCTTTGCGATCATGCTCGCCCTTCCGATGTCACTTATCGGTGCGGTCTTTGCACTGCTTGCATTCAAGAGCGCTATTTCTGTCATGTCACTGATCGGTATCATCATGTTGATGGGCCTGGTCACCAAGAATGGTATTCTGCTCGTTGACTACGCTAATGTGCTGCGTGATAGGGGGCACGAGCGATCCGAGGCCCTAATCATGGCGGGCGCCACGCGTCTTCGTCCAATCCTGATGACCACATTCGCCATGATCTTCGGCATGATGCCAGTGGCCTTCGCATTTGGCGAAGGAAGCGAACTCAGATCTCCGATGGGCCAGGCGGTGATCGGCGGTCTCATTACCTCCACCCTTCTGACGCTCTTTGTAGTGCCGGTGGTCTATTCTATTCTCGATGATTTCTCGTTTGCCGGACTTTTCCGTAGACTCACCAACGTTATTCCCGGAATGAAAAGGAAACCCCAGTCATGAAGATCGCATTTCTGGTCTGCAACGAAGTGTACTACCCCCGTCTGCTGTCCATTCTCGGCACATTGGGAATTGACTACTACACGCGGTGGGACAAAGTGACAGGAAAGGGACACGGAACGGAACCACATCTCGGGACACGAAGTTTCCCGGGGCATAATTCGGCGCTTATGATCGCCTTCCGCGAGGAAGACTCACTTGAGAAACTCGTGGAGGGGATTGTCAGCGCAAACAAAGAGATTCAACGCGCGGATGACAAGATCCGTCTGTTCCAGGTGCCCTTGGAAAGAATTGTCTAGAAACTGCTCCATCACGACATATGAACTAAAGGAGAAAAACATGCAACGCACGTTTGCAATCCTCTTCACTGCGTTTGTGCTCAGTTTCCCGGTGTCTTCAGCACAAACCCCGTCCCCGGATGAGTTCGGCTGGAGTATTGATCTCTCTCAAGACTACTCAGTCGTGCCAAACGTTACGTATGCAACAGCTGACAACTTCGACTGCAAGCTTGATGCGTATGTGCACAAAGGATCAACCACACCCGTTCCTACGGTTGTCTACATCCATGGCGGCGGATGGGTGGGCGGCACAAAGGAGGGAGCCAACCTTGCGCTTCTCCCCTATCTTGAGATGGGCTTCTCTGTCGTGAACGTGGAGTATCGCCTCGCAAGAGTGGCCCTTGCCCCTGCCGCCGTGGAAGATTGCCGGCTCGCATTGCGATGGGTCATGAAAAACGCAAGGATGTACAATTTTGATTCCTCCCGCATCATCGTCACGGGAGGGTCAGCCGGCGGACATCTCGCCCTTATGACGGGGATGCTCGATTCAACGGCGGGTTTCGATGCAACGCGGGAGTGGGATCAGAGTAGCGTTCCACTGAAGGTCGCGGCAATAATCAACTGGTTCGGCATAACCGACGTCAAGGACTTGCTCTCAGGAACAAACAGGCAGAACTACGCCGTCTCATGGCTGGGAAGCCAGGCCAACCGCAACGAGCTTGCCACGCGGGTGTCGCCGCTCACTTACGTACGCAAAGACCTGCCACCGATCTTCACGATCCATGGCGACAATGACAATCTTGTCCCCTACTCGCATGCAGTACGGTTGCATTCGGCGCTCTCGGCTGCAGGCGTGACAAACAAATTGGTCACTATCCCCGGCGGCAAGCACGGAGGCTTCTCCCGTGAGGACATGCTCCGCATTTACGGCATGATCCGGACGTTTCTAAAAGAAGCCAAAGTGCTCTGACTCTCAGTCATTTTTTTCTTGCATCTCAACCCCGTTTTCTTAGATTCAACACTATGAACTCCATGTCATTCACCGGCCACTTTTTCTATTTTTACCACCCTATGAGGTTCTCGTGTCGGGAATGACGCTCCTTTGACCATCGCACATGCAAGGAATCCCGACACCAAGTCGGGATTTTTCGTTACTATGGATACCACCTCACATAACGTTGCCATCCAGGGGATCGCCGGGTCGTTTCACGATGAGGCAGCAGCACAATATTTCAGCGGCGGGTACCAACCGATCCCCTGTGAGACATTCCGCGACATGTTCATTGTGCTGAAGAAGCGAAAAGTGAAATACGCCGTAATGGCAATCGAAAACACCGTTGCCGGGACGATTTTGCCAAACTACGCACTTCTGCGGACCTCCGAAATGGCAATCATCGGGGAGATCTACCTGGCAATTCGCCAAAATCTCCTTTGCCTCCCGGGACAGAAACTTGAACAGATACGGGAAGTACATTCACATCCCATGGCAATCCAGCAGTGCCAGACGTATTTCGAGAAACATCCGCACATCCGCCTTGTAGAAACGTCGGACACTGCCGCAAGTGCTTCATGGATTGCCGAGCAACACAAACGCGGGTTTGGAGCGATTGCGAGCAAGCGGGCTGCGCACCTTTTTGGACTACAGGTGCTGGCTGCAGGCATTGAGACCGATAAACGGAATTTCACCCGCTTCCTCGTACTCCACAATCGTTCCGAGATGAATGGAACATCAGCACCTCCGGACAAGGCCACGCTGGCGTTTCATGTCCCTCACGAACGCGGCAGTCTTGCACGCGTTCTGACCATTCTCGCCGCAGAGGGATGCAACCTGACCAAAATCCAGTCTCTGCCGGTTCTCGGCCGCGAATGGGAATACTACATGCACGTGGATCTTGAATTCGAGTCCGCCCAACACTACCATGCGGCGTTGCAGGCAATCGCGCCCCACGTTCATGAAATGAAAATCCTCGGAGAGTATCCGCGGGGAAAGAAGAATGTATGATCGTCCCTCTCGCAACTCGCCTGAGCGTCGTCGAAGAATACTACTTTGCTACAAAGTTGCGGCAAATCAAGGAAATGGAATCTGCAGGACACCATATCATCAATCTTGGGATCGGGAGCCCGGACCTCCCGCCATCGCAGTCAACGATTGACAGTTTGGTTGCATCGGCGGCCGATGGCCGTCACTACAAATATCAGCCGTACAAGGGCATACCCGAACTCCGTGCGGCGATGGCAGGGTACATGCAACAACACTTCAAGTGCTCGCTTGACCCGGCGACAGAAATACTTCCCCTGCCCGGTTCGAAACAGGGAATGCTCTATGTGACAATGGCTTTCGCGAATCCCGGCGATACCGTGCTGGTTCCCGATCCCGGATACCCGACATACACCGGGGTTGCACTGATGACCGGGGGGCGTGTGCTGTCGTATCCGCTCGATCCGGCGAACGGATGGGCTCCCGACTGGTCCGCTCTCGCTCAAATGGATGTGCGCGGTGTCAAACTCATGTGGGCGAATTATCCGCACATGCCCACCGGAGCACCTGCATGTGAACCTGTGCTCAACGACCTCGTGCAGTTCGCCAGGAAGCACAGAATTCTCCTCTGCCATGACAATCCCTATGCGCAACTTGGCCGGAGCGAAGAATTGCTGAGCATCCTGACATGTCCCGGAGCGGCAGACGTGGCAATCGAGCTCCACTCAATGAGCAAGTCGCACAATCTCTCCGGGTGGCGCATCGGCTGGGCGGCCGGATCACCGGAGTATATCGATGCTCTTGGACGTGTCGCCAGCAACGTTGAATCAGGAATGTCGCTCTCTCTCCAGCACGCGGCCACGGTTGCCCTCAAGAGCGATCGTTCATGGTACGAGCGCCTCCGCACAGAGTACAACGCACGCCGCTCTCTTGGCGAAAGCATCCTCAACGATCTGGGATGCACGGTGAGTCCCGGTCAAGCCGGTATGTTTGTCTGGGGCCGCATCGCAGACACCTCCATGGACGCAGCGGCGGTTGCCGATCGCGTTCTTGAGAACGCCCATGTCTTCCTCGTTCCCGGGATCGTGTTCGGCAAAGGTGGCTCCGGGTATCTGAGGCTGTCACTCTGCAGCCCTGTACCCACACTCGATGAGGCACTGTCCCGTATTCGCAAGAGCATTAGCTCTTCCGCAGGGAGGGCGTCATGACAACCGTTGTGATCGGTCTCGGCCTGATTGGTGGGTCATTCGCAAAGGATCTCCGGACTGCCGGGTTCACTTCGCGCATCATCGGGGTGGACAACAATCCCGAGAATGCGCTTCTGGCCAGGCGGATCGGCCTGGTTGATGAAGTCCTCCCCCTCGAGGATGCGGTGAGAATCGCCGATCTCGTGCTCGTTGCGATTCCTGTGACCGCCACCGCTGTGCTTTTGCCGGCGATTCTTAACGGAATTCCCCACTCTGCCGTGGTGACCGACATGGGTTCGACAAAGCATGGGATATGCGCTGCGGTGGCACGCCACCCCCGCCGGGGGCGATTCGTGGCGTCACACCCGATCGCCGGAACGGAGAACAGCGGTCCGGCAGCCGCCCTTCCCGGACTTTTCCGGGACAAGCTGGGCATCCTGTGCAACCTCGAGCAGAGTGATCCGGACGCCGTTGAACTGATCCGTCGGATGTATGACACTGTCGGCATGCGCCTGCTGACTNNACACCCATGACCTGCATGTTGCATACGTTTCTCACATATCGCATATCACCTCGTTCGTGCTTGCCACGACGGTCCTGGAAATCGAAAAGAATACCGCGACAATCTTCGACCTCGCGGGTTCCGGCTTTGAGTCCACCGTGCGTCTCGCCAAAAGTTCTCCGGACATGTGGACGCCAATCTTCATGCAGAATGCGACCTTCGTGTGCAGAGCGCTCGATGCTTACATCCGCAATATTACCCGTTTCAAAGAGATGATAGAGACCGGCGAGCAACAGGCGCTGCATACGACCATGGAACAGGCCAATGAAATACGCCGCGTGCTGTCCGGGATGAACAACAACGGCAAAACCCTGCCTTCAACGACTGTCAACAACGAGAGGACACATTGATGGAAGCGCATCTGCATTTCATGAAGGATCGGTTCCTGGGGCTCACGACGGAGCGCCCATTGATCATCTCCGGTCCGTGCAGCGCCGAAAGTGAGGAACAGGTGGTGTCCACCGCTAAAGCTCTTGCTGCACTCAAACGTGTGCACGTGCTGCGGGCCGGGGTGTGGAAACCCCGTACGCGACCCTCGGCATTCGAAGGCATGGGGCGTCCTGCGCTTGCGTGGCTGCGTGCCGCACAGGAGGCGACAGGTCTGCCGACGGCTGTCGAGGTAGCCAACAGCCGGCATGTTGAACAGGCCCTCGCAGCAGGTATTTCGATCCTCTGGGTGGGGGCGCGCACTACGGCGAACCCCTTTGCGGTACAGGAAATCGCCGATGCGCTCAAAGACACCGATGTTCCGATCCTTGTGAAAAACCCGGTCAATCCTGATCTCGAGCTCTGGATCGGGGCCCTCGAAAGAATCAACAAAGCCGGTGTCACGCGGCTGGGTGCGATTCACCGCGGGTTCTCCACATTCGAGCGGACGCGTTATCGCAACAAACCCAACTGGGAAATCCCCATCGAATTGAAGCGGCGCGTACCGGGCCTTCCCCTGATCTGCGACCCCAGCCACATTTGCGGGTCGACTGAACTCCTCCAGGCCGTCTCCCAGACCGCGCTCGACCTCAACTATGACGGCCTCATGATCGAGGCGCATATCCGGCCGGCCGAGGCACTCAGTGATGCAAAGCAGCAGCTCACGCCGGCAGATCTGGGCACGATGCTGTCGCACCTGGTGTTCCGGCATGAATCGATCGATGACGTTCTTACCCGCACGAAGCTCGTGGAACTACGAGAGAAAATCGACAAGATCGACCGGGACATTCTGGAGATTATGGCGGACCGCATGTCGGTCGCCGAAGACATCGGTCACTACAAGAAGGATAACAACATTACGATTCTGCAATCAGACCGGTGGGATGAGATCGTGCACAACCGGATGAAGGTGGGTCTGGAAAAAAATCTCACGGCCGCTTTCGTGCAGAAGCTTTTCGAGATCATCCACAAGGAATCGATCTATCATCAGTCGCGGGTGATGAATATCGCATCCAGCGTCGAAGAGGCCCCGGCGCAGAGTGTGGAGGAATCTGCCAGGTGAGAAAAACAACTAACGACGGGCGGAGAGAACTTCTACTGTTTCACGAGCTACAACGAGCTCTTCATTGGTGTTGAGCACCAACCCGATGATGGTCGATCCAGGGGCAGTGACGACCTGGGCATGCAAGCGGTTCTGTTCCTCATCCAGCTTCACCCCAAGAAATCCGAGAGCGCTCAAGACGTCGTGCCGCAATGCGGCATCACGCTGTCCGATCCCCCCCGTGAAGATGATCGCATCCGCCCCTTCCAGAAGCACCAGATACTCCCCGATGTACCTCTTGACATCGTAGATGAAACGCTGCCGCGCAAGGAGCGCTCGCTTGTTCCCCTGTGCGATCGCGACATTGATTTCCCGCATGTCTGCCGAGATGCCGGAGATCCCCGCCAGCCCCCCATTTGTTGAACACTCGAAGAGCGCTTGATCCAGCGTGATGCCCTTCTTCGCCATTATGTAGGGAAATACGAATGGATCGATGTCGCCAACGCGTGTTCCCTGAAGCAAGCCGGATTGCGGCGTGAAGCCCATGGAGGTGTCGACAGACTTTCCATTCCTGATCGCACAGAGGGAAGACGATCCGCCGAGGTGGCAGGAAATGAGCCGGTGGTTCTCCGGCCGGAGTTTGAGAACGCGGACAGCTTCCGTCGCGATAAAGCGGTGAGACGCGCCGTGGTAACCGTACTTTCTCACTCCGAATCGCTCATACCACGCAAATGGTGCACCGTACACACGGGCATACTCGGGGATGCTGGTATGGAATCCTGGTTCGAATATCCCCACAAGCGGTGTTTCCGGCAACAATTCCTTGAACATCCGGATCGCGGTGAGGTACGGCGGATTGTGGGCAGGAGCAAGATCGCGGTACACCTCCATGGCATCCAGGACATCGTCCGTTAGCAGTACCGAGCCGTTCTTGTCGCCTGCCTGGATGGTCTTGAAACCGACGGCATGGATGTCGCGAAGCCCGTGCAGCACGGCATGTGATGATTCCACCAAGAACGCCAATGCGTCCCTCACCGCTTCGCGGTGGGAGCGTACCGGCGTTATGCGGTTCTCCACCGGACGCTCACCCACCCAGTAGGTGATGATGGCGTCATCCTTGCCCACACGCTCTGTATACCCGCGGGCCAGAACCCGTTCGGAAGGCATGTCGAGCAGCTGGAACTTGAAACTGCTTGACCCAATGTTGCACACGATCACGTTCACGTGAGCTTCTTCAACCGCTGCATGACCGCATCGGTGATCTGCGCAATCACATCGTCATTTCCCTGCTTTCCCAACCCGCTTGTTTCGTCCGGCGACGGGCAGGATTCCTCCTCTTCGCAGGTCGCACACCCGACATTCGTCCGGACCCCGAACTTCGGACGCAAATCCGTCAGCTTGCGCACTTGTTCCGAGTTCAACACGTTCATGTGGCCCAGTTGCTGGGCGACAAATGCGATGTGCGCAAAGTGTTCAAGCGTCTCCATTTTGTGGTACGCATTGACCACGTCTTTGCCGATAGTGAGCGCCCCGTGGTTCGCAAGGAGATACGCGTCGTACTTGTCGATGATCTTCAATACCGGCTGGAAAAATTCTGCGGTGCCGGGCGTTCCGTACTCGACAATGGGAATGCCGCCCAGGACGATGATCACCTCGGGCAGGATGCACTTGTCGAGAGGTATGCCGGCAACCGCAAACCCCGTCGCATAGGGCGGATGGGCGTGACAGACACTCATCACATCCGGGCGATGCTTGTACACCGAGAGGTGCATAAACATCTCGGACGATGGCTTCTTGGTACCCGACACGACCTTCCCTTCCATGTCGAGAACGATCAGATCTTCCGGCGTCATGAAGCCCTTGCTGACACCCGTTGGTGTAATCACCACGCGCTTTTCATCAAGGCGCGCGCTTATATTGCCGTCATTAGAGGCCACATATCCGCGCTGATACGCGCGGCGTCCGACCTCCACAATTTCTCGTTTGAGAGTGAGGAGATTGATCACACGTTGACCCTTCGGTTACTTCTCGTTAGGCTGTGGGAGAATGATTTCAATGTCATCGTGCGGACGCGGGATGACATGGGAGCTGACGAGTTCGCCGACACGCTGCGCGGCCGCTGCACCGGCATCCGTGGCAGCTTTGCATGCGGCCACGTCTCCACGGACGGGTACCGTGACAAGTCCGCCGCCCACAAGTACTTTGCCGATAAGTTGCACGCGCGCAGCTTTCATCATCGCATCTGCTGCTTCGATCGACCCGACGAGACC
>PMMO01000243.1 GCA_003162215.1 Ignavibacteriota bacterium
CAGAATACCCCCACCGGCGACCTGATGGCCCATGCAACAAACGACATCGGGTCCGTTCGCAATGCGTTGGGACCCGGCATTATGTACCCGGTCGACACCTTCATGACTTTTGGGATGGTGATGAGCATCATGATGGTGAAAGAATGGCAGTTGACGCTGCTGGCGCTGGTGCCTCTCCCCTTTGTGTCAGCAGGCGTCTATTGGCTGGGCAAGATAGTACACAAGAAATTCCAGGAGCGGCAGGAAAAATATTCCGAGTTGACCACATGCGCGCAGGAAAGCCTTTCCGGCATCCGCGTCGTCAAAGCCTACGTGCGTGAAGAGTATGAGACAGGGTTGTTCAGAACGCTGTCGTGGGACTACATGAAGAAGAACCTTGTTCTCGCACGCGTCCAGTCCGTTATGTGGCCGCTGATGTTTCTCCTGATCGGGTTCTCCTTGGTTCTCACAATGTACTTCGGTGGACTCCGGGTGATCGAAGGACGGATGACCATCGGGTCGCTGACGGCGTTTTTCGTNNGTGATGCTCATCTGGCCCATGATTGCGTTCGGCTGGGTGATCAACATCCTGCAACAGGGCTCCGCGTCCATGGCGCGTCTTGTAAAGATTTTGGACACGCCTCCCGTGATCAAAGATACCGAAGCCACCAATCCGGCCATCACGTCGCTTACGGGAGCCATCGAATTCCGGAATGTGACGTTCAGATACGGGCCATCAACCCGGGATGTGCTTGACAACATCTCTCTGACCATTCCCGCCGGTACTACGCTGGCAGTGGTGGGCTACACCGGGTCCGGCAAAACCACGCTGGTGAATCTCATCCCCCGGCTGCAGGATTCCACCCAGGGCAACGTCTTCATTGACGGCGCGGAAATACGCACTATTCCGCTTTCGGTGCTGCGTGGAAGCATTGGCTACGTTCCCCAGGAGACATTCCTCTTTTCGGAGACCATTGCCGACAATATCAGTTACGGTGTGGACAATGCCACGGCCGAATTGATCGGCAGAGCCGCCGGCATTGCGCAGCTTTCAGGTGACGTGGCGGAATTTCCCAAGGAGTTCAAGACGATGCTGGGGGAGCGGGGCATCACCCTCTCCGGCGGTCAGAAACAACGTGCAAGTATTGCACGCGCGGTGATGCGCGAACCGGCGATTCTGATTCTTGACGACGCGCTGTCCGCAGTTGATACTGTTACCGAAGAAGAAATCCTGAACCGTCTGCGCGGTGTGATGCGTGGCCGTACCAGCATCATCATCAGTCACCGTATTTCCACGGTAAAGGATGCCGACAAGATCATCGTCCTCAACGAGGGACGCATTGCGGAGAGCGGCACCCATGAGCAACTCGTTGCGCTGGGTGGTATTTATGCAGAGCTGCACCGGAAGCAACTGCTGGAAGACGAGATCGCACACCTCTAATGCACGAAGAAGAATCACTTGGCAAAGCATATGACGGCGCCCTGATGCGGCGCCTGTTGCGATACCTCAAGCCATACACCTGGCATGTCGTGGCGGGCATCGTCCTCAGTATCGTGGCGTCGGCAATGGAAGCAATCCGCCCGTACTTCGTGAAGATCGCGGTGGATGTGAATATTGCCCAGAAAGACTCCCATGGTTTACTCAACACCACGTTGCTGTTCTTTGCAGTGATGCTCCTGCGCGGCGCGATCCAGTATGCAACCAGCTACCTGACGCAGTGGATAGGGCAGCGGACGATCTTCGATTTGCGGATGGAAGTGTTCGATCACCTCCAACGGCTGGGGTTGCGGTTCTTTGACCGGAATCCCATCGGCCGGCTCATCACGCGTGTGACCAATGACATCGAAGTCCTGAACGAGATGTTCTCGTCCGGTATCGTGATGGTCTTCAGCGACGTTTTCACGATCATCGGCATTCTCTACTTCATGTTCACCATGAGCTGGCAGCTCGCGCTGGTCTCGCTCAGCGTGCTTCCCCTGCTGTTCTACGGCACGTTTCTTTTCCGAAAGAAGGCCCGGGAAGCGTACCGGGAGGTGCGGATCTACATCGCACGCATNNCAGATCAATGCCGGCCATCGCGATGCCAACATCAAATCCATTTTCTATTATGCCCTGTTTTATCCCGGCGTCGACCTCATCGGGGCGATTGCCGTCGGGTTGATCATCTGGTATGCCGGTGTGGGTTCTCTGAACGGCACGATTACCGTAGGTACGGTGATGGCGTTTCTGCAGTTCAATGAAATGTTCTGGCGCCCGATCCGCGATCTTTCGGAGAAATACAACATCATGCAGACGGCCATGGCCAGCTCCGAACGTGTCTTTCGCTTGCTGGATGACCATACGATGATTCTGGACAGAGCCGATGCGATTGCCTTGCCGACGGTGCGCGGGGATATCGCGTTCAAAAACGTCTGGTTCTCATACGCTTCAGCACAGGATGGGAAGGAACCCGACTGGGTGCTGCGCGACCTCTCGTTTTCCATCAAGGCGGGGGAGAAAGTGGCCATTGTCGGCCATACCGGAGCCGGAAAGACTTCCATCATCAGCCTCCTCTCGCGCTTCTATGATATCCAGCGAGGGGAGATTCTCGTCGATGGCATTGATATCCGGGCCGTGAAGCAGGCGGATCTGCGGCGTCACATGGCGGTCGTGCTTCAGGATGTGTTTCTGTTTTCCGGCGACATCGCAACGAATATCGGTCTGGGGAATAGCGCCATTCCCGAGGATCGCATCCGCGCTGCGGCTCGGGTGGTGGGTGCCCATCGGTTCATTGAGCAGCTGCCGGGCATGTATCACGGCGAAGTCAAGGAGCGTGGAGCAACGCTGTCGGTTGGCCAGAAACAGTTGATTTCTTTTGCCCGCGCACTTGCCGTTCATCCCCGTATCCTGATTCTCGATGAAGCCACCTCCAGCGTTGACACGGAGACCGAGATCCTGATCCAACAGGCCATTCAGAAATTGCTCCAGGGGCGCACGTCAATTGTCATCGCGCACAGGCTCTCTACCATTCAATCTGCCGACAAGATCCTTGTCATGCACAAGGGTGAACTCCGCGAAGTAGGGACGCACCAGGAACTTCTTGCGCTCGCCGGTCTCTACTACCGCCTGTACCAACTCCAGTACAAAGAACAGGAAGTCGTGCGACGCTCTCTTCCGATCACCGAATCCAGACCCTGACGCAACGGAGGACGTTGATGCTGACCTCGCAGACCCCCTTCCCTCAAAAATTCATGACGCTTGAACGCCACATCATTGAGGGTGAACGAAATCATCCCGGCGCCACCGGTAAATTGTCCGGCCTTTTAACCGGTCTTCTCATCGCAGCCAAGCTTGTGTGGCGAGAAGTCACCAAGGCCGGGCTCGTGAATATTCTCGGTACGACCGATCGGATGAACATCAGCGGCGACATCGTCAAGAAGCTTGACGAGTTTGCCGATCAGACGATCTACAAGTCGATGGACCACCTGGGCCACCTTTGCGTGATGGCCTCCGAAGAGAACGAAGACCTCCTGCAAATCCCGACAAACTATCCCAACGGGAAGTACGTGCTGCTCTATGACCCCCTGGATGGATCGGGCAACATTGATGCGAATATCACCATCGGTTCCATTTTTTCCGTGTACCGGCGCGTTACGTCGTCGGGGCCGGGAACCATACAGGATGTTCTTCAGCCGGGACACCGCCAGGTGGCTGCAGGGTATGCGTTGTTCGGTTCAAGTATGATGTTCGTGTATACCACGGGACACGGTGTGCACGGTTTCACGCTTGATCCGAGCGTTGGAGAATTCCTTCTTTCTCATGAAAACATCCGCATTCCCAAGAAGGGTGCCATTTACAGCACCAACGAAGGAAATTTCGGCCGCTGGTCACCTGCGATGCAAAAGTACGTTCATTACCTGAAACAGGAAGACGAAGCCACAGGTCGTCCGTACTCTGCCCGGTATGTCGGTTCAATGGTTGCCGATGTACATAGGACACTGCTGTACGGCGGCATCTATTGCTATCCCGGTGACACCAAGAATACGAAAGGGAAGCTGCGGTTGATGTACGAGAACAACCCTCTTGCCTATATTGTTGAGCAGGCCGGGGGAGCTGCCACAGACGGAACGAAACGCATCCTGGATGTTCTCCCCGAATCGCTTCATGAGCGCTGCCCGTTGTTCATCGGCAGCGAGGAAGATGTTCGGTGTGCGCAGGAGTTTCTGGAAGGCAAGCGATAGAAGCATCCCCCCAAAATAGAAAAAAAAGCAAAGCCCCGCTGCCAGCGACGGCGGCGGGGCTTTTTGTACGAAGAGGGGGTAGAGCATTACTTCATTTTCGCAAGTCTCTCCTTGGCTTTCTCCACCTGCGGGCTGGTCGGGAAATCGGACACAACCTTCTGGTATTCTTCTTTTGCCGCCGCGGTGTTTCCCAGTGCGGCCTGGCAGTTCCCGGACATCATTGTGGCATCAGCTTTCTTCTCGGACCGCGGGAGGCCGAGGACCGTAGTGAACTGTTTGAGGGCATCCTTGTAGTTCTTCAGACCGTAATAGGATTCCCCGATCCAGTACTGGCAATTATCAGCGAGCTTCTGTTCCACATTGCCGTTCAGAAGTGCTTCCATGTCGGTAATGGCGCCATGGAAGTCTCGTGCCTTGAACTTGGCAAGCGCTGCTTCATAGGCTGATGTCGCATTGGCAGGAGTCGGAGCAGAAGGAGGGGCCTCGACCTTCGGTGCCGCCAGTGCCTCATTCAGTTTTGTTTCCAGCTCCGCGTTCTGCGCAGTCAGCTTGCGATTCTCTGCAGTAACAGTTTCGAGCTGCTCCCGCGTCCGGCCATTTTCATTCTTAAGACTGTCGACGCGATACTCCAGCATCGATAACGGTGTCGCTGCTGGTGTTTGTGTCCACTCTTCCACTGATTCACCCGAAGACCCGCACCCGGGCACGGTCAGCGCAACAAGCATGACGAGGACGGGAACAAGTCCGACCATGGCACGAAGACGCAGTGCGTTGCTGCTCATGAGACTTCCTCCTTAAGAAAGGGATGTGGTAATCAACAACGCGGTAATGTATCAAATGGATGGCGCAATGTCAAGCTACAGCACGACTTAGCTGACGGGCTCGCCGGCTGAGCTGGCGGGCAACCGCGGCAACTACTCGATCCGGGACGCCATCCTTGTACAGCGACTTCAGACGCATGTCACACACTTCGTTCACGTAGTCTACCGCCACGTGCCGGTTCGAGTTGGGAATGGCGATTTCGGTGGAGAAGAAATCCAATCGGCACACCGATGCTATGATTCGTGTAACACAGTTCAAAGCAACAAGTTGCCACCGTCGTTGCTCCGATGCCGAGACCTCTGAGTAGATATGGGTTTCGGGATCCCACCAGCAAGGAAGTACCATCCCGCAAACGCCAAACACCCGGAACCACCCCTTTCGCCCATCAAGCATCATCGGAAGGATCGCTTCCTGCAGCAGGTATTTGTCGTTCTTGTGGTGTTGTCGGGTTTCGATCACATCCTTCAGTGTCTCCGCCCCGAGAATGACTCCGATCCCTCCTCCGGTAGTATTCGCGGGTTTGATGATAAACGGCCGACCGAGGTGCGCGAGTTCACTGAGTGAGAGCTCCACCTCACGCTTCTTGTTGTACGGAGAAATGATGATGGTATACGGGACATGAACACCAGCAGTAATGAATTCGAGGTGCATGGTTGCCTTGTCCGATGCATGGCGAACTGTATCCGGGGAGTTCAAATACTTCACGCCGTCTCGTTCAAGAGTCCGCCTGAGTGCAGCGAAGCGCTCGTCGGTTTCGGCTGTGCGGTCAAGCAATACCGCAATATGCAAGCGCCCGAGGTGTACCTCGTGGAGAGTCTCTTCGCAGTTATGATGGGATATCGAGAAGGTCGTCAGTCCGAGCGCTTGCGCGGATAATTCAAGCATGCGGATGAAATCACGATCATACTCCCAATCCCATGCAATAGCGAGATCAATCAGCTGTGGTGTCGTTCGGGAAGGTTCCATGACACACAATTCTACAGTTATTGCGGGTTGATGTCAACTTTTGGTGGTCTGTCATGTGACAGACATGTGACAGACATATGACAGACTACAGTCTTTTGGTAACGGAATCCCCCGATTGCTTGTTATTCATAGGGCTAATGGGTATATTTTTTGTTACGATGAAGGGTAGGAGGATTTCGGGTTATGAAGACCGTATTATGTGCTGTTTTGTTGATTCTTGCCGCATTTTGGAGTGGTTGTAGCTCCGGAACCGGGGGCGCGCTGGACCGAACAATGTCCAGATCGTTGCCCCAGGCCACACCCATGGACTCCGCGCGGCAATTGGCGATGCAGCATTTGATCGATGGATCCGTGGAGGAAATGAAGGGCGATTTCGCCAAAGCAGTTCTGGAGTTTCAGGATGCGCTGCGCTATGACCAGGATCCCGCCATCTACTATGCACTTTCGAAGAATTACTCGCTCCTTGGCAAACATTCTCTTGCCATCGAAGCCGCACGCGAGGCGGTGCAACGTGGCCCGGAGGAGATGACCTATCGCCGCAATCTTGCCGAAATCTATGTGATGGCCTTCGAGTATGATGCCGCGGCAGACCAATTCGAAGAAATCATCCGCCGTGATTCCTCCCAGCTCACGGCATGGTACAGCCTGGCCCGCTTGTACCAGCCGCGGAAACCCTTGCGCGCCCTGGACGTGTACGAGCAGATCATCCGCAGGTTTGGGCCGGAGTGGGACGTGTTGCTGCAGGTCGCAGAGATCAACAACAAACTGGGCAAATTCGACAAGGCGGCTGACGCCTTGCATGAAATGACGCTTCTTGATCCCGCAAACAAGGCTCTGAAAGAGAGCCTCGCCCAGGCCTACGGCCGCGCGGGGAAATACGACGACGCGATTGCGGTCTATGGAGAGCTTCGCGAACTCACCCCCGAGGATGTGAACATACAGGCGGAAATGGCCGGTGCGCGACTTGCGCGCGGAGAATCTGCGCAGGCATTGGAAGAGTTCAACCAGATCTTGGGCCGTGACTCGGTCGCGATCGATGTCAAACTCCATATCGGCGAAATGTGCTTCGCACAGTTGGCGAAGGATTCAACGCTGGCCCCTCTCACCGAGAAGATATTCGAACGGATCGCGGCGAACTATCCCGAAGATTGGCGTGCGTTCTGGTTCCTTGGTGCGGTCGGCTCGATGATGCACAATGATTCGGTGGCTGTGAAGAATTTCAGGCGCGTCACGGAATTGGCGGGCTGGAATGCCGACGCCTGGGTCTATCTCTCGTCTGTGTTTCTCGGCAAGAACAACTTCGAAGAAGTCGCCAAGCTTCTCGAATCCGCAGTGCGCATATTGCCTGATGATTATCGGGTGAACCTCTTCCTTGGAATTTCCTACAGCAGGTTGGGCCGGTCCATCGATGCGGCGCGTGTTCTTGAACGGGCCCGGCAAATCAACCCCAAAGAAGTGGACGCCATTGCCCAGCTCGCCCTGGTCTACGATGGCATCCACAGGTTTGAAGAATCCGACGCTTTGTATGAAGAAGCTCTGCGCCTGGATCCTGCCAATCCCCTGGTTCTGAATAACTTTGCGTACAGCCTTTCCGAACGGGATCTCCAGCTGGATCGTGCATTGACGATGTCACGGAAAGCTGTGGATGCAGATTCGGCCAACCCGTCATATCTCGATACGATCGGATGGATCTATTACAAGATGGGGAGCTACAAGGAAGCCGAGCACTACGTCAAAGAAGCCATCGGTAAAGGCGAGGTCAACGCTGTCGTCTACGAGCACCTCGGTGACATCTACTATAAGCTCAATCAAAGAGATCTTGCCATTGAGCAGTGGAATCTGGCCCTGAAGCTTGATGCGGGCAATGCGGCGTTGCGCGACAAGATCGCCCGCGGGTCGCTCTGATGACACTCCGGGGTACCGGTGTTCTGCTGTCCCTCGCCCTGGTGCATGCGGCATGTGCGCCGACGCGAGAATCGCTTCTTCTTGATACGCAACGCATTCCACCGGATCGTCTCATGGCAACCGTGCTCGAGGCAGAGACGCAGATTGCCACATTTACGGGACGGGGTTCCCTGGCCTTCGACGCTCCCGAGTTGAGCGGATCGGTGTTCTTCACAATCGCCATACGGAAACCGGATTCCGTGCTCGTGCATTTTGAGGGACCGTTCGGCATGGATGTGGGTTTTCTTTTCGCAAGCAGAAACCGCTTCGTTCTCTACAATGCAATGGAGAACTGGTATGTGAATGAGCCCGCGAATAGCGCCGGGATTCGTTCGGTTCTTCCGTTCGACCTTTCGTTTGACCAGTTGATCGACGCGTTTACCGGCACATTCCGCTTACCCGCAGGTCGCCAGCCGGCCCGCTATGCAATCGATGACGATAGATTTCTCCTTGTGTTTCCCGAGGGAAGCGACTCTTCATCGTACTGGATTGACCCCGCGTTACGCGCAGTGACGCAGTATCGAATTTCGCACAAGGATTCCACTGTTGTGGAAGCGTCCACAGATCGTTGGACCGAAGACGATGGCCGGGCAATGCCGCGGCATATCACGATGACATTTCCACCCTCGCGCGCCGTTTCGGTGTTCTATTCCGCGGTACATCTGAATCCGGAGGTGCCGTCGTTTGCCTATTCCGTTCCCTCCCGCGCCCGGCGACGCATGCTCCAGTAGACAATCAGGGATACCGATGACCGCCCGTCGCGTCTGGCAGCTTTCGTTGACCTCCCTTCGAACCCTCCTCGCACTCATTGTGAGCACTGTTGTTTTCGTGTGGTTGCCTTCGAACCCGGCCGTGTACGCACAGGAGGAAATCCACCGCCGCCAGGAAGCATTGGAAGCGCTGAGAGCTCAGATCCATGCGCTGGAAGAAAAGAGTAAGGTACAGCAAAAAGACGAGAGCGAGACCCTTGAGCTGGTAGATACGTATGACCGCAAGGGAGGTCTCATGCGCCAGTTGATTACCCGTTTGAAGGGAGAAGAACACAAGCTGCAGGGATCGATCGACACCACCCACACAACGCTGCGTACGCTCGAAGAACAACTCAACTTCCTCAAGGATCACTACGCCCGGTACGTTCGTACTATCTACCGGTCGGGCCGGTACCTTGAGGCAGAACTGTTGTTGACGTCCACGTCGTGGAACCAATTCGCTGTCAGAACCGAATATTTGAAGCGATTCACCGAGCAACGACGGAGAGACGCCGAACACATTGCCGCCAAGACGCGACAGGTCGAGGCTTCGCAGGCCCGTGCACAGAGGCAATTGACCGAGGAACGGAGGCTGATTGCAGAAAAGGGTGCGGAGGAGGACCGCCTTGCGGCTCTTGCTGCGGAACGGAGAGAGGTCCTCACCCGGATCAGGAAAGACAAGAAACTGCTTCAGCGGCAAATGCAGCGTCAACTGCTTGCGGCGCGGGATCTTGAACAGATGATTGCCGACCTTGTCGAACAGGACCGTATTAAGAAAGAACATGTGGCAGCCGAACAGAAGCCCCCGCGGCTTCCCCAGCCACCGGGTGTTGGAGAAGAGTTCGTTGGACGCAAGGGTAAGCTGCGCTGGCCGGTCAGTGAAGGAAGTATTGTGGCTCGTTTCGGGCCCCAACGGCATCCCACGCTGCGTACGGTGACACAAAACACGGGTATTGATATCGCTGTTGACGCGGGAACACCGGTGAGTGCCGTTGCCACGGGAGAAGTGGCCACCATCAATTGGCTTCCAGGATACGGGAACCTCGTCATCCTCAACCATCAGAATGGCTATCGTACAGTGTACACGCACCTGGCAGAAATTTCCGTACAACAGGGCCAGACGGTAGCCGAAGGTGCTCCCATCGGCACGAGTGGCGATTCGATCGATGGGCCACGCCTGCATTTTGAAATATGGAAAGATCGAGAGAAACAAAACCCCGAGCTCTGGCTCAGCCGGCAATAGCAGGCCTCACCCTGCGCACTCCGGGAATCGCCCTCCTTGCGGCAGTCCTGGGAATCATCGTGTTGCGCGGCCCCCTGGCGGTGCTCGACGATCAGGTGAATGTGCTCCAGTACAGCGTGCGTGGAGCCGTGCAGCCTGACACCAACATCGTGGTGATCTACATTGATGATGCCGCGGTGCGCGTCCTGGGGTGGCCTCTCCGGCGGAATTTCCATGCCTTGATGCTGAGCGCTCTTGTCGAATTGAAAGTCCGCACAATCGGTATCGAGTTGTTTTTTGAAGATCCGCGCACCGAGTATCCTGAATACGACGATCTGTTTGCACGGATGCTTTCCGTTTCACCACCGACGATACTTACCTGCTATTTCGACTCTCTTGCATCCCAGACTGTCTCGAACAACCGCTGTACAATGGTCATGAACAAACGTACGCTGACTACAGCCACGGCATTCGGCTTGTGCAGCGGGTCGTCATTCTCGGCAGTGCGCCTACCATGATTGACGATATGAAGGTACGGCACCCACGAGGCCGGAGGAATACGAACTCCTCCAGTTTGGAACTATTCATTTCAGGACACTGTTGTCTGGAGAGGACGGACTCCCTTGATGGAGTTCAGTTTTCGCGCACCGCACGTCTTAATTCTTCGTGAATTCTAGCTCTTCATGTGGCACAATAATTGTAGTTCAACATGCCAATGTCTAATCAGGCAACCACGACAGCTGTACCATCATACTCACATCACCGGAGTATCATATGAAACGTATACTCATTCTTGTTCTGGCAGCGGCGCTGTTCGGCAGCGTCTCATTTGCACAGACCGCAACACCGAAAGTCACAAAGCGACAACACCACCAGCAGCAGCGGATCAAGCAAGGCGTCAAGAGCGGTGAGTTGACGAAAGGCGAAGCCGCGCGGCTTGAGGCACAGCAGGGAAGAATCGCCGTTGACAAAGCCAAGGCGAAATCGGATGGTGTTGTAACCCCCAAGGAACGCGCGAAGCTGAATCGCGAACAGAACCGTGCAAGCAGGAATATCTACAGGAAAAAGCATAACGCAAAAGAACAGCACTAGACTGTTCCACCGATGTTGCGTCGAGGCGGGTCCATTCTGCAATGGATCCGCCGTTTTGTTTTCACGGCAGCGTACAGTACCTTTGTCTGCCGACGGATTATTTGGTGTACCTCGACACGCAGAAGGGTGCGGTCCGTCAGGCGGTTTCAGGCAGCGTGGACGAGACGGGAGTGAGCCTTGAAGAGGTCGTAGGCGACTTGGAGATTCATGCAGAACTCTCGCATACTGTGTAAGAGAACATTGGCTCTGTTGCCTGAGGCGTTAGGCGGCGGGCACCCTGCGCTTCCGTTCCCGGCGGATTTCGGAGACCTTCTCGGTCAGCAGCATCTTCATCATCGACTGGTAGGGAACGTCTGCCTGGTTGGCGATGACTTTGATGTTCTGCAACAGCGATTCCGGTATCCGAATCGATATGGTCCGGCTGGTTTGCTTCAGATTTGGGAAGGAGACTTTGACGGCCTTCAAATAGTCGAAGTATTCGGTGGTGTCGTGTTTTGCCCAGAATTTGCGCTCCTCGTCCTCAGACGCGAACTTAGGCATTTTTCTTAATCGCTTCATCGTACATTTTCCTTTCCTTCTTTGACATATCTCGGGCGGATATCACTCGAATTCGGTTATTTCGTATCGTGAAAACAACAACAAGCCTTCGATCCGCAAGTGTCCGCCCGAGCAAAGCAAGACGTTTTTCGGCTTGAGAATGGTGCGGATCGGGAAGTGCTATGAGTGGTACTCTCAGAAAGGCCTCTTCGGCTTCTGTCCATGCAACTTTATGTTGTATCCAGTCCTTTTCCCTATTCGCGCTATCCCATTCAAAGCCGTCGAGAGTTGTTGGATCGATCATGGCGCTAGAGTCAGTGATGTATACTACCAATATATACATTTCCGAAACACTGTCAAGAGGCGCCGGCCGCCTAACCCGCGACTACACCTGACACCGCGCGATGGGCATACGGGCATTGGCCGAGATCATCCCGCCAAAGGGCGGCGGGACACCAAGAGCGTGTTTGCTAACGGGGAATAGTTGTTTCTTTCAATATGCATGACCGTCCTGGCGGCGCGGGCACGCAGGACGTCATGTGCAATGCCGCACTCATCACAGACCAGTCAAGAGGAATCCCAACAAATGAAATCTCGCGCAATTGTTGCAGCAGTGCTATGCTGTACGAGTGTCTTGATCGGATTCGTACAGCTGCAGGGGCAATCGGTTTCTGCATCAAATATTCCCTATGGCGACAACAAGGATGCAGGGGATTATGCCGTTCTAAACGGCGCAAGAATTTATTATGAAATATATGGCAAAGGAAATCCACTTATACTGATACATGGCAATGGTGGAAACATCAAAGGGATGCAGTACCAGATTGAATATTTTTCCAGGTATTACAGAGTAATCGCAATGGACTGCAGGGGGAGAGGCAAGTCTGAGTTGGGCAAAGATTCTCTTACGTACATGCAAATGACAAAGGATGTGGTTTCTCTTCTGGATTATCTGCATGTGGATTCCACTTTCATCATCGGGAGAAGTGACGGTGGCATCATCGGGTTGCTGATGGGTATCCACTTCCCGAAGAAAGTAAGGAAGATTGCGGCGTTTGGGGCCAACCTCTGGCCCGATACAACGGCATTGTACCCTCGCGAATTTGAAACACTAATACGAGACCGAAAGCAGGCAGAAGAAATGATCGCGAAACATGATACAACACAGGACTGGTATCTCATTCAACAGAGAAACAGGCTTATGGAATTCCAGCCACACATCTCCGCCAATGACCTGAGAACAATACAATCTCCTGTATTGATACTATCCTGCGACAGGGACGTGATTAAAGAAGAACATACTCTATTCATATATCGGAACATTCCCAAGAGGAACCTGTGCATTTTCCCTGGTGAAACACATTGGATAACNNGATGAGCCGCCGTCTATCGCATAAGCTTCTTGTACTTGATCCTGTGCGGCCGGTCGGCGTCGATGCCCAGACGCTTGTGCCGGTCGACTTCGTACTCGCTGTAGTTCCCGTCGTACCAGACCACCTTGCTTTCTCCTTCGAAGGCCAGGATGTGCGTGGCGATCCGGTCGAGGAACCACCGGTCGTGAGAAATCACCACGGCGCATCCGCCGAAGCCGAGGATGGCATCTTCCAGCGCCCGGAGTGTGTGGACGTCAAGATCGTTGGTCGGTTCGTCCAGCAACAGCACGTTGCCCCCTTCTTTGAGCATCTTGGCAAGGTGCACGCGGTTGCGTTCGCCGCCCGAGAGCGCGACCGTTTTCTTCTGCTGGTCTGTGCCGCTGAAATTGAACCGCGCCACATATGCCCGGGAGTTCACT
Organism: Ignavibacteriota bacterium; assembly: GCA_003162215.1. Classification (GTDB taxonomy): domain Bacteria; phylum Bacteroidota; class Ignavibacteria; order UBA10030; family UBA6906; genus Fen-1255. The sequence continues at coordinate 13,325 of PMMO01000243.1, forward strand.
TCCCGGTGACCGAGTTGCAGAATATCCTCACCGCCCGAAATCTCCTGCCAGATGCTCTTGTTGGGATCCAGCGGTCGATTCTGATCGATGTATCCGATTTTTACAGTGTCGCCGGTCTTGAATGTTCCGCTGTCGGGTTTCTCCTGACCGATGATCATTCTGAAGAGCGTGGTTTTTCCCGCGCCGTTCGGGCCGATGACGCCGATGATACCTCCCGGGGGCAGCTGGAATGTCAGATTCTCAAACAGCACATTGTCGCCGAAGGCCTTGGTGACGTTTTGGGCTTCGACGACCACGTTGCCGAGGCGCGGACCAGGGGGGATGAAGATCTCCAACTCTTCGTTGCGCTTCTCTGTCTCTTCTGCCAGCAGGTTCTCGTAGGCGGTGATACGCGCCTTGCTTTTCGAGTGGCGCCCGCGCGGATTCATGCGAATCCATTCAAGTTCCCGTTCGAGAGATTTCTGCCGTTTCGATTCCTGCTTTTCTTCGATTCTCAGACGGGCGCTTTTCTGTTCCAGCCACGAAGAGTAGTTGCCCTGGAACGGAATGCCTTCGCCCCGATCCAGTTCGAGGATCCACCCCGCAACGTTGTCGAGAAAATAGCGGTCGTGCGTCACGGCGAGGACGGTTCCTTCGTACTCTGCCAGATGCCGTTCGAGCCACGCCACCGATTCGGCGTCAAGGTGGTTTGTCGGCTCATCCAGCAGCAACACATCGGGCTGTTGAAGCAGCAGCCGGCAGAGTGCGACGCGTCTTCGTTCTCCACCGGAGATCACTTTCACGGGAGTCTCNNATCTTTTCTTGAAGAGCCGCCTGTTTTTCAAGGAGCTTGTCAAAATCGGCGTCCGGCTCCGAGAGCTGGTTGCTTACCTCCTCAAACTGTCGTAGAATTGTCGCGGTCCCGGCGACACCTTCTTCGACAACCTCGCGGACAGTCTTTGAGGCATCGAGTTCCGGTTCCTGGGAAAGGTAGCCGAACGTGATGCCTTTCTGCACGGTGATCTCGCCGAGGTAGTCTTTGTCAACGCCGGCGATAATCTTCAGGAGCGAACTCTTGCCCGCACCATTCAAGCCGAGCACTCCGATTTTTGCACCATAGAAAAATGAGAGATAGATATCCTTGAGGACCTGACGGTTGGGGGGATACACCTTGCCGACCCCGACCATGGAGAAGATGATCTTGTTGTCAGTCATGATTCACCAGAATAACCGGCTGCATATGTGTGAGAATGGGGTCCCCGGGATAGTAGACACGCTCCAGAAACAGACCGGATGGAGGGGCAGTCAGGCGTGCGGGCGTGTCGGAGTGTTCGGTGAGAAAACCCTTGACATCATTCAGAGAGAGCGTCCCGCGGCCGACGCCTGCGAGCACGCCCACCATGCGGCGCACCATCTTCCAGATGAAATGCGATCCGCGCACGCGGAAGAGAATGAGGTCGCCGGCTTCCTCGAGGCGGAGCTCTTCAATCAGCACTTTGGTGGAAGGACGTTCGGGGTCTTCTTCGGCAAAGGAGCGGAAATCCTTCATGCCGCGGAACAATTCCATGGACCCGGCCATCAGCATTATGTCGAGCGGATCCTTGATCCACCAGACGAAGCGTTTACCCATTGCCGTTCGACGTCGGGAAATGTGGTAGAGATAGCTTCGGGAGACGGCATGGTGCCGTGCGTGAAAGTTCGCAGCGGCTTTTGCCACGTGCAAAACATTGATATCTGCCGGCAAGATATCATTGAGTTTCATCCGGAGGATTTCGGGAGCAAGCATGGTCCGCAGCTCGAGGTGAGCAACCTGCCCGAGTGCATGAACGCCGGCGTCGGTCCGGCCCGCCCCATGGAACTCAAACTCCGTGGTCTGGCCCACCTCCTGGACGGCACGCATGAGTTCACCCTGCACGGATCGGGCGTTTTTCTGCACCTGCCATCCGCGATAGCGCGTTCCCTCGTATTCGATCAGCAACCTGAATCGTCCCATGGAAATGGAAAGGGGACCATGGGTATCCATGATCCCCTCGATGTGTGTTCGTGATTCGCTTATTTCTTTTTCATTGGCATCTTGGCAATCAGCTCATCCATGACTTGGGCATGGCTTGCCATGGCATCTTTTGCAGTCGTTAGAGCTTCCTGGAATTGGCGCTCCACAACAACCAGATCGTCCTTTGTCTTCTTGAGCGACTCCATAACCACTTCGTGCTTCGCTTTGGGGTCGTAGGGCTTGAATCCTTTCATCCATGCCGTCATCGCACTCTTGGCCGATTCGAGTTTCTCCTTCGCTGCGAGGAGGTCCGTCGCATCGTGACCGGCGAGCTGTTTCGGGAACAGTTTCACTAATGAATCGTGTTTTGCTATAGTAGTAGTGATCTGCTCAGCCGTTGCATCAAGGCTGGACATTGCCTTCATCATGTCGTCGTGCTTTTGCATGACTTCGGTATTCAGGCCGGCTTCAACCTTTTTCATTTCGTCCGATTTTCCGCATCCGGCGAACAANNTTCTGTATGAGAGATTGTAGTGAGGCAGTGGGAGCGGTTCAAATATACAAAGATTTGCTCTCTGTTCAAGGAAATTTCTCATGAACCGGCATACGGTAACGTTTGACGCCCGGAATCTGGTGAGTGGGGTGTACTTCTACCGACTTGAGGCGGGGAGTTTCAGCGAGACGAAGGGGATGACCTTTGTGAAGTGATGCGGTCGAGCGTCCGGAGCATCCGTTCTTCGGAGTGGAACACCGTTGAGACGCCGTCGATGAAGAAGAATTCACGTTCCTTGGGAGGGAAGAGGAACGTATTTCGCCGGGTCATGACCTGTTTCTGCACGCCGAGGTGCTCATCCCTGTAGAGCAGGCAATGGTGGTGCCGGAGGTAGACACTGGCAGTGAATTTCCATCTTGGCTCTGTGGCCGTCAGCGTATTGGATATTTCGTTTCGTGTTAGGAGATGCATGCCGTACTTTTGATCTGGGGTCCTACATAATATAAAGAATTTCGGTGATGCTGCAATGTGATGCCGCGCACAGAGCGGGCAGTTGTAGAATCCGCGAATTCTTCGTATACTGCATAACAAAACGGGACGGCGGAGGGTGCCTGACCGCTTTTTTTTCGGGGCGTAGCTCAGCCCGGTTAGAGCGCTTGGTTTGGGACCAAGAAGTCGCAGGTTCAAATCCTGTCGCCCCGACGAAAAGATGCAGTTTTGAAGAGCGCCCACCACACAAGGAAGGCGCTCGTTTTTTCCTCTTGACTTCCCTTCAAGCGCGAGCTCTTCTGCTACACCTGTCTCCCTTCAAAGAAAGTCCATCTGAGCCGGAACACCATTCCAAAACATCCGACTGTTGGCCGACGCAATACTAAGGATATTAATAGAAATGTCATTATTGAGAGGTTATGCTGTGATATGGAAGGAAGCTGTCTGTGATTCTACTTGAGGAGATACTCTGAGAAATTTGCAGCTCCGAGGCCTTTGTCGTAGTCAATGCTTTTCCCTCGATACAACAGCAAGCCCTCGTCGGCTTTCCCCTTGAGTGAACGAATCCCTTTCAGGTGATCAGGGCGGAACGTTTCGGTGGACTTCACTTCAATGTATTGCCTTGACGAGCCACGATCGATGACCAGGTCAACTTCCACTCCGTTGCTTGTTCTGACGAATGAAAGTTCGGGCCTCTCGCCCTTGTGCGTCTCGCGTTTGAGAATTTCCGAAACCACAAAATTCTCAAACAGCGGACCGGCCAACGGTCCGTCTTCAAACATCTTCTCCGTGCGAATGCCAGTCAGAAAAGAGACAAGACCCGGGTCTACAAAGTACAATTTCGGGCTCTTCACCAATCGTTTGCCAATATTTGCATAGAAGGGTTTGAGGAGATAGACGACGAACGATGCCTCCATCACAGAGATCCATCGCTTGACCGTGTTGACCGCTACACCTAGATCCCGTGCCAGTTCGGAGATATTCAGCAGCTGGCCTGTTCTTCCTGCCAGGAGGATCAGACACCTGCGGAAGTCCCGGAGATCGCCCACGCCTCCCATGTCGCGCACATCCCGGGTCAAGTAGGTGTCGAGGTATGACGAATACCAGTCTTCCCGGTGTGCATACTTCTCGACGATCAACTCAGGATAGGTTCCCTTCCAGATCGCCTCATGACGAAGGGCGGGTGGGGTCTCGGAATGCTGAAATGGCAACAGCGTGAGCACGCCGATCCGCCCCGCGAGGCTGTCCGAGGAGTGTTTCATGAGTGCGAACTGGCTTGAACCGGTCAGTACGAACCGGCCCTTGCTGCGCCGATCTCTGTCGACAAGGGATTTCAAGCGGACGAAGATATCCGGGACTCGATGGATTTCGTCGAAGATGACTGGTCCAGGGTGGAGCCGC
>PMMO01000016.1 GCA_003162215.1 Ignavibacteriota bacterium
GAACGCAATGCTACCGTCAATCGATACTGCGCCAATATCAGAATTGACGTCGATCCGGTCCAGCTCAACGTCGTCGAACGCGAACTTTTTCGGGAAGTCGCTGAACGGCATCTTGCTCCAGACGGTGAACGTCGTTTTTCCGGCCAGACCCGGGTTTCCTTCCATCAGGATGAACACAACCGCCGCATTGAGACCCAACTTCAGACCTCCCGCATCGCCGCCGACAGCGGGGCCGATATGATCGATCGAAATCGGGAAGCCGGAGATGGAATGCTGTGGTGAACTGAGCGACCAACTCCCCGGCGTGGCATACGGTGCCTTCGAGAGGATTCCGAAATTCTGGAACCTGATCCCCTCAAGATGGACGATGGGAATCTTCTTGAGGGCGTCGCCGACATCACCTGAGATAAGGAGGCTTCCGTTGAGAAGCGCTTCACCTGAGAATGTCCCTGCGTTGTCGGTGAGTGAGATGTGCGACGATTTGTCGAGAGTGAACGTCGCCGCCCAGAGGTCCGATTTCATATCCGCTGTGGGGACGATATTGAAGTCGAACGCGAGCTTGCCTGTCGGACCTGCCGGATGGGAGAGGAGCGCGGAATACTGGAGCGGACTTGCCTCCGTGCAGATCGGCAGCATGAGGCGGCCGTTCAGCGACCCGCGGGAGAGACTGCTGCTCACAAGGTGCAATTCGAGATTGTCAATGCTCGCCCCCCAGCCGGCAAAATCGCCCTTGGGGAATTGGAGGAGGTTTGCGGCGAGAAAGTCGGCTGTGATGCCGGTACCGTCGATGAGGAAGTTGTCAACTTCGACCATCGGCGGTCCGCCATTGTGCGTTGCCAGCGACGGCGGAAGCGTAAGAGACGCCTTGCGAATAAAGAACCCGTGCCAATCTACACCCTTCGTCCCGACATAACTCGCGGGAAAAACGATCCCGTCCGGGTTGCGGACGTCGGAATGATCGTATGACATCTCCTGGACGTTCAGCACGAACCCGTTAGCCCCTGCCAGCATTGCCTTGTCGAGAGTTGCCGCGGCAATCCAGTCGCCTTTCTTCATGACGACGGCTTTCAGGTGGGCTTTCACCTGATCCACGCCGTTGTCAGGATTGGGGACCATCCAATCGCGCGGCATCGAAACGTCTGCCGCAATTCGAAGCTCCCGGAACCCGTTACAGTCCCAGGCAAAATACGTTCCGGAATCCGCAGGCAGGCTGGGAGCCTTGAAGCGGAACCCGAACGAACCGGGTTTGTCGAATCCAATGTCAGCTGCCAGGTAGAGCACGCCCTGGCTGCTGGAAATCCCTCCCGGGGTAAAGCATATATTTCTCGCACCGAGGCCAATTGCCATACCCGCGCCGAGGTCAGGCATGTCGTACGACGTGATCGCGTTGAGTTTTGCGCTCGTCGGCTGAAAGACAATTCCGATCACTGCAAGCACAAACCGCTCTCCTGCAATTTCCTGGTCAATACCTATCGGCAGGCCGGTTGGCGTCGAGGATACGAATGCGCTGACAAGACGGGATCCCTGGGAGGCATATCCGTAATAGGTGGTGATGTCGGAATTGGACATGCCGAGGGCATTGCCAAAATCGTTGGCGAGATTCTGCGGGATGGGAGAACCCTGCATCTGGAGCGCGAAGACATCGCCGTCAAATACTTGTTTCCCCGCATTAACTTTGATGTTCTTGAACGCAACCAGGACGGGTGCTTTCAGAAACGGAACGCTGATTGTTCCCGCGCCCGTGAGCGCGGCCCCGCTTCCGCTCGCCTGGGTCAACGTCATTGCGAACAGGCCCACCTTCAGGACATCGCCCGCGTTAAAGGACCCACCCGGGGCTTGATCGCTCGGGAGCGATGTGACGCACGGATCGTTACAGTCCCCGCTCGATTGCGCCTGCTGCGGCGCAGGTGGCGGTGCCTTTGATGAGTCGATTGTGAACGACGAGACTTCGCTCTTGCCGTCGTTCTTCGCTGCCGCCTTCCCTTGCGCGTCAACCGCTTGCACCTGCCACGCAAACCCGACCGCCGACGGATATAGTGTAAACGCCGGGTTGGCAGGCGCGTAGAAATATGTCGGCGCTGACCACGTGATCTGAACCAGAGGTTGATTCGCGTCGATGGCGTTCTTCGGTGTCTGTCCCTTGTAGATGGGCGCGATCAACAGCTTGTACGAAACCGAGGCGCCCCCGGGGACAGTCACCGGCGTCCACATGAACGTGGGCNNCGGGACGACAGACAAACTAACAGCCTTGTCCATTGGCGACGTCAACACCGGCGGGTCCGGCACGATGACCGTGAAGTTCCTGCATTTCAGTCCGGTCGTTGTGATTTCCGTACCCTGCGAGCTCACGAGCTTCACACAGAACTCGTAGTCCCCTTCCGGAATACTGTTTGTGGCTGCGGCAGCATTCTTGTATTTCGGGTCGATGAACACCGCGGATGCGACCACAACATCGCGTCCGAACTTTGTGACCGTGGCGGCCGGGTTCATCGAGAATACCGGGATGGACGGGTCATTCGCCTTTGAGGAAGCCACGAGAGCGTTGGTATTCAGATCGTGGATTGTGAATTCAATATGCCCGTTTTGAAAGAGCCCATTGGGGTCGGTCTGAATGATGAGCTGAATTGTGCTTGGATCCTGCTCCCACACGTCCAGCCGTGCGGGCATCGGATTGCGCAAGATAAGCGTCATGGTCACCGCGCCGAACATCGAGTGGGCGGCCAACAACAGCAGAATCGCAATCGTGAACCGTCGCTTCATATTCATCCTCTCAGAACGAATAGC
>PMMO01000055.1 GCA_003162215.1 Ignavibacteriota bacterium
GATGAGCCGCAGCCGAAGTTGCTTCCCGCAACGATGACACTGCCGGGGGGAATTTGCCTGCTCTTGAGTTTCTCGTTAAAGGTTGCGTCGTCCACAAAGGCGAACTGCGGCGTCTCGGTGGGAAGCACCGTTGCCATGTACCGGCCCGGGTAGATAACGTCCGTTGAAATGTCGTCCCCGACCACATAGACCACTTGTGCCATACTGGTTACGCTCCTTTTCTTGGATCCGTAATCTCTCCCGTCACCGCTGAAGCGGCCGCAACGGCAGGCGAGCAGAGATACACCTCCCCGGTGGGATTCCCCATCNNCCCCATCCGGCCCTTGAAATTCCGGTTTGTTGTGGAGAGCGCGACTTCGCCGTCTCCCAACGCGCCTTCGTGAACTCCGAGGCATGGCCCGCACCCCGGGTTCATCACTACGGCCCCTGCGCGCATCAGGTCGGCGATATACCCGCGTTCGAGCGCCCGTTGATAGATGCGCCCGGACGCCGGGAAGACCAGCATGCGCGTGTTCTGCGCAACTTTCTTGCCCCGCAGAAGCGATGCCGCAACCTCAATGTCGTCGAGCCTGCCGTTGGTACAGGAACCAATCACGATCTGATTGACTCTTCTCCCCGCGACTGCACCGATGGGTTTCACATTGTCGACGGTGTGCGGACACGCGATCTGTGGTTCCAACGCAGAGACGTCAAGCGTGATCGTCTGTTCGTATACCGCATCAGCATCAGGCTGAACGAGGTCAAGCGCGTCCGTGACGCCTGCTTCGTCCCGGATATAGGCAACCGTCTCTTGATCGGCAGGCACAATGCCCGACGTGGCACCGGCTTCGACGGACATATTGCAGAGTACGAGTCTGCCGGAGGTGGACATATTCCGGATGGTGTCGCCATGGAATTCGATCACGCGGAAGTTTGCACCCTGGGAGGAGATCTTGCCGATCAGATGGAGGATCAGATCTTTCGGTCCGACAAGCCGTGGGAACGTACCGTTGACGACGACCTTGATTGTCGCCGGCACTTCAATATTCACGGCGTAGCCCAGCGTCCAGACGCTGGCCATTTCCGTCGCCCCGATCCCGAACGAGAATGCCCCCAGGGCGCCATGGCTCGTTGTGTGGGAATCGGTGCCGACGACGACTGCACCGGGTCGGACATAACCGCTCTCGGGGAGAATCTGATGACAGATGCCGCCGAGATCGCCGCGGATGTCATGAAACTTGCTGATCGCATGACGGGCGACGAACTCGCGCACTTTCTTCTGGTTGGTAGCCGTCTTGGGCGATTCTGCCGGAACACGGTGGTCAAAAATGATCGCAACGCGCGACGGATCCCACACACGTGCTTCGCGGCCGGTATCCTTATAGATTTCCAGGAACTGGTTCACCACCAACGCCGCATTTTCATGCGACATTGCCAGGTCCACTTTCGGTTCCAGCACATCGCCCGCTTTCGCCACAGCCTGTCCACTCGCGCGCGCAAGAATCTTTTCAACTATGGTCATGCCCATTGGTTGCCTCGCATCGTTCAATTATCAATGAAATCACACAACCCTCTTCGCTCTCAGCTCCTTAATCCGACCTTCATCGTATCCCAAGCTCTTGAGAACCTCTTCAGTATGTTCCCCGAGCTTCGGCGGTGGGGCCGTGACATTTCCCGGGGTTTTTTCAAATTTCGCGGTCATATGGAACAGCGGAATCGCGCCAATTCCTTCAACAGTAACGGTGCCAAAGGTGTTCCGGTGATTCACCTGTTCCTGATGCAGCGCTGCGTCAAGACTCAGAATGGCCCCTGAGGGCACGTCATGTCTATTCAACACTTCCACCCAGTGCGCAGTTTCCCGCTCCCGAAGCTTTGATTCCAGCAGTGGCGTGAGGGCTTTCCGGTTTTTCTTCCGCGTATCGCGCTCCTGGAAACGTGGATCGGTTTTGAGTTCCGGCACGCCAAGAACGTCGGCGACAGCTTCCCATTGCTCCTGTTTGTTCGCGGCAATGTTGATGCTGCCGTCCTTTGTGCGAAACGACCCGGATGGCGAAGCCGTGAAGTTGTCATTTCCCATGATCACGGGTTGCTGACCACCGATCAACAGGTTGGCCACCACCCAGCCCATCAACGGCATAATGGAGTCCAACAGTGCCACATCAATACACTGGCCTTCGCCGGACCGTTCACGCCAGTACAGAGCCGACATGATGGCGAATGCGGCATTCAGGCCACCGACGGTATCGCACACGGGAAACCCTGCGCGTAGCGGACTGAGCTGTTCACCGCCGTTGATGGCCATCTCCCCGCTCAGACCCTGAATGATCTGATCGTATGCAGGCTTGAGAGCGTCCGGGCCGGTTTGACCGAATCCCGAGATGCCACAATAGACGAGTCGCGGATTGATGCCCTTCAACACTTCGTACGACAGCCCCAATCGTCCCATGACATCCGGACGGAAATTTTCCACCACAACATCCGCCGTCGCGACGAGCTTCCTGAAGATTTCCTTCCCCTCCTGCGCTTTGAGATTCAGGGTGAGGGATTTCTTGTTGGCATTTTGTGCGAGAAAACTCGTACCCATCAACATCTGATTGTACTTCGGGACACATCCGAGCTTGCGCGCGAGATCGCCATCCAAAGGGTTCTCCACTTTGATCACTTCCGCACCGAGCAATGCCAGGTGCAGGGTGGCGAACGGGCCAGAAAGCACGTTGGTCATGTCGAGAACTCTGATTCCCGAAAGGAGCCGCGGAGAAGATGGTGTCATACTCATGAAACTCCGGCGTTCAAAATGCGATAGGGCCTGTTTTGTACAGCATACCGGGCATATCCCGGTTGAAAAACGCTGCAACATCCTGTGCAACGGCGAGCAAGCGGTCGAGTTTCACATCTGTTCTAAAGTTCATCCGTTGCAGCATATGCACGAAATCCTCTGTACACACATTTCCACCGGCAATCTTGGTAAACGGACATCCGCCAAGCCCGGCAACAGATGATTCCACCGATTGCACACCCACCTGCAATGCCGCATAGCAGTTCGCGATGGCCATGCCGTAGGTGTTATGAAAATGGCAGGTCAATTCCACCGTGCTCTCCATCGTTCGAACGGCACCAAACAGTTGCTCAACCATTGCCGGCGTCGCATGTCCGGCGGTGTCGGCAAGGCTGATATTCTTCAATCCGGCATCGAGATACCGGCGTACTATGTCCAGCACACGGTCGGGCGGAACTGCCCCCTCATAGCCGCAGCCAAAAGCCGACTGCACGGAAACCTGGACACTCTTGTTTGCCTTGAGTGCTTCAAGAGCCATTGCTATAATCCGCTCTGTGGCTTCGGCTATGTGCATGCCGGTATTCTTGCGACTGTGGGTTTCGCTCGCGGACACACCCATGCAGAACATATCGACGCCGCAGGCCAGTCCGCGTTCAAGTCCCTTTTCATTGAGCACGAGCCCTGAGAACACGACTCCGGCGGGTTTGGCGTCTGATGCAGAGAGCACGCGGAACATCTGATCGGTGTCCGCCATCTGCGGGACTTTCGTGGGATGAACGAACGAACCGACCTGGATGATATCCATGCCTGCTTCAGCGAGGGCTCGGACCCAACCGATCTTCCGTTCTGTGGGAACGGCCTGCGCTTCCATCTGCAGGCCGTCCCGTAATCCCACTTCGTGCAAGACCACACGCGTCGGCATCATAGATGTGCGGCTATCGCCTCCGCGATGTCCCGAGTGGTATGAGATCCGCCCATATCATAGGTACGGATCTTCCCCTCTTTGATCACTGCTGCTGTCGCGCGTTCGACCTGTTTTCCCTTTTCGGTCTCCCCCAGCCAGTCGAGCATCATTTTTGCGGCGAGGATTGTGGCAATCGGATTCACCTTGTTCTGACCGGCGTACTTTGGCGCCGAACCATGGGAAGGTTCAAATACTGCAAGCCGATGCCCGATATTTCCCGAGCATCCGAAGCCGAGTCCGCCCACCATCTGTGCGGCAAGATCGGAAATAATATCGCCGTAGAGGTTGGGTGCCACGAGCACGTCGTAGCTGAAGGGGTTTTTCAGCAACCACATGCAAATCGCATCGACATTAGCTTCATCGAACTGAATCCCGGGGTACTCGCGCGCGACATGCCTGGCCTCGTCGAGAAAGAGACCGTCCGTTGCACGCACCACATTTGCCTTGTGTACGATCGTGACCTTGCGGCGGTTGTTCTTCTTCGCGAACTCAAAGGCCGCGCGGGCGATACGTTCCGAACCACGCTTGGTATTCACCTTGCAGGAGATGGCAAACTGATCGCCCTGTAAATCGCGGAAGGCCGTGAACGGTTTCGAGAGCTTCAACAGCGTCTCCGAAAGTTCTTTGGGCACCGGGAAGAATTCCACGCCCGCATAGAGATCTTCCGTGTTCTCCCTGAAGATCACCAGGTCAATGCCGTCTTTCAAGTTCAGAGGATTGCCCGGATAGGCTTTGCATGGGCGGTGACAAATATACAGGTCGAACATCTGGCGCATACGGACAATCGGCGAACGGTACACCAAGCCTTTGCCTTTGAGCTCGGGCACCAGTTCGGCCTCGGCGGCTCTGACCGGTTTTGACGTAATGGCACCGAACATTGCGGCATTGACGCTCCGCAACAGATCGATCGTGCGCTGGGGAAGGGCGTCACCTTCTTTGCACCAGAATTCCCATCCGATATCACCGTGCACATACGACGCGTCTAGATTGATCTTGTCGAGGACCACCCGGGCGGCGTCCATGACGTCTTTTCCAATGCCATCCCCGGGCAGCCAGGCGATCGTGTATTTGCTCATTGGGGTCTCGACACTCCTCTTGTGTAGTTGATCATGCGAAGCTATCATTGATCCGATCGATCACATTGAATCTCACGCTGAGCATTTCCCGCTTCTCGCGCAGGAGGTGCAGTGCCCGTTCACGGTCGGCGATCAGCGCTTCAAGCAACTCCTTCACGTCCGGGTAGTCACACCCTGCCGCGTACTGACGGTACTGTGCGATGGCTTCCTCTTCCCGGTGCTCGGCAACTTCCAACGCGTTGCACATACCTTTGCACGAATGAATACACTTTCGGTCCATGGATCTCCTCTCCTTGTTCTATCGTTCAGCCCGGGGCTCGTTCTGCCGCGTTACACCATTGCTGGTTGACCGGCCAGCTCCATTCCACGCCGGAGCGCTTGCTCATTCAGCGGCAACAGATTGTGGTACCGCTCCGGCAGGGCCTTACGGAGAGCCTTCATGACGGAATCGACGTTCACGACGTGCGTCCTGTCAAGGAAGGCGCCCAGCACAATCATATTCAGCACCTTCGTATTCTTTAATTTCAATGCCTCATCCCCCGCAGGGATCGGTACCAGCTGGATATCCGTGCGCGTGGGCGGTGTCAACGTGCTTGTGGAATCATAGATTAAAAGTCCACCGGGCCTGACAGCCTTCTCAAATTTCTCCAGTGACGGCTGATTGAGCGCGATCACCGTATCGAAGACTGTCACAATGGGAGAACTGATCCGTTCATCTGAGACGATCACGATGCAGTTGGCTGTTCCGCCGCGCATCTCCGGACCGTACGAGGGCATCCAGGTGATCTCTTTCTGCTCGATCATACCGGCATACGCCAGCGTCGCGCCCATGGAGAGCACACCCTGGCCTCCAAAACCGGCGGCCAATAGTTCATGAGTCATAATCACATCCCTTTTTTCAACATTCTACGGTTCACTCTGATCAGGCGGGGACTTTGATGTCGCCGGGCGGATAGACGGGAAACATGTTTTCCACAAGCCACTTGTTTGCCTGCAGCGGAGTCATCTTCCAGCCGGAAGGGCAGTTGGAAACCACTTCAATGAAGCATGTGCCTTTATGCTCTTTCTGATATTGGAACCCTTTGGTGAACGCCTTCTTGAGCTGGCGGACGGCATTGGGTGTTTCAACGGATTGGCGCGTGACATACGCGACGCCCGGCAACATTGCGATCATGTTCGTTATCATGATCGGGAAGCCTGCAGTCTCCACGGTGCGGCCGGTCGGTGATGTCGATGTCTTCATCCCCAGCAGTGTCGTGGGGGCCATCTGGCCGCCGGTCATGCCATAGATCGCGTTATTAATGAACACAATCATGATGTTCTCCCCGCGATTGCAGGTATGTATGGTTTCCGCGGTGCCAATCGCTGCAAGATCGCCGTCTCCCTGGTAGGCGAAGACGTACCGATCGGGAAGAAGACGCTTCACCGCCGTTGCCACGGCACTTGCTCTCCCGTGAGCTGCCCCCTGCATGTCGATATTCATATAGTGATAGGCAAACACTGAACAGCCGACAGGCGCAATGCCGATGGTCTTGTCCTGAATATCCAGTTCTTCGACTACTTCCATCAGCACCCGGTGGACGACACTATGGCCGCAGCCGGGGCAATAATGGAACCGCGTTTCGGTAAGCGTCTCCGGCTTTGCGTACACGCACTCGAGTTGTTCCTGCTCTTCGGCCGTCAGATCCTGTGTGATTTCCGGTGACATGTCAGTGCGCCTCCGCTGCTTGTGCAACTTCATTGTGAACGATGGCCCGCAGTGCGCGGACAACCTCATCAGGCCCAGGAATGACGCCTCCCATGCGCCCGTAGAAGTGCACGGGTGCGCGCCCTTCAACTGCAAGACGAACATCCTCCACCATCTGTCCGGCATTCATCTCCACTACCAAGACCCCCTGCAATCGTGAGGCGATGGACTGCAGCACGGCAGAAGGGTAGGGCCACAGCGTGATCGGACGAAGCAGTCCGACCCGGATTCCCTCCGCACGCGCCAGCTGAACGGCACGATGGGAGACGCGTGCGGCCAGGCCATACGCGACAATCATATACTCCGCGTCGTCGGCGGCGACAAGTTCATAACGCACTTCATGCTCGGCGATGGTGCGGTACTTTGCCTGCAGATGCTTGTTGACTTCTTCCATCTGCTCGGGCTGCATGTGGAGCGACGTGACGAAATTCCGTGCGCGCTCCTTGAGCTTTCCCGTGGTCGCCCAGGGTTTCGGGGGAACATGGTCGGCCGGGATGTACTCGCGGAATTCCACTTTTTCCATCATCTGCCCGAGTGCCCCATCCGCAAGAATCAGCACCGGTGTCCGATACTTGTCGGCGAGATCGAACGCATCGTACACAAAATCCGCCATCTCCTGAACACTGGAAGGAGCAAGCACAATGAGGCGGTAGTCGCCGTGGCCGCCACCTTTCACCGATTGGAAGTAGTCGCCTTGCGACGGTTGGATGGTACCGAGTCCGGGACCACCACGGTTAACATTCACGATAAGGCACGGAAGCTCCGCACAGGCGATATAGGAGATCCCCTCCTGCATGAGGCTGATTCCGGGACTCGAAGAGGAGGTCATGACCCGGGCACCGGCACCTGCACCGCCATACACCATGTTGATGGAGGCCACTTCGCTTTCCGCCTGCAGAACGATCATGCCGCGTTTGCGTCCCTCGTCTGCAAGGTATTCCAGGATTTCTGATTGGGGGGTAATGGGGTAGCCAAAGTAGCCCTGGCAGCCGGCGCGAATTGCCGCTTCCGCCAGCGCCTCATTCCCTTTCATGAGTCGAGTGTCACCCACGGCTATTTCCTTTCATCGTCGATCGTCACGGTAATATTCTGCGTCACGTTGGTTATCCGCGCCACCGGCGTCTTGCTCTTCTTCTTCTGGCGATACACCGTGATGACGGCATCAGGACACACGAGCGCACAATTTACGCACCCGGTGCAGTTGTCTTTGATCAATACGGCGTAGTGGTATCCCTGGGCGTTGATTTTCGATGACAGCGCGAGACTCAACTGTGGACATGCCTCTATGCAGAGCTCACATCCTTTGCACGTTTCGATGTCAAAAGTCACTTTGCCTTTTGCCATCAGCCTCTCTCCTTCCTGAGCTTGGTTCGTTGGAAACACCCGGGGGCAAACGCGTCACCGGGCGTGATGCAGAACATGTTCGAGATCGTTGATGATGTCTTCCGGTTTCTCGAGCCCGATAGCAAGGCGGACACCCCCCGGATCCAGTCCTTTGGCAACCTGCGCTTCAGCAGGAATTGCCGAATGGGTCATGGACCCCGGGTGCTCGATGAGCGTCCGGATATTGCCGAGGCTCACGGCAAGGGTTACGCAGTACGCCTCTCGTGCCAACGTGTTAATGAACCGCTCGGCGCGTTCGAGCGCATCCTCCGGGCCCGTCCCTTTCATGACAAAGTAGATCATTGCACCCGGCGCAAAGTTGCCGTCGAAGTCGCGCATTTGCCGGTGCGCAAGCTCTGCTTGCGGGAACGATACGAGCCCGGGATACAGCACGCGTTCAATTTCCGCCCGGGTTTCAAGATATTCTGCAACACGCTGCGCTGTCGCCTGCATTTGGCGCATCCTGACCGCCAGCGAGGGGAGCCCGACCACGAGCACGGGCCATGCGGACTTTGCCGAAAGTACGCCGCCAAAATCCTTCCTGAATAACAGCAGATGGTCATGACTCCACCGCGGGCCAATGACGACCCCGCCGATATCCGTTCCAAACCCCCCGATCCCTTTCGTCAAGGAATGCACAACAAAGTCAATGCCGAGCGCAATCGGACGCTGGCAGAACGGTGTCGCAAATGTGCTGTCAACAACCGTGTACAGGCGGTCCTTGGGATCACGGGCTGCATTCACGCGTGCCACAAGATCTGCAATGGCCTTGAGGTCGACCAAGCGCATAGTGGGATTCACCGGCGATTCCATATACAGCACGCGTGTGTGTTTCGTAATCGCCGCGGCAACTTCTTCGGCATTGCTGAAATCCACAAACCGCACGGCAATTTTGAGGCGCGGATACCAGTTGGTCATCAGGGAATATGTGCATCCGTACAGGACTTTGTGGGCCAACACTTCGCTTCCGGATCCCGTGAGAATGCCGAGAACGCCCGAGATCGCCGCCATTCCGCTGGCAAAGGTAACCGCAACATCGCCACCCTCGGCGTACGCAAGATTCTCTTCGAGCATATCTTTGTTCGGTTCGCCGAGACGGTCATAAATGTAGATCGGTACTCTGCTTTTCACATCCACTTCGTCCGTCGTGTGGGCAAATTCGGTGAACCCTTGGGCTCCTCGCTGAGCACTGTCCAGACGGTAGGTCGCCGAAGCCGATATCGGGGGCAACAGATGATGGCTGTAGTCCCACCGGGGATCATCCATGCGCCCGTAAATCAAATGGGCTTCGACGGAGTGGCTCTGCTCCTCCTTCTTCTCGGAATCTTTTTTCGCAGTATCCATAGGGTGCCCGGTTAGTGAGTCGTTGATGCGAAGCCACAATCTCTGTCACGCGCGCAGAAGCACATCTTCAAGTGGACGACGCGCTGTTTGTACCGGCTCCGAAAGCGAGTAGCCGACACGGAGAAGTAATTGCACTGGTGCCGCTGCGCCAAGGATCTGCTGCAATTGCATGCGCAATGCCGGCACCTGTATGGGCAGATTAAAGTAACTCGTGTGAAGTCCTTCTCCTGTCAGAACCAGGAGCATCCGTTCGAGCAATTCGCCGACTGCCACATACTGCGGCACTCCGTCATCGCTGCACAGGGCGATCAATCCGGGTGCCTCGAGGCACAGGTTCTTGTCGTGCGCCGCCCTGATTTTCCCGATGTCAATAACACGTCCCGCCCAGGGGGCAATCATCACCAACTTCCCGTCGAACCCAAATGCCTGCGCTGGAAGCCCATCGACGTGTGAAGACGCATGGGCATGGAGCCAGGCGGAGATGTTGCGCCGGTAGTTTGCATCCCCCATGAGCTGCTCGTCGCCGCGGGAGACCACTTCGGCGATGCGTCCGTTGCGATTGCCCTCCGTTGACGATACCACGATCACCTCGGTTCCCTCAGCAAGACCTGACACCCGCTCAAGGACCTCGGATGGAATTCTGCTGAGCAGAAAGGGATGGCGGTTGGTGTGTCGCCGGGTGATACATCCGAAGAGCGAGGCCAGATGCAGCGCTTCGGGAGACTGCACGACCCCGGGGGTCAACCGAACCGATGCAAGAGGTTCTTCGCTCGACCCGCTGTGGTTATAGACGACATCACACAGGTAGCCAAAGTGGGCAGCTGCGACGCGCAAATTCATCACCGCAGCGCCAATACTCATCAGCATTTCCCTGCCGCCCGGATCTGCCACGGGCATCCGCCGCGTGTAGTCGGCAAACACCTCCACGCCGTCCATACTTACCCTGAACTTCCACGGCTGGGTGTTGTGTGTGGACGGAGCGCGTGTCGCAAAGTGGAGCAGGAACACGAACTGCTCTTCCAGACTTCCCAAAAGAGGAAATGCCTCTCCCGGAGGAGCCGGAGCGAGAATGAAATCATTGCCAGGTTTCACTCCGCTATCTTTCCGTTGCTGTTGAGGTCAACACAGATGGCATCGACCGGACAGTCTTCCAGCGCTTCGAGCATTTCATCTTCCTCGGCCGATGTCCGCGGCTGCCGTGACACAAAATAGGTGTTGGTTTCTTTCTGATAATCGAAATTCTCCGGCGCAATGGATGCGCAATAGGCACATCCATCGCAGTCCTCGGTTGTATAAAATCGCCCCCCTACATTGCCCGGCAGGCGCCGGAGCATTTTCGCCGCCATCACGCTCATGCTGTCTCCCTCATACGTTTGATGATTGCCAACACAAATCCCACCAACATGATCACTGTCCCCCCCCATAACACGATAATGAAAGGCTTCACACTTGCTTCGACCATCAGCACCTCGGGCTGGTCCGGTGATGCATCCGGGCGCTGGAGGCCCACGACAATCGTCGAGGGCGATTCCGCATTCATGCCGATGGACATGGTGAGCAGACGCACTTCCGTTCCCAGAACCTTCGAGAGTGCAGGGTGGTATTCGGATTCGCCTGTCTCACGGCGTTTGATGGCAGGATGCAATGTTTCGCGGTCATTCCCGCGTTGTACTTCCAGTACAGCCGTAATGGCCGCGGTCGCGTTATGCGCACCCATGCCGCCGCCGACGGGACCCATGTCGAATCGAACAAATGTCATCTTCGCGTCGCCAAGCGCGATCGTCGATCCTTTCGCCAATTCATGTTCTTCCTGCGCAGCACCTTGCTGAGCCGGTTCCAGCGAGATCGGCGATACATAGAAATCCGAGGTGAGCCTCGAAACGATGTCCGGGTTCCGCATGATCCCCTGCTGGGGCACCTCAAACATCACCGGCAGGAGCGTGAAGCGCTGCGGACCTGATGCTGCCACAACGCGAAATTCATACTTACCGTCCGGCCGAACCGTGTACCCGTCATACGAGAGCATATGCCCGAGGACCAGCACCGGCGCATGTTGGGGCAGCGCAACGCGCGCCGTCTCGTTGTATTTTCCGGTGCTGACCACGCCGATCAGGAAGAGCGCAATACCGATATGTGCCAGCTTGCCCCCGAGGAACAGCACCCCGCCGCGTATTCCCATGGCGCCGATTTCGACGTTCACAAGGAACGCAAAGAGTGCCGTGAACACCAGCACACTTGTCAAGGGGTCACGCATTCCCGTCACCACAAGCACCGCCGAGATGAGGAATGCTGCAAGAAGGGTCTTCCATAATTTTTGTAGCGTGAACCGAACATCCTGCTCCTCCCACTGCGTGTACAGGCTGATGCCGATGAGAAGAGCAATCAGGATTGCCACCGGGAGATTCGTGCTGTCATAGAATGAAGGCTCGACACGCGTTGTAGAAAAAATCGGGAGGCTTGTGCCGAAGAGAATCACCACCGCGCTGAGCAGAAGAACGACCGCTCCGGCACCCAGGAGGAGTTCACGCGTCAACCATCCTGCATGGCTTGGTGCCGGCGCCATATCGCGTATCCGCGCGACAAACATGGCGGCACCGATAATCGCGATCAGTGCAAGAAACACAAGCAGGAGACCGTAGACGGCACTGCCCGGATCTGTAAAGGAATGCACCGACGCATCTCCCAGGATGCCGCTCCGGGTAAGGAACGTACTGTAGACAACGAGAAAGAACGTCACGATGGCGAGCACGAAATTCGTTCGAAGATACTTGCCGGTTCTTCGCTGCGCGATAAGCGTGTGCACCAGTGCTACTGCGGTGAGCCACGGAATGAGCGAAGAGTTCTCGACTGGATCCCATCCCCAGTAGCCGCCCCACCCCAACACACCATATGCCCAATACGCCCCGAGCATGATCCCCATACCCAGGACAAACGCACCCATAAGCACCCACCCCAAGCCTTCGCGTGCCAGCGCATCATAGCGTCGTGTCCACAACGCTGCAATTGCCTGGCTGAATGGCACGGCCATAAGGGCAAAACCCAGAAAGAGTACCGGGGGATGGATCACCATCCAAAAATTCTGGAGCAAAGGATTGAGACCGTGACCATCGGCGGGCACCTGCCCCACAGGCATTTGAGGATAGACATCCCAGATCATGCGGAAGGGAGATTTTACAAACACGAGCAACAGGAGCATCGAGTGTGCAAACAGGTAGACGGTCATCACAGCGGGAGTGGTCAGGCGGGATCGCATCAACCACAGAGCGATCACTGCCGAACAAAGGCACCAGAAGAGAAAGCTCCCCTCCTGACCCGCATAGAACGAGGAGAGAAGAAAATGCAGTGGCAACGTGCTGTCGCTGTACCCGTACACATAGCCGTTGCTGAAATCATGCTGCAGGAGCAACACGATGAGGACGGCAGATGCGACGACGACGAGTGAAACGCTGGTGAGAAGGAAAGTCCGGGGGAGGGTCAACTTCGGGTCTCGAACGGATGCGGCGCGGAAATAGAAAACAGCGGCGGCCACCGAGGTCAACAACGCAGTAAGCAGAACATAATGTGCAAGAACGGTCATTGCTACTCCACAGATGCTTGGATATCCTATACAATTCAAGATGCGTGCCACTGGCAGAGGGCACAAAACATGCAAAACCGACGAATAGAGGGCATTTTGTCGGCTGTGCGGGATGGCATATTCGAAAGAGATTCCAATGTCTGGGAAACGCTTTGCAGGAGTGCAAAAGTGCGAATCCCGGCCCCGCAAGTGCGGAACCGGGATTCGGCATGGAGAACGGTGACGATGGGCTGGGTGGTTCAGCCGTCAGAACGATCGCTCAGCACCAAAGACATTTGCCTTGCCGTTGATATGTAATGCCTGATTGATGATCTGACCCGAGCCATTGACGACACCCCAGTGGCAGTTGACACAGCCATTCAATGGGAACGGCAAATGACCCGTGGGCGGCAATCCATGGCAACTTCCGCACGGCGCCTCAGACGCCCCCCCTATCCACGACGGATCGCTCGTGAAATCCCCCACTATCACGGAATCCGTGAAGACATATTCGAATGCAGAGCCTGACTTCTTCATTTGCCACTTGCCATGGCAGTACGTGTTCGTGCATGTGAGCGTCGTCGGGTTGTATATTGGTGTGGGGACAAACGTGCCGTTTCCTGTGATCAATTGCGCCAGCGTGTCGGCAAAAACAACTTCTGCCGGCAGTTGCGTGTCGATATGACCTGAGGCAAACAACGTCGCCGGCACCACATGGCACTCCGCACACTTCACGGTTTTTCCCAGAGTTCCTGACACCAGATGCTTGGAATGCGCTCCAACTCCCCTTACTGTCGTGACAGAATCGCCCAGCACGCTCTTTGGAGGTGCAGCAGACAGTGCATCACCCGCAAGTGCCAGGAACTGGCCGTGACAGGTGTTACACGCCTCTGGAGATTTGGCCGCCCCGGTGTTGTCCACATGGCATCCCGCTGAAGAACACGAGACGTTCACGACGGATCCACCCGTGTATGCGGCACCATGGCAGGTCTTGCATTGCGCAAGCGGGTACCCAGTGCTGAGCAGATACCCTGGATGCCCCGATGCGGCCGCAAAGACAGAGTGCGGATAGGAGGCATGACAAGTGAAGCAGGATTTTCCGCTCGTTCCGCCGGAAAAGTTGCTTCCGTGGCATCCGGCGCATTCAGCGACCTGCCAATTCTTCACCTTCAGGTACTTTCCGTGTGAGCCCGTTGACGCAGGATCGAGCCATCCCGTCTTGTGCGGGTAGGAAGCGTGGCAGGTGTAGCACGACTTTCCGCTCGTCCCGCCATCGAATCCTGTACCGTGACATTGTGCGCAATCGCTTAACTGACCCATGCCGAGGCGCAGATACTTGCCGTGGAAATTGTTCGACACGGTGTCACTCCAGCCGGCCTTGTGGGGGAAGGACTCATGACAGGAAAGGCAACCGACGCCGCTGGTGCCGCCGGCATACGACTTTGCGTGGCAGGTCACGCACGTGTTGAAGCTGTAGTTTCCGTCATGAAGTACCGTGCCGTGGAAGTTCGCAGACGTCTTGTCATTCCA
>PMMO01000082.1 GCA_003162215.1 Ignavibacteriota bacterium
GGAACAGCCGCTGGGAGGAAAGCCTCTCCGTGAGCTCGCCGCCGGAAAGAGATCGGCGTGCATAGTAGTGTGCGATGTCACCCGCCCGGTCCCGAACACGATACTCGTTCCTGCATTGCTGGAAGTGTTGACCGAAGGTGGAATTCCCCGGGAACGGATATCGATTCTGGTGGCGACCGGATTGCACCGGCCGAGCAGCGCCGAAGAGCTCCGTCAGATGCTGGGTGAGGATATTCTGCGATCGTACCGGATCGTGAGTCATCGAGCGCGTGTCCGCGAGGAACAGCAGGATCTGGGCCGCACATCGGCAGGGGTTCCCGTGTTCATCGACCGGGAATACTGCCGGGCTGATCTGAAGATCACGACAGGGTTCATCGAGCCGCACTTGATGGCGGGCTTCTCCGGCGGGAGAAAACTCATTGCCCCGGGGTGTGCGGGTGAAGAGACTATTAAAGCGTTGCACAGCCCGCGCTTCATAGAGGATCCACAGTGCCGCGAAGGGATGATTGATGGAAATCCTCTCCATGGGCAACTTCTCGCAATTGCGCGGTTGGCGGGGCACGACTTCATCCTGAATGTTTCGCTCGATGCGGAGAGGAATATTACCGGTGTGTTCGCTGGAGACCCTCTCAGGGCGCATGCAGCAGGTGTTGCTCATGTACGCAATGCAGTATCGGCGCATGTGCGTGAGCCGGTGGACGTTGTGGTTACGACATCTGCCGGGTATCCGTTGGATATGACGTTCTACCAGGCGGTGAAGGGAATGACTGCGGCGGCTCCCATCCTGAAGAACGGCGGGCTGCTTGTTCTCGCGGCCGCGTGCACGGAGGGTCTGGGTAGTGAGGAATTTGCCGCAATGGCGACCGGGTATGCCTCGCCGGGGGCGTTCCTTGCGAGTCTGCGGAACCAACCTGTGCGCATCGATCAGTGGCAGCTTGAGGAATGTGCGAGGGTTGCACGGGATGCTGATGTGGTGTTGGTGGCCGATGGCATACCGGAAGCACAGCGTGACCGGCTGTTCGTTCGGTCGGTTCCAAGTGTCGAAGCGGCTGTGGCCGAGGGTATTGCCCGTTTCGGCCGGCAGGCATCGGTTGCTGTCATCCCTAAAGGGCCGTATACGCTGGTTGGTGTCGAGCCCCGGTTGCCGGGCTGACGTGTGCCGGCATTCGGGGTATTGTTTTTCTACACTAATTAAACGATATTTTACTTACTAAACAGGGAGGACTATGCCGAACGAGTACACTGTTCCCGCCGTCCAGCGCGCAGTGGAAGTGCTGGAACTGCTCGCAGGGTCTCATACAGGAATCTCCCTTGCCGACCTGTCGCGACAGACCGGGTTTCCCAAAAGCTCACTCTTCAGGATCCTTCTCACGCTTGAGAAGTCGTCCATCGTCCAGCTTGACCGCACACGCAACATCTTCACGCTGGGAATGAAGCTGATCGATTGGGGGAACCGTGCCCTTGAGAAGATCGACCTGAAGACGGTGACCCATCCACATCTCGTGCGCATGGCGCACGAGACCCGTGAAAGCTACTACGTTGCCATTCTTGAAGACAACGAAGTGATTATTATCGACCGTGCTGACACGCCCGAGATCTGGCGCATGGTTGCCCGGCTTGGACAGCGTTCACCTGTGCATGCCACGGCGTCGGGGCAGGTGCTCATGGCGGAAGCTCCCGACGAAGTACTGAATGTGGCTATCCAGCGGACCGGGCTCAAGCGCTTCACGCCGCAGACGATTACCAGCGTGGCGCGTTTGAAAAGCCGTCTCAAGGAAGTCCGGAAGGACGGTTATGTCATCAATGATGCTGAGTACAAGCCTGATCTGTGTGTGATTGCCGCCCCTCTGCGAGATCATCACGGCAAAGTCGTTGCGGCGCTCATGACCGCGCTGCAATCCGAACGTGCCCGGCGCAACAAAGCATTGCTGATGTCGATTGTCGAAATCCTCAAACGGGAGGCATCGGTCATTTCCAAAGAACTCGGTTACCAGGGGCCGCAATCATGAATGCACCGAACGATCTTGCACTGGGCATCGTCAGCGATGAAATCGCGGCGGACTTTCCCACTGCCGTGCGCCATGGCATGCAGTGGAGCATCACGCGCTACGAACTGCGCTGCCTTGTCAGCGGGCGTGTGCCGCGTGTAGAATCGCGGGAAATCGATGCCGTGGTCGCCCTCGTGAAACAGGAAGGTGTGCGCATCACCGCCCTGTCGCCGGGGATGTTCAAGGCGCATCTCGCCGACAGTGCGACAATCGAAGACGAACTCCGCACTGTGCTTCCGGCAACACTCGATCTTGCCGCCCGTTTGGACTCCCGTTTGATCATCGTATTCGGATTTCAGCGGGAGGCCGGCGAGCCCGCCGCATCGTTTCAACGCGCAGTGGGCTATATGCGCCGCGCCGCGGAACTGGCGCACAAGGCCGGCATCCGCATTGCCATAGAAAACGAACCGGGATTCTGGTGCGACACCGGAAAGAACACCCACGCGTTGATTACCACGGTTGGACATCCGTCGCTTGGTGCCAACTGGGATCCCTGCAATGCCTACGGTACGGATGAGACGCCGTATCCGGCGGGCTATGAAGCCCTCAAAGACGTGATCATCAACGTCCACGCTAAAGACACCACCAAGGGCTCGCTGATCCAGTGTGTTCCCATCGGTACGGGTGCACTTGACTGGAAAGGGCAGGTGCAGGCGCTTTTGCGCGATCGCATCGTCAAACACATCACGATCGAGACGCATTGTTATCCCCTGATTGAGAATTCCCGGCACAACGCCGAGACCCTGCGCAGCTACATGCAATCGCCACTGCCCTGAGTTGATTGTGATTACTACACGACGAGTATTCCTTCAGCAGACTGCTGCCGTCGCGGCAGGTCTCTCGCTTGTCCATCCCTTAGCCGAACCGCGAGAGTCCGGGACTTCCCCCGGCGCGCCGAAAGTGCGTACTCTGATCTTCGACCCGGAAGACGTCCCGCGTTTGCAGGAAACAGTGCGCCATCCGCGGTATGCGCCGTTCTGGGAGGGGATGAAAAACGCGGACCTGTCTGCAGACCGCGTATTTCTCCGCGACGAGCTCAGATTGAACAATCATGTACGTCATATGGTCCGTGCACGGCAGATGCTGGAGCGCTCTGCCTTCGTCTATGCCCTGACCCATAACCCGGATCATCTCGTCGTCGCACGCGAGGCCATAGAGAAAATCCTTCAATTCAAACGCTGGGACTATTTTCTCGAAGGGGGGGAGGAAACGATCGGTTTGCAGCGCGCGCCTGAAGCCACGATTGCCATGGTATGCGCACTGGAATGGCTGGATGACGCACTCCCGTCCGATCTCAAAAAGGAGATGGCCATGCAGATTGCGGAAAAGGGCGCGCCGGCGTGCTACCGCACACTGTATGGAATGAAGTATCCCGACCGCGTCAAAGGCTGGGGATTCGATCACGAAAGCGACTACAACTACAGATTCGATCTGCGTCGGTGGCCGCTCATTCTGAATGCAACGAACCTGAAAGTCATCCCGATTGCCGGTCTGGCGCTTGCGGGCTGCAAACTGTATGACGTACATCCATCGGCCTCACGGTGGGTGGACCTTGCGCTGCAAAGCGCAAGGGCCTTTGCAACGATGTTCGGTTCCGACGGCAGTTATGACGAGGGCGCAGGGTACTGGGGCTATACCTGTCTTCACCTCCTGCTCTGCATCGAGGCCCTGCACCGTCGTTTGGGGATGGATCATCGTTCCTTGATTAATTTCACCGGCACCTCCCGGTATGCATTGAATATGTCCATGCCCACCCTCGGTCGCCCCAAAGACTGCGTCAATTTCAGCGATGCGTACACTATGGGTGATTGTTCGGTCGCGGTGTGGACCGCGCGCGAGCATCGTGACCGGCTGGCGCAGCATGTCGGACTCTCGGTCGGTGAAGTGTCGAGCCATTTTGCCATTGTCTGGTATGATAAATCGGTGGAGCCGCTTCCGCCCGACGCATCGTTGCGTAACACCCGCTTCTCGAATGATTGGGTGGTTGCACGGACGGGTTGGGGCGAACGGGATACCGTAGTCGCCCTTCGCAGCGGGGGGCCTGCAAATCATGAGCATGCAGACCGCAACAGTGTCATCTTCGCTGCCTACGGTGAACGTTTGTTCCATGATCCGTTCAAGGCCGCCTATTCGTACACCGATGCACTCTGGTTTCTCAGGTTTACCGCAGCCCATACGGCTGTCCTGCTCAACGGCAAGGGGCATCAGTACCACGACGGGCACGAGGGGACCAACGCATCGTGGGCAGAGGCGGAAATCGTTCACTATGCCCCGGGGGAGAATGCCGTAGTAGTCACGAGTGATGCCACGCAGGCCTACCGGCTGGTGATGCCCGAGACCGCTCTCGTGCGGCGCACGCTCGTGTTCCTGAAACCGGATATCCTTCTTCTGCTGGATCATGTGCGGTTCGATCAGAAACCCGGAAGCATCCAGGTACGCTTTCAGGTTGACAATTCCGATGGGAAGGGATCGGTGACGGCCGATGTCCGAACATTTGTCATTTACCGGCCTGCGGCGACNNGGTTGCCTCCGCAATGCATTCGGTGGCGCAGGAGCACGGTGTGTATCCCTTTGCCGAGGTTTCATCGGGAGAGGCGTTGGAGCACCGGATTCTCACCGTCTGTACTGCACAACAGTCGGCGAAAGAGCATGGAACGCTTTCGTTGTCACGGGAAGGAAATATCTGGACCGTGAAAGGCATCCATAATGCCCGCGCCGTGCATGTCCGCATTGACTCATCCACAGATCTGCCCACAGTATCACTGTGAAACCTTCTGACAAACATTACGAGGAAGCGCTGCGCCTCATTCCCTGGGGAACGCAGACAAATGCGAAGCGCCCCTACGCGGCCTTTGATGAGACCATGCCTAAATTCATCGTGCGTGGCAAGGGATGCCGCCTTTGGGATATGGAAGGGAAGGAGTATATCGATTTCCGTCTGGCTCTGGGACCGGTCACCCTCGGCTACTGCTACGATGAAGTCGATGATGCGGTTCGTGCGCAGATGTCCAACGGCGTTCTGTTCAGCATGGCGAGCCCCATCGAACTGGATCTTGCCCGGCTGGTCAATGAAATGGTGCCGAACGCAGAGATGGTCCGTTTCATGAAAACCGGAGAAGACGCAAACCTCTCCAATATCCGTATCGCCCGTGCGTATACGGGGCGTGACATGATTCTTATGAGCGGGTATCACGGATACCCCGATTGGTTCGCCACGGAAGACAGTCCGAATAACGGTGTTCCGGAGTTCATGAAAGAGTATGTGAAGATCATTCCATGGGGCGACTGTGAAGAAGCCGAGCGTCTCATCCGTCTCTACGGGGAGCGATTGGCATGCGTGATTACGATCCCGTACGATTTCAATGAGGATACCAGCGGAACGTTTGTTCATCATCTCCGATCTCTCACCCGCGAATACGGCATTCTGCTTGTGCTGGACGAGATCCTGACCGGTTTCCGTCTGGCTCCGGGCGGGGCGCAGGAATTCTTCGGCGTCGAGGCGGATCTTGCAGGATATGCGAAGGCGATCGCGAACGGCTACCCCCTCTCCGCCTACGTCGGGCACCGGAAATATATGGAGACGTTGTACCGTTTCAAGATGACGACAACGTATGCGGGGGAAGCCCTTTCCATTGCCGCCGCGATTGCCACACTCAAGATCATGAAGCGCGAAAAAGTCCACGAGCATCTGCGCGCAATGGGCCGGAGGTTGATGGAAGGGTTCAACAGGATTACACAGGAGATCGGTGTGGAGGGAAGTGCTTCCGGAATGCCGATCGCTCCGTACCTGAAGTTCTCAGGTCCTGATGCCGGATTCCACGCACGTGTGGAGTTTCTCTGGCAACGGGAGCTCTATCGCGAGGGTATTTTTGCAAATCCGCGCTGGTTCATCTCGTACTCCCATACACCCGCGGATATCGATGAAGCGTTGGACAAAGCAGACCGCGCGTTGCGCCGTGCGGTTGATGCCGAAGTGCGTGAACGGTCAACCGTCAATCCATCCTGGTGGTGAACATGAACGAACGACTCTATCTTGATTGCTCGGCCATGATCGGGAAGCGTGGTCCCAAAGACCAGGAAACCCGCTTTGAAACCACAGTGCTGCTTGAAGAAATGGAATGGTGCGGCATCCATGGCGCACTGGTGGCGCACTGGACCGGGAAGGAATATGACCCGTCGTACGGGAATCGGAAGCTGCTCCGGGAATTGAAGAAGAGTTCACGACTTCATGGCGTATGGGCTGTCATGCCTCATCACACAGGCGAGATGCTCCCGCCGCGGGATGTGGTCCAGGAGATGCGCGACAACGGGATCCGGGCGGCAAAGATGTACCCTCGCACTCACCACTATTTTTTCAACGAAGACTCCTGTGGCGAGTTGCTTTCCGCTTTTGAGGAGGAGGATATCCTCCTGCTTGTCGAAGGTGGGGCGATGTACCATCCTGACATCTTCGACCCTTTCAATCAGGTACTTCTGTCGGAGCTCGATGCGGCGATGAGCAGTCATCCGCGGCTACGCGTCCTCCTGCTGGGATCCCGCTGGGAGGCGACGCGCTATCTTCATACGCTCATGGCGAAGCATGAGAAGCTCTACCTGGAATTCTCGAACCACCAGGCCAACCATGCTCTTGAAGTATACTCGGGATGGTTCGGCACAGAACGGCTGCTGCTTGGCACAGGGGCACTCGACAAATCCATGGGCGCGGCAAAAGCGTTTGTCGACTACTGCACGCTCACGGATGAACAGAAGGACCTCATTGCCGGCAAGAATCTCGCCGGGTTGCTGCGCCTGGATTCACTGCCCGGGCCGTACCGGGCGCAGTCCGTGCGTGACCCGATTCTCCGTGCAGCGAAAACCGGCACACCGCTCCGCGATACGTTGATCATCGACTCCCACGCCCATATTTCCCATGAGGGCGCTCAGGGAACGGGATTCATGCACCAACCGTTTTCCGATGCACCCTCCATGGTGGAGCGGGCGAAAACGATGGGCATATCCTCGGTCTGCATTAGTGCTTGGATCGGTGTCTGGAGTGATTATGAAGACGGGAACGAGATCGTCCACGATGCCATGCGCCGGTTTCCGAAGTTTTACCGCGGATACGCAACGCTGCAACCCCAGTATGTCAAAGATTGGAAGCGGGAAATTGCGAAAGTCCACGGGCGGTACCGCATGGGAGGGTTGAAGCCCTATTTCCCGCGCACGGGGGTCGCCTACAGCCACCCCGGTTGGGCGCCCTGGTTCGATTTTGGTAACCGTCATCGCTGCTACATTCTCATCCATCCGTCGGATAACTTCGTGGCTGACATGCACGACCTTATCCCACGATATCCTGACATGTGGTTCATTCTTGCGCACACCGGGGGTTCGTTTGGTTCGGCGCGGGATGGCATCGGGATTGCCAAGAAATTTCCCAATGTATCGCTGGAAATCACCCTGACCAGCGTTACGTATCGTGTCATCGAATTCATGGTCGACCACGTGGGCGCAGACCGCGTACTCTTTGGCACCGACCAGCCGATGCGCGATCCCATTCCGCAATTCGGATGGCTGGCATACGCTCATTGCACTCCGGAACAGAAGCGGAAAATTTTCGGAGAGAACATGCGCGCTATTCTCCGGCGCGTCCGGTGGTAAATGACTTTTCTCGCCGTTTGATCTGCGGCAATGTGACGCATGAGCGGTATTCTCTCCGGGTGAATGGCAGGAGTCTGGGCACACTATCTGCGAAACAGTTGAGGGACGGCACGATGGTGAGTCTTCCATGAACAGGAGGGGCGCACAAAGGTTGGGTCGAACAATCACCGGAATTGTCGCCGGTTTGGCGTTCGGTCTCTCCTGCACATCCGGACAGGGAAACACGGTGTACATGTCAGTGCTGAGTTCGCTGGCTCATCAATGGAATCGAGCCGATAACCCGATCATCGGACTCTTTGTGAGTACTGACCGGGGAATGACGTGGCAACATCGCGGATGGCGTGAGTACATCCGGACCTTTCATTCTGTAGAAGGTGCGGATGGTACACTCTGGTCTGCATGCGGCAATGGTGTTCTTCGCTCGAGGGATGGAGGTGCATCCTGGAAAGTGACCACCGGCTGGGAGGTGACGGAAGTCCTGCGGATCGCGGTCAACCCAAAGCATCCCGATCGCGTCTTCGCGGCCACGGCGTACGGCCCGATTGCCTCAACCGATGGTGGCGAAACATGGGAATTTCGCAGGAACGGGCTCACGCGGCGATTTGTCGGAGACATCTGCATTGACCGTGAGCGCGGGGTACATCTGCTGCTTGCATCGGAGACAGGCGTCTTCACCAGCAACGATGAGGGCCACCATTGGCGGTCGACGTCTCTACGGGGAAAGGATATCCGGACCATCGTTCAGGATCCCGTTGTCGAGAGCATGTTCTGGGCCGGGACGGAGAACGACGGCATCTGGTCATCATCAGACGGTGGACGAACCTGGCTGCCTGCCAACGACGGTCTGGCGCACCGCACAGTCTATGCTATCGTCATTGATGCGCACAAGCCGGCCCTGATGTTTGCGGGAACCCATGGCGGCGGTGTCTATCGTTCGACGGACCATGGGAAGCATTGGAAACAGTGTGCCCATGGGCTGACCAATCTCGATGTCCATTCAATGGTAGTTCTTCATGCTTCCCCTTCCATAGTATTTGCCGGGACTCTCAACGGCGGATTGTTTCAGAGCACGGATCAGGGTGAAACATGGACATTCAACAGCCAGGCTGAAGCTCAGGTCTGGGGATTGAGCTTTGGCGAAGGGAGAAGGGTT
Source organism: Ignavibacteriota bacterium (assembly GCA_003162215.1). GTDB lineage: Bacteria > Bacteroidota > Ignavibacteria > UBA10030 > UBA6906 > Fen-1255. The sequence continues at coordinate 8,839 of PMMO01000082.1, forward strand.
GGAACGCTCAGCACACCGGTTGCGCGGGCAGGAGATTCCGACTTTGTTGCACGCAAGACACGGGTGCTTGAGGTGGCGGCGGGAGAATCGGAGTATAATCTTCTCACCATTGCGGCCAAACTCCGCACGGGTCGAGACCTCCCGCAAACATATCACATGCTCGATTCCATGGCACATGACCGGGCAATGGGAGGGATGTTCTTCTGCTATTCGATGATCGGCGTCTATCTCTTCACCCACGACGTGTTGCCCGATTCTCTCACGAGGAGTATCCGCGACGCGTACAGGGTCCGAACGATGTACCGGGGTGATACCGAAAATCACTGGGTGATGTACTACACGGGTCTCTATCTTGCCTCCCAGACCTGGCCGGACGATCCCGGCACCATGTGGTTTAACGGAAAGAGCTCCCGGGAGAACTTTGCGGAGTCACGCGAATGGCTTCCCTACTGGATGAAGACTACCAGCGCGATCGGACAGGGCGAGTTCGACTCCCCCACATATATGAGCGTGTTTCTCTCGCCGATGTTGGTCCTTCAGGAGTTCTCCCGGGACAGCGTCATGAAGAGGCGGGCCGGCATGATGGTGGATCTGCTGCTGGCGGACTTTGCCGCTGAGCATCTCGAGGGGAGTTACGGCGGAGGACACAGCCGGGACTATCCCGAGGACATCATCAATCCGCTCGGGGCCCCGAGCACGATGTGGGCCTGGCTCTATTTTGGGCGGCCGCGTTTCGAGCAGTGGAATGAAGTGCGCTATCGCCCGCGCAACCGGGGATCTTGGGAGACGGTGTTCGGGGCGTTGAGCAGCTACCGGCTGCCCGTGGTCATCGAGCATATGGCCCTTGACCGGACGCAGCCCTACGTGCATCGGGAGAAGAAACGCACGCGCAACATCATCCGGTTTCACGATGAAGCGAATCTGCCGGTATACAAATACACCTACATGACCAAAGATTTTGTCCTGGGATCTCTGCAGGGCGGAATACTGCAACCGATTCAACAACATACATGGGATGTCACATTCGCTGCGCCTGAACCGAACAATACCCTGTTTACACTTCATCCGTATGCTTCCGGACGTGAGCTGGCGATGTTCTTCCCCGAGGAGCAGTCATTTCTTGCCGCCGAAGTCGATCGATACCACAAAGTATACACAAGCCCCGACAAATGGAACTCCAGTTCTCCCTATGAACAGACGTTCCAGTATCGCGGATCGCTGATCGTTCTGTACAACATCGCCGAGGGGACGCAGCAATCCCATATCGACGGTTTCTTCCCGTCGAATCTTGACGAGCGTGCCGTGGATAGCTCCGGGTGGATATTCTGCCGCAAGGGATCTGTCTACATTGGCATGTATCCTCTTGCCCCATACACGTGGAGTGATGAGAAGGTCGACTGGCGTTTCCGCAGCAGCGCACTGCGCAACGGTGTGATAGTGGATGTTTCATCGCAGTCCGAAGCCGGCTCGTTCTCGACGTTTGCAAACGAACTTCGCCACCGGCATATGGATGTCCGCAAATTTCACACGCAACTGACTGTTGCATTCACGGCCCGGAATGGCAGACGGATGCAATTCACCTACGGTGGAAAGCGCCTGCTCGACGGCCGCCCAATCGCATTCCGCGCTGACAAGCTGTATGACGGACCATGGATGCAGAGCACCGTGGGAACCGGGGTGATCCGCATGACCGATGGTACCAGAACGCGCACACTGGATTTTCCCCGCGTACGAGTGAAAGAAACTGAGAGGAAGTAATGACTCAACGGCGATTGCTACACATGTGTGTGCTTGTTGCCTGGAGCGCGGCGCACCTCCTCGCCCAGGAGTCGACAGTCTACTTCTCCGTTGTCGCCACGAAGCTGTTTGTTGTTGGGGCTGCCAACCCGCGCACCGGCGTGCACCTGCAGCACCCGTCTGCGGACACCGCCTGGACGCATATCGGGCCAAACAACATCCGTGCATTCGGCGTCGCGGTGCATCCGGGCACCGGGCAGCAGGTCATCTACATCGCAGCCGGAAACGGCCTGCATAAGTCATCTGATGGCGGCAAGACGTGGCGGATCACCACGGGCTGGAACATCACGGAAGTGCTGGGCGTCTGTCCGGATCCCCGGGACGTGAAAACGGTGTACCTGGCTTGCGCCTACGGTATCTTCCGCAGCACGGATGGGTGTTCTTCCTGGACTGAATGCAACTCAGGAATCGGGAGCACATTTACCACGTGTGTTCTCGTTGACAATACACATCCGCGAACAGTGTACTGCACGTCAGAAGATGGGGCGTACATCAGCACAAACGGCGGCAACTCCTGGTCAAGGATGGGTCTGAGCGTGGCCGGTGTGCGGACCATTGCCCAGAACCCCTCGGATCCGGGCTTTCTCATAGTGGGGACCGAGAGCAACGGGATCTATTTCTCCACTAATGGCGGCACGTGGTGGAGCAAATGCGAAGCGGGCATCGATCATACGACGTTTTACACCATTGCTTTCGATCCGCAGAATCCCTCCACCATCTACGCTGCCGGCTATGTGACAGGCGTGTACAAGTCCACCGATCGCGGAAGCAGCTGGAGACGCATGAACAATGGTCTGGACGTATTAAGCTTTCATTCGCTTGCTGTGGATCCGCGGAACAGCGCCCGCGTGTACGCGGGTGCCTATTGGGGAGGGATCTTCAGATCCGACGATGCGGCGGCGACCTGGCGCAGAACCGGTGTCGCAGATTCCCAGGTGTGGACAATTGTCATTCACCCGTAACTGACGAGTATTGCCATGAACGGTATTTCATTTCTCGGTTCCGCTCTCGTTGTCTGTGCATCTCTGGCATCTGCCCAACACCAGAGCAGAGATGAGTACCTGCGTGCCTTTGATCAGCGCGCACGGTTTGTCGTATCGGCGTTCGATAGTTCCAACGCGATGGACTACACAGTGGTTGCGGCACGATATGCAACAGGAAGAGATGTTAGGCTCGCCGACAGCATGTTTCAGGCGATGCTCCGTGAGAGCCGCGGAGATATGTTCTGGATGTATCCGGTGATCGGAGCCTACCTGCACGGCAAGGACAAGATGTCTCCTGCGACTCGGGCGGCCGTGCGGAACGCATGGAAAACCTATGCGCCGTACAGGGGTGACACAGAGAACCACTGGGCAATGTATTATTCCTCACTCTTCCTCGCCGCAGAACAGTGGCCCGGGTTACCGGGTTCAGAGTGGTTCAATGGAAAGAGCTCCGACGAGAACCTGACCGAAGCGCGCGGCTATATTGAGCACTGGACACGCATCACCACTACGATTGGGCAGGGAGAATTTGACAGTCCGGACTACTTCCCTGAATACGCCACCTCCATGTCACTCCTCGCTGACTATGCCAGTGATCCGGCGATGCGAACCCGCGGGAGCATGATGATGGACTATCTGCTCGCCGATTTTGCCGTTGATCAGCTCGATGGCCAGTATCTCGGCGGGTTCAGCCGCATATACCAACCCGCCGTTTTCAAGCCGTTGCTCTCCGGAGCATCAGCATTCGCGTTTTTATTTTTTGGTAACGGAGAACCGACGCAAAACTCCTGGGTGCTCCTCCCGGCGATTGGCAGCTACCGCATGCCGGATATCATCTACAAGATTGCCACGGATCGCTCGACGCCCTATCTGCACAAAGAACGGAAGCGCGTGCGCAATGTCATCCGTTTTGGGACTGAAAGGAATCCCCCGGTATACAAGCAAACGTACGTGACCGCGGACTACGGCCTGGGAGCGCTGCAGGGAGGAATCCTGCAGCCGATCCAGCAACATACCTGGGGTGTGCGCTTCATCAGTGGTTCCCCCACAACAACCATCTTCGGACTGCATCCATACTGGTCAGCCTATGAGCTTGGACTGTTCTTCCCCGAAGAACTCAAGCCGCTGATTGCGGACGTGACACTGTCAAAGGGGACCTATAATAATCCGGACAAGTGGACCGGCGGCTCACCCTTTGAACGCACGTTTCAGCACAAGAATACCCTGCTCGTATTGTACGATATCGCCCCGGGCACAACGACAGAGCACATCGACGGTTTCTTCCCCGGCAATCTCGAAGAGCGCATCGTGGACACGTCGGGTTGGATATTCTGCAAGGCGGGCCGGACATTTGTCGGATGGTATCCTCTTCAGGAGTATGTCTGGAAGGAGGAACGCGAAACGCCGGCTCAGGCAAAGAATGCCATCGGGCGGCCGGAAAACATCGCACCGGAAAGAGGCGTGGTGAATTGGCGCCTCAGAAGCTATCATCCACAAAACGGATATGTTATCGAGGTGCGATCTGCTGCGGAGGTAGGAACATTCGGGAAATTCTGTGAGGGGTTGCGAACGCACATCCCCAAGGCAACCCTGGTCCCGGGCAACGTCCGTGTCGAATATGTCACGCTCGAAAATCAACGGATGCAGTTTGCCTTTCCCGAGAGTCGCGCGCTGAACGGCGCGACCGTGAATCTGACAGCCTATCGTTTGTTCGAAGGGCCCTTCCTCAATGCGGAGGTGGGCAGTCAGCAGTTGCTGATGACCTACAAAAATCAGCGGCGCCTTCTCGACTTCAAAACTCTGAAGGTGACAGAGTGAGTGCTGCGCTGTCTGCATCAGTTGACGTGGTTGTTGCCGGCGTCGCCGTCGCGGATATCATTGGCCGGCCAATCGACATCCGGCATCCCCCCGCAAAAGGGGGGTTGCAACTGCTGGACTCGATCACGCTGACGACGGGTGGCAATGTTTCCAACTCGGGCATCGATCTGGCGAAAATGGGATTCCGGGTTGCGGCGATCACACGCATTGGCAATGACACGCTCGGGGAATTCATCCGGAGCCAGTACAAACGATACGGGCTGCATACCGATGGTGTGGTTGTGGATCCGCGTCTGCAGACGGCGGCGACGTTCGTGGCGGTTGATGAACAGGGGGAACGCACGTTTCTGCATACGCGGGGATGCCTTGAGAAATTTCGCAAGCAGGACATTCTGCGGAGTCTTCCCATTATCCAGCGCGCAAGAGTATTCGCCTTCGGATACCTGGGTCTGTTGCATGAAATCGAAGAGGATTTGCCGGCTATCTGCGCAGCAGTCAAGAAGCAGAGCCATGCGCAGGTTCTCGTGGATACGGGCGGGAATCCACGCCGGGCACCCGCACTCATGCGTCGCCTCCTGCCGTTTGTCGACTTTTTCATTCCGAGCCACGATGAAGCTGCGGTGCTCACCGGTGAACAAAAACCCGAGAACATCATCAGACAGTTGCGGCGCTGGGGTGCAGCGGGCGTTGTCGGCGTGAAGCTGGGGGCCGATGGATGCTACATTGCATCACCTGAAGGTGCAGCGTATGTTCAGGCGGTCCGCGTGCGCCGCGTTGTTGACGCGACCGGCGCAGGAGATGCCTTTGTCGCGGGGTTTCTTGCGGCTACACTCAAGGGTTTCGAACCCATCCACGCTGCACGTGTGGCAAATGCTGTTGCAGCGAGTTGCGTCACGGCGGTCGGCGCATCGACGGCCATTCGCCCATTTACACACTACATATGACACCGACATATCATATTGTCGCGCACACCCACTGGGATCGTGAGTGGTACAAATCATTCGAGCAGTTCCGCAGCATGCTCGTCAACATGGTCGACGACCTCATTGAGATCTGCGAGCGGGATCCATCGTTCATCTGTTTCACGCTTGACGGGCAGGCGATAGTGCTCGAAGACTACCTTGCGGTCCGGCCGGAACGTGAACCGGTGTTGCGGGCGCTCGTGCAGGAGGGACGCCTGGTGATCGGGCCCTGGTATGTGCTGCCCGATGAGTTTCTTGTAAGCGGTGAGTCTACCGTGAGGAATCTATTGTACGGGATGGACGCCTGCCGGCGCTTCGGCACACCAATGCATGTCGGTTATATTCCCGATTCCTTCGGTCACATCGCGATGATGCCGGCGATCCTCCGGGGATTTGGCATGTCATCGGCGCTGGTCTACAGGGGATTCGGCGGCGAGCCGGGTCAGACGTTATCGGAGTATTGGTGGCACGCACCGGATGGGACTCGTTGCCTGCTGATCCATCTCTTCCGCCACGGGTACAGTGCCGGATACTTCCATCAGGACAAGGACGAAGAGATTGTCGCCCGATTCCGGTCGCTCAAGGATGAAGTCGATGCACGGGCAACAACATCACACCGGCTCATGATGAGCGGGGGGGACCACCACTGGCCGGACCCCCGGCTCCCGCAGACATTGAATCTGCTCCGCCGCACATTCCCCGGATCGTTCGTGCAGAGCTCCGTGCAGAAGTACGCCGACGCTGTTGCCGGGGAGGTCAGCACATTGCCTGATATCCATGGTGAATTGCGATTTGGCTACCGTTACGCGTTTGCAGTGAATGGAGGTGTATACTCCAGCAGGATGTACATCAAGCAGGCGAATTGGCGGGCGCAGCTTCTCCTCGAGCGCCTTGCCGAGCCGCTCAACGCCATTGCAGTAGCCACAGGCATGCGTTCCCAGCGCCCGCTTCTTGTTCACGCCTGGAAGACACTTCTGAAGAACCACGCTCATGACAGCATCTGTGGTTGCAGCATCGATCCTGTCCATCGGGACATGATGACCCGGTTCGCAGCAGTGCAGGATGTCGGGGCGAGGGTGACAGATCAATCATTGCAGCACCTTCTTCCCGCGGATGACCTGGCGGCGGGGGACGACCGCTATCTCTTTCTCTTCAACCCGTCGCCCATGCCACGGTCCGAAGTTGCGGAGGCAGAGGTCAGATTTTACCTCCAGGACATTGTCGTCGGTTTAAATCCTGACGTCAAGGTTGCCCCGAAACTCCCTCCGGCACGGGGATTTGCCCTGTTCGACGAAGACGGACATGAAGTGCCGTATCAGCGCCTCCGCCGCTCCGAAGGATACGATATCACCTATACGAACTATAACTATCCGAAACAGACATACGCAGAGCGATTCTCGATCCTTGTTGATGCACAGAGAATTCCGCCGCTGGGTTTCAAGGGGTGGACGATACGGAAGCAGTCGCATTTCCCGAAATTCGAAAGCCGGGTGAAAACCGGCCGCACCTGGATGGAAAATGCCATCGTGCGTGTGGACGTTCATCCGCATGGTGACGTCTCCATCACCGACAAGACCACCGGGGTCGTGATGCGAGGTCTGCACGTTTTTGAAGACGGCGGCGACGTGGGAGACGAGTACAACTATTCGTATCCTGCCCGGGACCGGCGTGTTCTTTCCAACCGATCCCGCGCGAGGATCTCGGTGGTAGAGCGCGGCCCCCTTCGGGCAAAGGTGCGCATTGCCCTTGTCTTGTCGGTCCCCGCAGCGGCGGCCAAGCATCGGAAGACACGCAGCACGCGCACCGTTCGACTCCCGATCGTGACCACTGTTTCTCTCTCCGCATGCGCACGTGGGGTGGTGTTCGAAACAACGGTCGAGAACCGCGCCCGGGATCATCGGTTTCGGGTCATGTTTCCGTCCGGAATCCGCACCGATGCCGTTGATGCTGACGGGCAGTACACAGTTCTCCATCGTGTCCGGAAGCATTTTGATGTCCGTCGCTTCAGCATTGAACACCCCGCAGCCGTCGCGCCCATGCAGCGGTATGTTGCTGTCCGGAACGCCCGCCGGGCCTTCGTGGTGATCACTGACGGCCTTCCGGAATACGAGCTGCTCCCCGATCCGCACGGCACCATTGCCGTGACGCTCCTCCGATGTGTCGGCCTGCTTGCGGGCGAGGATCTGATCACGCGTCCCGGTGGCAAGGCGGGATGGCACAATGAGACACCGGATGCGCAGTGTCCCGGACGGCACACATTCCGTTACGCCGTGCTTTCCCTCAGTGCTGCGGACTATGCAGATGGAAGATCGCTCCAGCAAGAATGCGAGCGGTTCGATCTTCCGTTATTCCCGGTTTGCCGGAAAAACCTGTCACCCCTTCCGATGGAGGGATCGTTTGCAGCGTTGGGATCGTCACGACTTGTCATGAGTGCATTGAAGGAAGCAGAAGACGGCGGAGGACTGGTGATGCGTTTTTGGAATCCTTCACGTACCACTGTAGAGGATATCCTCCATTTTGCAGCGTCCCCATCACGGGTTGCCGCATCACGGCTCGATGAACATATCGGCGAACCCCTTCCGATGTTCGACGCGGGGGGTGTGAAATTACGGGTCGGCCCTTCAGAAATTTTCACACTCCGCGTCTGGTTCGCAGGCGCGCCCGATTCCCAGATATCTGTTTCAGGAAAGGTAAAGGCATGAAGATCGCCCAGTATCAACACGATCATGGCCTGGCCATCGGTATGGATCTCGATGGCCGGTGGGTTGACTATACCAAGGCATATGCAGTATACGCGCTTCTCGAATGCGGTGTGGCAATGCTGCCCCGCACGACCATCGATCAGTTGCTTCTGCGTGGAGAATTTGAGGAAAAGCAATTCCGTGCCGTAGCAGCATTTGTTCGAAAGAAAAAGATGCAGCGTGATCTACGACTTCCGTCTGATGTTCAGCTGTGCGCACCGCTCCTTCGCCCCGGGAAAATTGTAGCTCTCGGCTTGAATTATGCCCTGCACGTGAAAGAGGGAAGTTTCGCGGTTCCCAAAGAGCCCATCGTCTTCATGAAGGCGGGCTCGTCGGTGATCGGACCGGGCGAGACGGTACGCATCCCGCGCGGGCTCGGACGGATGGATCATGAAGTGGAACTCGCGGTCGTCATTGGCAAGACGGCCACAGAGGTCACAAAACGCAGCGCCTGGAACGTTATTGCCGGCTACACTATCTGCAACGATGTAACCGCCCGGAGCCTGCAGACCCACGATATCAACAATCGCCACCCATGGTTCAGGTCGAAGAGCTTTGACACGTTTTCCCCTGTGGGTCCCTGGATCGTCACCAAAGACGACATCCGCCCGCCGGTGCATCTCGACATTGAGTGCCGGGTGAACGGGAGGATCCGCCAGAAAGCGAACACGCGTGCGTTGCTCTTTGACATCCCCGCGATGATCGAATTTATTACACGGTACATCACCCTCGAGCCGGGTGACCTTATTTCGACGGGCACCCCTGAAGGGATCGGACCCATCCGTCACGGCGACACGATGGTGTGCCGCATTCAGAACATCGGCGAACTTCGCAATCCGGTGCGCTATCGATGAGAATCGACCGGGTGACATTGACACATGTCCGCATACCGCTGGTGGAGGCGTTTCGCATCAGCAACGGCGTTGTTGCAGAGAAGGATGCCATCCTTGTCATGGTGGATGCGGACGGTTTGACAGGTGTCGGCGAGGCGTCGCCGATGGCAGGAGCATTTTATTCTCCCGAGACTCCTGAGGGTACCTGGGACGATCTGGCACAACGCATCATTCCGGCCGTTGTCTCCATGAGGCCAAAGTCTCTTGATGACGTGTGCGGAGTTTTGGAGGCGATCGGCGGCAATCCATTCGCACGAGCGGGTGTGGAGACCGCGTTCTGGGATATTGAAGCGCAGCGGAGGGGGCAACCGTTGGCGAGGCTCCTTGGCGGCAGCCGGACCCGCGTCGATTCGGGCCTTGCCGTGGGCATAGCGTCGACGATTCCGGAATTGATTGCGATGATTGAACACCGTCTTGCCGACGGCTATAAGCGGCTGAAAATCAAAGTGCAACCCGGATGGGATCTCGATCCGTTGCGTGAGGTGCGCCGTCAGTTTGGCGACATCCCGCTGATGGTCGATGCCAACTGCGCATATTCCCGCGAACACTTCGAACATCTGCGCCGCTTCGATGAATTCGGCATGATCATGATTGAGCAGCCGCTCGCGAAAGGCGATCTTGAAGGCCACGCACTGCTGCAAGACATGATTGAGACGCCGGTGTGTCTGGACGAAGGTGCAGAGGATCCGACGGCCGTACAGCTTGCCATCGACATCGGCGCCTGCCGTATCATAAACATCAAGATCCAACGGGTCGGCGGCTTGCGCAACGCGGTGCGTATCCATGACATGTGCGCTGCGGCGGGGATTCCCGTGTGGGCCGGCACCATGCCCGAACTTGGTATCGGCGGTGCGCAGACGGTGCATCTGGCAACACTGCCAAATTTCCGCTATCCCACCGATGTACAGGCATCGCGTCGATGGTTCGTGGATGATGTCATTGTCCCGTTGCTCGAAGTTCATGATGGTGAAATCCAGATCCCCATGGCAACCGGCAATGCCTATCAGGTGGCGGCCAAGGTCGTGGCGAAGTACACGGTACGCAAGGAGGTGCTGGTCTGATGTTGACCACATTGTTTCTCGGGATGGAACTCCGGAGTCCGGTCATTGTCGCATCCGGCCCCGCAAGTCATGATGTCAATCAGATCAGTTTGGCGGAGCGGCACGGCGCAGGAGCGGTTGTGCTCAAGACCGCATGCTCCGACAAGTACCAGCACATGCGCTTTTGGCCGCGGCCGAGATATAAACTGTTGGATTGGGACAAACAGATCGCAGGCAGGTCCAAACAGTTCTCATTGTACTCATACGAACAGGGGTACAGTGGATCGCTCGAGGACTACTGGGAATTCATCCGTGTGTGCAAACGCCACGCCGGCATTCCAATTGTCGGGAGTATCTTCGCCGATGAAGCAGGCGACTGGGCTGCCATGGCCGCAGAGGTCGAAATGGCAGGAGCTGATGCCATTGAGTTGGATATCTCCTCTCCTCACCGGCCCGGGTCACTGGAATTCGACACGACTTCCGTTGCCGCGATGCGGGCGGTTGTCGGGCGTGTGCATATCCCTGTTCTTGCCAAGCTGGCTCCCGGGACGAATGTTCTGAAGCAGGCGGAGGCGGCCGAACAGGCCGGTGCCCATGCCGTGACGCTCTGTAACCGGCTTCAGGGAATCGATGTGGATATCGAAAGCCAGAGACCGATCCTTCATGGATATTATGCCGGGATTGGCGGGCCGTGGGCAAAGTACTATACAATGCGGCACATTGCGGAAGCCTACCGGACAGTACACATACCGATCAGTGGAACGGGCGGGGCAATCACCGGAGAAGACGTGGTCAAATACATTCTGGTCGGTGCGTCAACAGTCCAGGTGCTCTCAGCCATTCTGATCAACGGATGGGAGACGATCGCACGGATGAACGAAGAGATCACCGGATACATGCAGCGAAAGGGGGTCGATCGCCTCGAATCCATCCGGGGGCAGGCTGTAGCGTCAATGACTCCTCCGGACAATATCGTCCGGTGGTCGGGCGAACCGCTTGATGGTACGCGGAACATATGGAAGGAGCCGGGTCCATGAGCGGTACCCAGAAATATCCCGGATTACCGCTGCTCCCTCCTCCGTTTGCAGCACAGCAGCCACCATTGGCAAAGGTTGTGGAGGAAAAGTGCATCGCCTGCGACCGTTGTCTGCCTGTCTGTTTCTTCGATGCGCTTCGCATTGAAGAGCGTCCGGGTCACGCGCTCGGCCGTTCGGCGGTTGTCACCGCCGCACATTGCACCGGCTGTGGATTGTGTTTCGAAACCTGCCCCGTTGATGCATTCGTGTGGGTACCTGATATGTCATCGTCTCCATCACGACCGGGCACACGCATATGACCGTCATTGATCTCACGCATCCGATCAGCGCGAACATTCCGGTCTACTTCCCGTGGCATCCACCGACAACAGTGGAGCAGACGGCCACCTATGCCGCGAATCTTTGCGTTGTCCGCAAGCTCGGTATCGGTACGCACACAGCCACGCATATTGATGCGCCGAGTCATATCTTCGAAGGAATGTCCACGATTGATCAATACGATCCGTCGCTCTGGGTGCGGGAGGCGCGCGTGGTTGATCTCACTCCGCGGGAAGCCCGTCAGGAAATCACGGTGGATGAGCTTCGTGCGCACTCCCTGGCGCCGGGGATGGCTGTGGTGCTGAAAACCGGATGGGATGTGCGGTTCGGCACAGTTGACTACTACTCAACCTATCCTCCGCTCTCCGCGGAAGCAGCGGAGTATCTTGCAGCTTTGCCGGTTCCTCTTCTCGCGGCCGATACACCCTTCACAATGGCTGTGCATCGCATCATGCTGCGACGCGGGATTCCCTTGGTGACCAATATCAACAATACTGCGCGATTAAAGAACGGCACAATCCGGCTGATCGCCGCCCCATTGCTGATTGCGCATGGCGACGGGGCACCGGCACGCGTGCTCGCCATAGTGGAGGACTCGCCTCAGTCGTGGAACCCGTGATCCAACTCCTCGCCGATCTTGTGCGCATCCCCAGCATGAACCCCATGGGCCGTGCGTGTTCCGGGAAGGAGTACGCCGAAGAGTCTATTGCGCTCTTTGTCGCCGAGTACCTCCGACGGCGGGGTATTACTGCAGAAGTTCAGGAGGTGAAGCCCCACAGGCTGAACGTGGTGGCGCATGTCGACGCAGGCGCGGAACGCACTGTTCTTCTCGAAGCCCATCTCGACACCGTGCATGCAGATGCTATGGCTGTCCCGCCGTTCGACGCGAACATCGTCAACGGTCGCCTGCAGGGAAGAGGAGCGTGTGATACCAAGGGATCGCTGGCAGTGTTCATGGACGCTCTCTGCTCACTGGTCGCAGAGGGGACGAAGTTGCGGTACAACGTTCTCCTTGCTGCAGTGGCCGACGAGGAGTATCAATTCACGGGTGCGCAGACCGCAGTTGCCCGGGGGATGCGTGCCGACTTCGGCATCTGCGGCGAACCGACCCGCCTGCATATCATCAGAGCCCACAAGGGCGTCACGCGCTGGCGGCTCCGGACATCAGGGCGCGCAGCACACTCCGCATATCCCGAACGCGGGAAGAACGCCATCTACACGATGGGGCATGTGCTCACCGCACTGGAACAGCACGCGCGTGTACTGACCCTGCACCCCCCCCATCCATTGCTCGGCACGCCAACGATGAGTGTCGGAGTGATCGAAGGAGGGCATGCGGTCAATATCGTTCCCGAAAATTGCTGGATCGAGATTGACCGGCGGACACTGCCGGGCGAACGAAGGGAGGATATTTTCGGCGATGTGCGGGCTGCACTCAAGGATATCGGTGATTGGTCCATGGATGCACCACATCTGGAGGCCGCCGGTATGGAGGTGCCTGCGGGGGGTGAGGATGTCAACCGCCTGCGAACGGCAATAGAGTCGTCGGTCGGATCGGCAATCGTGGAAAGCGCTCAATACGCGACTGATGCCGGGATGTATTGTGCCGCAGGAATACCGTGCATTGTGTTCGGTCCCGGCGATATCGCCGACGCGCACACCGATGCCGAATCCATCGACATCAAAGAAGTCCTGGCCGCACGGGAGATCATCCGGAGGTTCCTGACGTGAAACCGCGGAGCATCGTCGGTGTGGACATCGGCGGTACCAAGACTGCAGTCGTTGAAGGAACGGATGATGGACGAATCATACGCCGCATTCAATTTGCCACGGCTCCGGAGCGCGGCTTTGATTCTGTATTCAACGATATCGTTTGCGGCATAGAGGAGATTGTGGCATCGGCAACACATGCTGTCGCGGCCCTCAGTGTGGCTGTGGGTGGGCCGCTGGATGTTCTTCAAGGCATAGTTCTCTCGCCCCCACATTTGCCGGGGTGGGACGGGATTCCACTGAAGAAGCTCCTGGGAGAACGGTTTGCATTCCCCGTCCATATTGAACACGATGGCAATGCCGGAGCTCTGGCGGAATGGTATTTCGGTGCGGGCAGAGGGACGAAGAGCATGGTATTCCTGACTATGGGAACGGGTTTTGGGGCCGGGTTGATACTTGATGGCCGGCTTTATCGGGGAGCGTCGGATGTTGCGGGGGAGGTGGGGCATGTGCGTATTGCTGAGGATGGTCCAGACTGCTACGGCAAAGCCGGATCACTTGAAGGGTACGCAAGCGGCACCGGAATAGCCCGGCTGGCGCAGTCGCTCTTTCCGTTTCGATGGCAATCCTCTCCCGATATGATTCTGCTGACTGCCGCAGCACGCTCGGGAGATCCGGATGCTTTGAAAGTGTTCGCGATTGCATCGCGGTATTTTGGGCGCGGACTGGCCATGCTTGCCGATACGCTGAACCCGGAACGCATCGTTCTGGGAGGGTTGGGAATGCGGTTGACAGATATACTTGTCACACCCGCTCTGCGGGTGTTCAATGAAGAGGCCCTGCCACGTGCCGCCGCTGTATGCAATATCGTGCCTGCGGCGCTCGGAGAATCCATCGGTGATATTGCTTCGCTGTGTGCAGCGTTCGATCAAGGTCACCTACTACGAGACTCATGATCACAGAATCGTACAGTCATATCCCGCTCCACCGGCCGGCACCGGATGCAGCCGAGTTTGTCGAGACCCTGATGCACCCGGGCCGGAAGCAGCGCGTCCCACTCGTGGAGTACATCGTGGACGACGTGGTGATGCAACCCGTTGTCGAGCAGCTGTTGCAGCGGCAATGGGTACCTCCGGGGTCAGGTCCGGCTCCGCGTCAGGAGTATCTTGACAACCTCATCGCATTCTGGTTGGGGATGGGGTACGATTTCGTCCGCTTCGAACTCTCACTGCCATTCCCTGAACGGCATACGCTGATTGCCGACGCGGCGCCGGGGAGCACAAAAGACCGCTCGTGGCCGGATGAACATCAGGGAATGATCAACAATTGGGAGCAATTCGAGCGTTATCCGTGGCCAAAGGTTGAGGATTTTGATTTTAGCCCCTTTGAGTATTTGAACGATCATCTCCCCGAGGGGATGGGCTTGATCAGCAGCCATGGCGGGGGGGTGTTTGAGCACCTCTCCTGGATTATGTCGTTCGAAGGGCTTTGTGCTGCTCTCAATGAGGATGTGTCGCTGGTGCGGGTTTTGGCAGACAAGCTGGGTGAACTCATGCTGGGCTTTTACAGACACCTGATCGATCTGGACCGGCTCGTTGCGGTGTTCCCCGGGGATGATATGGGATATCGTACAGCTACGATGATTTCGCCCCGTGACCTGCGGTTGTATGCGCTTCCCTGGCACAAGCGCTTTGCCGCGATCGCACATGACCATGGTGTGCCCTATTTCCTGCACTCCTGCGGCAACCTCTCAGCAATAATGGATGACCTGATCACAGACGTCGGAATCGACGGGAAACACTCCTATGAAGATGCGATTATTCCCGTGGAGGATTTCCAGCGCACGTATGGCAACCGCATCGCAGTGCTCGGCGGCATTGACATCAACATACTTTCCGGCGGAACGCCATCACAGGTGCGGGAACGCGTGCGACAACTTGTCGGGCATTGTGGACTGGCAGGTCGCTACGCCATCGGCTCGGGTAACTCGATTCCAAGTTACGTGCCTGCAAACAACTATATAGCAATGATTGATGAAGCCCATGCAACACGACGCGATGCATAGAATATCGGGCAGGCCGTTCGGACCAGTCATTGCGAGCGAAACCCCGAAGGGGCGAGCGAAGAAATCTCATCCTCGAGGCTCAAAAGGAATGCGAGATTGCTTCGGCGGAAAGCGCCTCGGAATGACGCTCTGTCTTATGGTTGGGTTCCTTGTTCTGAGCAACACGGCACCAGCTCAGAAGGCGCTTTACTTTGCGGAAATTGAGAAGTCCACAGCGAAATGCTGGCGTTCGCTTCCGTCGGAGCTCGAAGCCTGGAAGAAAAACCCCAATCACAGCGTCCTGTGGGGGTACAATCCTCCCGGAACGCCGGTCTACCTTGCCGCCACATGCGGCTATCTCTATTCTCTCAACCATAATGAAGTCTATGCACAGCGTGCGCTTCAGTTGCTTGCCGAGTACGGAAATCTAAGAAAGACATTGCCGGCGGACTTTGCGTCATCACGCGCCGAATATGCTCACGGTGTCCCTCCGTTCACCAACTTCTTTTTCATCGCCCCCTTTGCACAGGCGTATCTGGCTGTCCGCGACAGTCGGTCGGCGACGCCTGCACTGCGGGCGGCGATTGAGCACGATCTTGCGGAATGTGTTGACTTCGTCTATACGTTTCCCGAATGGGGGAGCCACAACCGTGCAATGTTGCGTGCGCTGGGATTTCTTCTGGGGGCTCAGGCCATACCACACCATCCGCACGTGCACCAGTGGACACGCATGGCCGAAGCCATCGCTGCCGACAATCTTCAATCATGGGAGGTTGAAGATGCAACGGTATACCACCCGGTATGGCTCCACGCCCTGCTCCGATATGCTGAAGCGGCGGATAAGCCGCAGGTGCATTCCTCCGTCTTCCTGCGTTACTACCTTGAATACTTTGCTCACCTGATTTCACCGGCCGGCCTTGTCCCTGACTTCGGTGATGCTTTCTGGGAATCGTCCCTTGAAGCTCTTCGGTTTGTTGCAGTGTTCGAACGGGGTGCCGCCGTGTTCCGTGATCCGACGTTCCGGTGGGCTGCCGCTACCTTGTTGGCAACCTCACGCACACGAACCGATACCGTGAATATTGCTGCAGCGTATCACCTCTGTGATGCCCATCGCTGGACCGACGAATCGGTTGCGACGAAGGCACCTCAAACAGGGAGTGAAGAGGTNNCGGCAAAAAGGTGGTGTTCCGCAACGGCTGGGATGACCGGTCAACGTACCTGTTGTTGAACTACCGGGATGAAGGTGAGGGCGGATGGATGAGCCGGAACTATCTTCGGAACACCCTGACCGTGGAAGAAGAGAAAATGCATCACGGGCATGCCGATGAGAACAGCATCAGCCTTCTGATGCACAATGGCTCCGTGTTGCTTCACGATGCAGGCTATCGCGACGGCCTTCCCAGCGGACCCTATGGATCCTGGCGCCAGGATTATTTTCACAATCGGCTCGTCGTGCGGTCCAACAAACGTGATCCACACCAGGGTGTTCTGGAATTTGTGCGCAACTCCGGCGCGTACAGGCCCGTGGAGACCCACAAGATCGACTTCGTTCGCCTCCGCGATGTGGATATGAGCCGGACCAGGGTGAGCGAGTCCTTCCCGGGCTATGACTGGGACAGGATCGTGGTGTACGTGAGGTCACAGGGGGTGTTCGTTATATTCGATGCGGTGAAGGCGACAAGGTCCGACTATCTGACGCTCACGTCATTTTGGCACGGTCAACAGGTTCAGCGCATTCGCGATGGTGTCTACACAATCACCGTTGATTCGCTGCAAGCTCTGCAATTGCCGCAGCGATCGGCCTTGCGCGTGGAGTTCCTTGAACGAACCGCAAAATCCGAAGGGGTGGAGCCGATATCGAGGCACGGGCAAAATGAATACGCACTCTATCAGTCGACTTCAAGCCAGTACAAGACAGGTGATATAGAGGTATTTGTTACTGTCCTTACGCCGTTCGATCGGGGATCGCGGCTTGAAGATCTGCCTCGCGCATCACTTCTCCCGACCTCTATGCCGTCGCGTGCCGTTGCTATCCGGCTTGACTCCGGAGGCCACACGTTGCTCATCGCGGCAAAACTCGACCTGGAATCGGAGATTGCACGTGAAAACATACGGCCGCGATACCAATATGAGCTTGGCAGGACGACGTACGGGGAATTCGAAACCGATGCGCACTTCTTTGTTGCTGACGAAGCGGGTAACTCGCCGCGCTTCAGCGCTGTGAATGTGCTGAAGGTGT
>PMMO01000162.1 GCA_003162215.1 Ignavibacteriota bacterium
ATTCGCGCCGGCAAAGGTGCGGCGCAACGCATCCAATAAAGAGGCTCCCCATAATGGCAAAACGCATATATCTTTCGCCACCCCATCTGGACGGCAACGAAAAAGAACTCCTTACACAGGCCATCGATTCAAACTGGATCACCACGCTTGGTCCGCAGGTGGATGCGTTCGAGGGGGAGATGTGCGAAAAGGTGAGGATCGGGCACGCGGTCGCGCTGGCGAGCGGGACCGCAGCGTTGCACCTGGCTTTGGTGATCGAGGGGGTGAAGCCGGGCGATGATGTGCTCTGCTCGTCATTTACTTTTGCGGCGTCGGCAATTTGGATCGTCTATTGCGGGGCGAATCCGGTTTTCATCGACAGCGACCGGGCGACGTGGAACATGGACCCGGATTTTNNATGCAAGAAAAAGGGGAAGCTCCCGAAGGCTGCGATTGTGGTGGATCTCTACGGTCAGTGCGCGGATTTCGACCGGATATCAAGCATCTGTGCTCGGTATGGAGTGCCGGTAATCGACGACGCCGCGGAGGCGCTTGGGTCGACGTATCAGGATAAAATGGCGGGTACCTTAGGGGATTTGGGGATCTTCTCATTCAACGGGAATAAGATCATNNTATATAGACCTCGCTCGCCTACTTTCCACCCAGGCCCGAGAACCGGTCCCGTACTACGAGCACACACGAATCGGTTACAACTACAGGATGAGCAATCTACTGGCGGCGGTGGGAAGAGGGCAGCTCCAGAACCTGGACCGAAAGGTCGCACGCAGGCAAGAGATCAACCGGTTCTACCGCTCCACATTCTCGGAATTGCCCGGCGTGGGGTTCATGCCAGAACCGCCCTACGGCACATCTAACAAATGGCTTACCTGTATCACGGTCGAAGCGGCTGAGTTTGGCGCTTCAAGCGAGGATATCCGGATTCATTTGGACTCGCTCAGCATTGAGTCCCGAAACACATGGAAACCGATGCACCTGCAGCCGATTTTCAAAACGTGCAAAGCGGTTGGAGGCGCAGTCTCGGAGGACATCTTCGAACATGGCCTCGCCCTCCCTTCGGGAACAGCAATGACTTCATCGGATCTCGAACGTGTGGTGGACGGGCTGAAGAACACACCGAAGAGGAAGAGAAAGTATGTTCCCGGGATGCAGATCGAGATCGACACGCCCGCGGGGGCAAGGGTGGGCCTCCCTGCACTCCAGAAGGGCTCCGGAAGGCAGTACCGTAGGACGAACCCAAACAGAGACCCCCACGCCTAAACTTCGTATCTCCAAGGCAACGCGAGAAGATAGCTTTTCCCGCCAGAGCCTCATCCAAAGGTTGGCAATGCAAAAGAAGCTGTACTCCTTCATACTGGGCGTACGCAAAGGTCATCTCCTCGTCCTCGATGTTCTGGTGGTTCTTGCGGCACCGATCCTTGCGCTGGTGATCCGGTTCGATTCCACAGAAGGGTTTGCACTGTATTTCAGGATCGCATTCCTCTGGGGATGCCTCAGCCTCTTCTGGATACTTCCTATCTTTTGGGTCACGGGCCTTTATAGCCGCTACTGGCGCTACGCCAGCGTCGATGAGATGACCGCCCTGGCTGTCGGCACAGCTGGAGCATGGGTAGCCAGCGTTTTCGTGTTTTTCGGCATCGCTTATCCTCTGGGGTTTGTCCCTCCGGGCTTCCCCCGCTCCATCCCCATCGTTCAAGGTTTGATCGCGATGCTCGGAGTAGGTACAATCCGACTCAGCTTGCGCGTTGTGTTTGAGTTCAGCAATCGGCTGGCGGCAGACGGAAAAATGAAACGCGTTCTTATCGGCGGCGCAGGTGTCGCAGGTTCGATGATCGTGAAAGAACTGAAAAAGAACCCGCAGCTCGGACGCGAACCGGCCGGATTCGTGGATGACGACCCGCGCAAAAGGGGTCTCTCGATACATGGGGTGAAAGTGCTCGGCACTCTGGGAGATACCGCCAGGGTCCTCAAGGAAGCGAAAATCGAAGAAGTCGTTGTCGCAATGCCGACTGCCCCCGGGCATGTTCTTCGGCAAATCATGGAAATATGCAAGTCCATGAAAATCCCGAGCAAAACGATTCCCGGCGTGTTCGAAATCATCGGGGGGGCCACACGGGTCACGGCCATTCGTGACATTGAAATTGATGACCTTCTCCGTCGGGGCCTGCTGAAGACGGATATTGACTCTGTACGCGACAAACTCAAAGGGACGCGTGTACTGGTTACCGGTGCCGGTGGTTCGATCGGTTCTGAGCTCTGCCGCCAGATCCTGTTGTGCGAACCGGCGGAGCTGGTGCTGCTCGGCCACGGTGAGAACTCCCTGTTTCGCCTTGCGACTGAACTGCGTCGTGTAAAGAGGCAGATCGACTCCACGATCCTCCTTCATGTGGTTGTGGCCGACATCCGCGATCATGATCGTACGCAAGAAGTCTTCACTGTGTACCGCCCGCAAGTCATATTCCATGCGGCGGCGCATAAACACGTCGGGCTCATGCAAGACAACGCCACCGAGGCCGTAACAAACAACGTCTTGGGAACCAAGACACTTGTAGAACTTGCTTCTCTTCACGGCGTCCAACGCTTCGTCATGATCTCGTCGGACAAGGCTGTCAACCCGACCAGCATCATGGGAGTAACCAAGCGCGTGGCTGAATTGGTGGTTCAAGACGCTGCGGCAAGAACCGGCGGGATATTTGTGACAGTCCGCTTCGGCAATGTGCTGGGGAGCAACGGAAGCGTCGTACCGATTTTCAAGGAACAAATTGCATTGGGAGAACCGGTCACCGTCACCAGTCCTGAAGCATCACGCTTCTTTATGACGATCCCGGAGGCGGCGCAACTCGTGCTTCAGGCGGGGACGATGGGAACGGGGGGGGAATTGTTCGTCCTCGACATGGGGGAGCCGGTAAAGATCGTAGAATTGGCGCGCGATGTGATCCGGCTGAGTGGTTTGCAGGAAGGACGCGATATCGAAATCGTCTACACGGGCCTCAAGGACGGTGAGAAACTGCATGAGGCAATTTTTTATGAGTTCGAGAAAATCGAGCGCTCAGNNAGAAGATACTGGTTTGCAGAAATGGGCAGGCCAGGGCTAATATACAACCCGCCCGGTTGAACCACGATGTGTCAGGTCTGATCGCGGCCGCGCGCGACGGGGATCTGGGCAGAGTACACTCCTTCCTGAGACGGATCGTTCCCGAGTTTAGGTCCAACGCACTGCAAAAGTCAGACGGCCGCGAAGCGAATAGAAAGGAAAAGAAGGACGCAGACCTCGGGCTTGGGCAACCGCTTCCAGGACAGGTGAGCTCTCCCGCGTGTGCTCC
>PMMO01000220.1 GCA_003162215.1 Ignavibacteriota bacterium
TTGCGGGCGGGGGTGGGGACTGTCAACTGTTAACTGTGAACTGTCAACTGTCTTCATCAGATCCACCTCATCGCCATCGCGGCCCCTACCCACACGAGGTTGAGCGTCGCCAGCGGCAGGAGCCCCTTCCAACCGAGGCGCATCAGCTGGTCGTAGCGGAAACGAGGGAGCGACCAGCGCACCCATACGAAGAGCCACAGGAAGAAGGCGAGCTTCACGAGGAAAGCGCCCACGGATGCGATCAGCAGCCACCAGCCCGAAAAGTGCTGCATGCCGGGGAACGTCCACCCGCCGAAGAAGAGCGTCACGATCAGCGCTGAGGCTGTGGTCATATTGATGTACTCGCTCATGAGGAACGCCGCGAACTTCATCGAGGAGTACTCGGTGTGAAAACCGGCGACGAGTTCGGACTCGGCCTCGGCAAGGTCGAACGGCAGTCGGTTGGTCTCGGCGAATGACGCCACGAGAAATGTGATGAAGCCGATCGGAGTCAAAAAGACATTCCATGCAAACCCGGATTGCGCTTCCACAATCTTGTCGAGCTGAAGTGTTCCGGCAATCATGATCACACCCACCACCGAGAGCCCCATCGAGAGTTCATAGCTGATCAACTGGGCTGACGAACGCAATCCGCCGAGCAGCGAGTATTTGTTGTTCGACGACCAACCACTCAGCGTAATACCGTACACACCCATTGAGGTAAGAGCGAGAATATAGAGGATGCCGATGTTCACGTCGGCGATCATGAGCTTGATCTCATGTCCGAAGATCGTCACCCTGTCACCAAAGGGGACCACGGCAAACGTGCTCATGGCAACGGTAATCGAGATAATCGGTGCCAGCGTGTGAATGGTGTGGTTAGCCTTCGTCGGAACAATATCTTCCTTCATGAACAGCTTCAGCACGTCGGCGGGTGCCTGCAGAAGTCCCCATGGTCCCGTACGGTTGGGACCGATCCTGTTCTGAATGAATGCGCTGATCTTGCGCTCCATGTACACCAGGTTTGCGACCGTGGTCAGGATCACCAGGAGGACAATCACAATCTTGATCAGCGAGATAACCAGAAATTCCATGCACGTGTTCCTTGAGTACGGCCCGGGTCAGGTGCGCACTGTCATTTCTTTGGGCGCGTTCAGCATAGTCCCCGTCGTGCCGATCTTCCGGTAGTCCAGCCCGCGGAACCCCGGAACGGCAGACGAGAGTTCATGAAACACGTCCTCTGCAGTCTGATATTTGTACTTGAAACCCATCACCGAGGCTATGCCGGCGATGATCTTCCAGGTTGGCCGGGCATCGCGTTTCTGGCCTCTTCCCCATCGATCGAATGCGGTCCCGGCGCGGTCCAACCGGCTCATCGCAAACCCATCCAGCGAACGATCGAGATCCAGCGTGGCCACGGAAGGGCGAATACGCTGTACGCGGCCCTGGAAGTTCGTGTAGCTGCCATTTCGTTCCGCGAAGGTCGATGCTGCAAAGATCAGATCTGCCTGAGGGGTCGTCTCATTCTCCGTGGTTGCATGGAGAGCCAGGAAGTCCAGCTTCGTCATAGCAGCCGCAACTTCCGGGATTGCGCAGACATCTTCTTCGACAACGTACAGCGCCCGTATCTGGCCTTCGTGTATCCGTTTCACCAGCGCATCCAGGGCTGTGCGGTCGTATGCATCCACAATACCGAGCGAAAGGAGTCCGTGTGCATTTGGCGCTTTGTCCGGACGGATGAGGAGCTGATCCTCATCGCCTGGCACCACATGAGGTACGACCGCGAGATGCTTTGTGCCGAGAACATCGCGCGAGAACTTGTGCAGCAGATAGAGATCTTCATTCGTTGCGTGCGCAGATGCGATCACGCCAATCTCGTTCTTGCGGTAGACGCGGAACTCTGATGCCGCACGGGCAATCGCTTCATCCCATGCCACTTCCACAAGCTCGCCCTCTTTGCGGATGAAGGGCGATTTTATGCGGGTCTCGGCATTCACGTGCGGAAATGTGGTCAGCCGCCCGTGGTCGCACATCCAGTGTTCGTTCACCGCGGGATTATAGCGCGGCGTCTGGCGCAGGATTTCGTTGTTCCGCACCCATGTGTACATATTGCAGCCGCGGGCGCATCCAGGGCAGATCGTTTCGGTCGCCGACATCTCCCACACACGAGCCCGGAAGCGGAATTCCCGGCTGGTCAACGCACCGACGGGACAGATATCGATGACGTTCATCGAGTAGGGGTTATCCAGCTGTTCGCCGGGGAACGTCGTGAGCTCGACGCGGTCGCTACGATCGGTGAACGTCAATTGCGGTTTGTGGGCGATCTCATCGCAAAACCTGACACACCGTGAGCACATGATGCAGCGTTCAGTATCAAGCAGCACATGCGGACCCAACTCCACGCGCTTTGGCTTGTGGACTTTGTCCTCATCGAAACGGCTGTATCCGATGCCGTGCGCATAGGCGTAATCCTGCAGCTTGCACTCCCCGGCTTCGTCGCAAATGGGACAATCCAGCGGGTGGTTAATCAGCAGAAACTCCATCACCGATTTCCGCGCCGAAAGCACACGCTCGGTGTTTGTATGCACCACCATTCCCTCAGTTGCCTGTGTGGCACACGCGATGACAAGCTTCGGCGAACGGTCCACTTCGACGAGACACATCCGGCAATTGCCCGACACCGACAGTTTCGGGTGCCAGCAGAAGTGCGGGATATCAATCCCGTGTTCTCGTGCGATTTCGATGATGGTGCGCCCTTCCTGCACCTCAAGCGACTTGCCGTCGATGACAAAGGTGATCATATCAGGCGTTTTCCAGTGCTCGGACAAAATTCCCGTGGAATGTCTTCAGGCGTTCCACGAGGCTTTCGATCTCGTCTCGGGGAGGCAGAAATGTCGTGCGGAAGTGCAGTGTGCCGGCCCTCTGGCCAAAACCCGAACCCGGGACAACACAGATGCCCGTTTGCTCCAGCAACGCAAGGCAATACTCAGAGTCACGACCACCTTCATACGCGCGACGTTCGTCCGCCGACATGGCCTCGACGTTGACACCGTTCTGCGCCGGCAGGCTGAAGCGGACAAATGCGTACATTGCCCCGCGCGGGATGTCCACCGACAGGCCCGGAATTGCATTCACGCCATTGCCAAGGATTTCCGCCTTAGCTTTCAGGTCAGCCAGCACGGCATCCCGTTCACGGACGTACGTCTCATAGCTCTCGTCGCCGGGTTTCGGCGGCGCCACCATGAAATAGGTGGCAAACTGACCACTGACATTTGCGCAGAGGCTGATGGACTGCAGTTTGATAAACTCAGCAAGGACGGGGTCAGGAACGTTACGGAGTTCAAGATACCCTCCCCTGTGTCCGCACTCGCCCAGAAACCCCTTCGACACAGAATGGAGACTGAAGAGTGAAGTCTCCGTCTCTTTCATCTCCGACATCACCCGGGCAAAGGAATGGAACCGGAGTTCCCTGTCATACACGTTCTCCTGGTACACTTCATCCGCTATGATCGTCAGCCCATGGGCACGGGCGAAGCGCACGATCATCTCAACGTTGTCGCGGCTCAGGACCGCACCCGTCGGATTGCCGGGATTGATCACCACAATCGCTTTGGGTCTGACGCCCTTTGCGATGGCTTCTTCAATGCTCGCTGTGAGAATCTGATGATTCAGCTGCCACCGGTTCTCTTCATCCAGGTAGTACCCGATCTGCGCGCCGCCATAGAGCGCCAGTGTGGCGCTGTACAACGGATACTGTGGGATTGGAATCATCACGCCATCGGTGGGTGGTGTGAGCAACGCAAGCAGAACGGCTTGCACGCCTTTACTCGCACCGTCGGTGAGTATGATGTTGTCCTTGTCGACAGAGACGCCATCGCGCCGTGCGATGAAATCCGCGACAGCCTGGCGGATGAAGGGTATGCCGGGGCTCTGCGTGTATGCTCCCGTACCGGGGGGGTGTTTTTTCAGCAGTTCACGGACGCGGGCCACGATATCCTTCGGATACGCGGCAAGAACGGCAGGATTGTCGAGCAGTTCAGGGTTTTCCAGAAGGCTGAGTGCCTGGCGAAGGAAGTGCAGCGGCCGTTGTTTGAGCGCCTGAGGGTTTCCGATATTGCAGTAAATAATCTTCCTGCCCTGCGCCTCCAGTTCCTGGGCGCGCTGCACAATGGGTCCGCGCACGGCGTATTCCGCAACCAGGACATCGGGATTCAGGTCTTGTATGGTCAGCATTGTCAATGCTTCATTATGATGGCCGGATCACCACCGTCGAGAACCGGTCATGATGGAAGACATCATTAGACACTTTCAGGACATCCTCCGGGGTGACAGCATCCACTTTCTTCAGTATGGTGTCAAGCGAGATGTATGACTCCAAATACAGTTCCGCGCTGCCGAGCCGTGTCATCCTGCCGGACATATTCTCCAGGCCGAGCATGAGCGTGCCCTTGATTTGCGACTTTGTGCGTTGTAGCTCGGCATGGGAGACGGGGCGCTTTTTCAGTTTCTCAAGCTCGTGGAACACAAGATCCACGGCAGCAGTGATGTTCTTCTTGTCTGTTCCGAGATAGGTACCAAACACTCCCGTGTCGCTCAACAGGCTGACAAACGAATAGACGGAATACGCCAGACCGTGTTTCTCCCTGATCATCTGGTAGAGCCGCGAACTCATCCCTTCGCCCAGCAATGTATTGGTCACCATCAGCGGGTATCGTTGCGGATGCTTGATGCTGAAGCAGAGCGTTCCAAGGCAGATATGCGCCTGTGTTATCGGCCGTGGATATTCATTCACTTTCTCCGGTTGGGCTGTTCCGGAAACCGGTTGCCGGGATTTCTGCTCATCATCGCCGCGAAGCCGGCCGAAGTAGCGATTGACCAGGCGGACCAGCAGGTCATGATCGACGTTTCCTGCCGCCGCCACGACAAGTTGCGAAGGGCGGTAGTGCGCATGCACATGGGCCTTCAAATCTTCCCGGCGGAACCGGCGAACGTTCGCTTCTGTGCCGATCACCGGGTTCCCAAGCGTATGCCGCGGGAACAACGTCTTTTCGAAGTAATCGTGAATAATATCTTCCGGGTCATCCTCGGCGTTCTTCAGCTCTTCGATCACCACGAGCTTTTCCTTCTCCATCTCCCGGCGTTCGAACGTGGCGTTCAGCATGATATCCGCAAGCACGTCCATCGCCTCGCGGATGTTGGTGTCCAACACGCGGGCGTAGTAGCAGGTCTGCTCTTTGGTTGTGAAGGCGTTGAGGTATCCGCCGAGGGACTCAAGACTCTGCGCAATCTCACGAACGTTGCGGTTGCGCGTCCCTTTGAACACCATATGCTCGAGGAAGTGGCT
>PMMO01000139.1:0-8268 GCA_003162215.1 Ignavibacteriota bacterium
CCCGCCGAGCATTGACAGCGAATCTTCCGCGCTTCCGGTTGTGCTATGTACGCAGTATCTCCCTCAACCATCGTCGTGGTAAACCGAACATCCGCGTATGCTTCTACATCAAGCACCGTGTCCCGTTCGAGCACCTGCGTCTGCACACCATGTCGGGCAAGGAGCTCCAGGATCTGTGATTGGCTGTGTGGAATACGGTACGCCCGTGGACGCGTGACTTCGAACAGCGTTCGCACAACAGGCGTGTAAGGAAGGAGCACCGTCGAGTCCTTGCCCCCGGGATAGGTCTTGACCGGCATCGTCAGGAGAGACCCATCGGGGAAATGATTCATCTGCATAGCCACGGGACCCATCGCCAAAGGCAGCCGGCGGCGTTCGGTGGTGACGAGAGTGGAAATCTCATTGGCGTGATCNNGATAGGCTCGCATGGCAGAGAGTTGACCGCGGGTTCTCCGGCGCAAATCGTCGTTCATTTCCCGGCCGTTGCGTCCTTCAAGAATGAACGAAAATGAATGGAGGATCGCCAGACTTTGACGTCCGTCGTTGATGTCCGTGGTGCTGTGACGCACTGTGTCACCCGGCCCGCCCCCTATACTATAATTGAAAAAGTGAATGCCTGCGTTCTGCAGTTGGCTTTCAAGAAAAGGAAAGAGTTTGTCGCGCCCCAGAGCGATGATTGTCGGAGCAATATTCTGATTTGTGGGCAATCCAAACTGTTCATCGACGGCCCGCACATACCCTGCTCGTTGCCACTCTTCACCCGACCCACCGAATTCATGAACATCCAGCGTCGCTTCGGGCATCCAGCGGTCATACACCCCGTGCACGGCACGGGTCTCCGGCTGGAAGAGGAGGAGGTGATCACGGTTAAGATCCGCTCCAGCACCATTGCGGCGCGTTCCAGCCTCGTTGCCATCCGGGTTTACAGAAGGAATGAGCAATATATCCGTTTTCGCCAGCAGTTGATCCAGGTCTTCTCTGACGGCCTGGGCAATGAGCATAAGCGCAGCCTCCTTGCCCGAAGGTTCATTACCATGCTGCTGGCAGAAAATGAATGTCCGCAACCGCTGCGTTGCCATACCATCGCGCGACAGGATCACAAGCGGGATGTCTCTCCCCTGCGTCGTCTTCCCAACCGTAGTGACGGTCACACGGGTTGAAAGATTGTCGGCATTACGGACAAACGCAAGGAGTTCATCGTGTGAAGTGACACGTGAAAAGTTGTTTACCTCGATTGGGGCGGGGATACGCTCGGCTGCTCCGGCGCCGAGCGTCGATAGCGTGAAACAGAGACAGGTGATAAGGTGCTTCATGAGTGTCAGCCTTTTGATGTTGCTCAATGAATCAGCAGTATCCTTGCGAATTGAGCGAGACGTTCTGCAGGAAGATCGGCCTCAATCACGAGGAAGGAGTTCCCTTCGCATCGCCGGATGTATTGCCACGCGGGCCTTGTATCCGTGGCAATGTGACGCTCCAGCGCAGAAGCCACCTGCGCAGAAGCACAGTGAATCCAACCAATGGTCGCGGGTTTCCCGTCAACACTCCAGGGGACGATGGTGATCGAGCGATAGTCGCCGCCTTCCAGCGGATCAACCCAATCCGGAAAGCCATTCTGCAATCCCAACGGTCCAAACACCAGTATCGCTGTGCGTTGCCAGGCTTGAGCATTCGGACCGCCGGCGATCCAGGGAAGGACAACGACATCCGAATCCGGCAGGAGATGGAGGACTCGTACCGCGACCGCTCTTGCAAGACCGCTTGCATCTGATCCGCCAGTAAGCCTCTGCACCCGGAAGAAGTAGCGACCGGTGGCACAGAGTACCTGACCGGGAGTCTGATACCAGTATCGGGCAGTGGAGTCATCCCCCTGACGATCGCCCCGGGAGACACTGAAGACACCGAACGCTGCCAGTGCATCTTGCATGCGGAAGAGCTCTACAAGAATCTGGTGATCCTCGATCCGCATCTCCTGGACCGTCAGATCAACGAAGCCGTATTCACGGTAGAGTTCTGCCCCGCCGTCCATATAGCCAAACAGGGCTTTCCCGTCAAAATGTCCGGTCCTCGTCACCACCAAACCGGGCATGTCTCCCGAATTCAAGTATGGGGTGTCAACGACTTGCGTTCTCGCAATGGCAACAATCAGACATCCCGAGAGGAGAGCGAGAAACGTTTTCATGTGAGAAGAATCCGTTCGAGTGCAATTTTGGACAGATCCCCGACACCAAGTTTCATATCCTCGGCCAGATCGATGAAACGTCGCCCCTTTGCAGATTCTTCCTTTTGGATCTTCTCTTCGAGGCGCTTCTTGAGTATGATGTCGTAGCCGACACGATCAACCGCCACCGGGTCTGTGCCGACGAGGAGAGTATTGAAATTACAGATGTACTTATGATCAGCTGCCGGTCCCCCCTGATAACACCCGCGAATGCCATCCACGATATTCAACACCACTTTGTCGCGCAACGGGGGGAATGCGGGCACTTCCGCACACGTTTCGGCCCACAACTGTTTGTGCAGCCGTCCTGTGTTCGTAATCGCTCCATACGCAAGATTCTTCAGGCAGATCGTAACCGTGGGGCCCGCATTCTTGAGAATGGGCACATTGATTATACAATCAACATCTTTCGTGCAAATCCGGCTGAAGTATGAAAATTTTCCCTCATTGATCATGTACGGGAGCGTTTCCGCATCGTACTTGTCTTCGACATCTGCCCAGTAATACCAATCCTTGTCGATCATCTTCTCACTGTATTGGCGGCCTTCAGCATCATAAAAAGATCCCTTCTCATCCTTCACCTCTGTTCCTGCAAACTTGATCCCGGGGAACGCTTCAGCCGTAAACCCCGCTTCAGTCATTTCAAATGCCCGCCGATCCCAGAGAACGATGTTCTTCTTCGGGATGCCTGCTGCCTCCAATTGACGGATGATAACGTGCACGAGTTCCGGGCTGGTGGAAAGAAGCTTGCCGGCAACCGGGTTGACCTTTATTCCAACGATCTCGTTCGGTGCAACGAGCATGCGCCAGGCCTCACGCACCTCCGGGGCGCCGGTGAGGGCGAGCATGCCCTTTGCGAGCATGACGTGCAGGGCCATGACATCGAAGGTATCGTTAACAATTGCGTTGTCGTTCAACAGTTGTACCACGCGGCCGGGATATGCTCCGGGTAACGAACGAGGGGTGCGGGGAAACCGCAGCGCGTCTTTTCCATTCGTNNACGTCTTGAGCCATTCCCGACTGTGTCGTCAGAGGAGCAAACGCTGCGGCAACGCCACCGAGCGCTGCGACCTTCACGAAATCTCTTCTGGTTATATCACGTGTTTCGAAGAAACGGCTCATCGGAGTTCGCCTTTTGATATGGCCGGGGGAACGAACGAGTAATGGTGTATTTTATGGAAGTTTTTGTTTATACTCAATGAGGGGATGGCAGAGAGTACGGAAAGCCTCCGAAAAAGTGACAGGGAGCAGGAGCGGACATGAATAGACGGAATTTTCTCTTGAGCACAGGCGCTGGCATTGTCGGAGGAGCGCTGTTCACACGAGGTGTCGATCCTCTTTTCGCGGCACCACCGCCCCCCGTNNTGGAAAACGGTGAGCCTGCACAGCTGCTGGCTGCAGCGCTCAAAGAAATGGGCGGTATCACCCGCTTCATCTCGCGCGGGGATGTTGTGGTCGTTAAGCCAAACATGGGATGGGACCGCGCCCCACAATTCGCTGCCAACACGAATCCAGACCTGATTGCTGCTGTCATTCACGAATGTTTCAATGCCGGTGCCAAAACCGTCAAAGTGTTCGATCGCACCTGCAATAATCCCCTCCGATGTTACACAAATTCGCAAATCGAAGAGAAAGCCAGGGCCGCAGGTGCCGAAGTGACGCAAATTCGTGAAAACCGGTTCGTCGACAAAGCGATCAATGGCGAAGTGGTGAAGGAGTGGTCGGTATACAAAGACTACCTCGAAGCGGACAAGGTAATCAATGTGCCGATCGCCAAGCACCATAGTCTAAGCCGCGTGACTCTCGGCATGAAAAACCTGATGGGGGTCCTGGGCGGCAACAGGGGTGACATCCACAACGAATTCAACAAGAAGATTGTGGATATCGACAGAACCATACTTCCTTCATTGACCATCATCGATGCATACCGCATCCTGACTGCCAATGGACCGGTCGGTGGCAACCTCGCGCATGTCAAGCAAGCCCGCACTCTGATCATGAGCCCGTGCATCGTCTGCGCCGATTATCTCGCGCTGGATCTCTTTGGATTGAAAGTGGAAGATGTCGGCGTGGTCAGTGAAGCGCTGAAGCGTGGACTCAACAAGTTCGATGTGAAATCCCTGAATGTCAAACGGGTGCGGCTGTCGTAAACATGGAGAAACTGCGGCGGGTTGTGCAGGTCGGCTTTCTTGCGTTCTTCGTGATTCTGTTTCTCATCGCAAGGTATCCCTATTCCGGAAAGATGGAGGCGGACCTGTTTCTCCGGTTCAGCCCTCTCCTCCCCCTTTTTCATTTCATCCAGGACCTCTCCCTTTCGTGGGTTCTCTGGCCTGCACTTGTCATTCTTGTTGCGACACCGTTTCTTGGACGCTTCTTCTGCGGCTGGATCTGCCCGTTGGGTACGACCATCGACGCCGCAAGCAAGATCGTCAAATCCCCTTCGAATCGAGTCTCGGGAAAGTGGGAGAAGCTGCGTTTTCTCAAGTTTGCCCTTCTGGTCGCATGCATACTCCTCGCCATGTTCTCTGTGCATGTGTGGGGATACCTCGATCCCCTCTCGATATTCAACCGTGCACTGACGGTGGTCTTCTATCCCCTGGGAACGCTCTTTGTCAACCAGACGCTTCTCGCGAGCACGAAAGTGCCATTTCTCGAAACTCCTGCGTTTTACGTGTACGATCTGTTCAAAGCGTCTGTCATGCCCGAAATGCAGGCTCATCCCCAGCAGTTCTTCTGGATCGCACTCTTCATCGGTGCCATCCTGGGGGCGGAGAAGTTGTCACGCCGGTTCTGGTGCAGGAACGTATGTCCGGCGGGCGCATGGCTTGGCTTTCTCGCCCAATTCCGGATGTTCGAGCGAATCGTCGGCGAGGCATGCCCGATCTGCAACAAATGCCAGACCGAATGCAAGATGAATGCGATCCCCACCGGCGATGTAAAGCATACGAGCAAGGTTGAGTGCATCGACTGCTTCAATTGTGGCGCGGTCTGTCCGCCAAAAATCAATGCCATTACCTACCGCTGGCGGTGGAAACCCTATCACACTCCCGTAGATTTCACGCGACGACAACTCCTACGGACCACCGCAGGGGGTGCCATTGCACTCGGGATGCTAAGCGTCGGGCTGAAAAACCGCGATGCCAAGGACCGTCAGGTCCGCCCGCCGGGAGCGTTGCCTGAAGATCAGTTCGCCGACAAGTGTATTCGGTGCCAGGAGTGTGTGCGGATCTGTGCATCCAACGGCGGTTGCCTGCAACCGGATGGCATCCAGTCTACCGTGCTCGATCTCTGGCTGCCCGTTGCGGTGATGCGTGAGGGCTACTGCGAATACAACTGTAATCTCTGTGGACAAGTATGTCCGACAGATGCCATCATGCCGATAACCCTCGAGCAGAAACAGCACACACCGATCGGTCTGGCCCACTTCGACAAGAACCACTGCATCCCGTACGCACAGAATTCCGACTGCATTGTGTGCGAAGAACACTGCCCCACGCCGGACAAAGCCATTAAGTTCGAGTCGAAGGAAGTGAGACTACGCGATGGCAACACGATGATGGTCAAGTATCCGTTCGTTCTCCGGGAGTTGTGCATCGGCTGCGGCATCTGCGAAACGAAATGTCCGCTGCCGGGGCAGTCGGCTGTCTTTGTAACCACGGAGAACCAGCGACGTGCGGGGGTGCCCCTTCTCCAACCGCAGGACCAACCGGCTTCGCCATACGGGTGAACTGAGAGAGGTTGAGGTCCAGGTAAAGCGCGCAACGAGATCGTTTTATCGTAGGCACTTTACCGGGAAGCGCCGCCTTCACGCACCTCATAGGTCAGATCCGACTCCCACTTGTCGAAATACAGATTTCCCCCTCTCCACTCAACCTCACCCCGCTGCAGATCCACAGTCTCTGAACGCGGAAACATCTTCGCCGGGTAGAACGGCTGCGAAATTGCATCGTTGAATATCAAACGGTAGCTGTCCATGCCGCTGACGTAGAAATACTTCATCGCTTCATCCGCGGTTTTGCGCATCCCGTATGTGACGTCCATCGGCACCCATCCATACGGTTCGAAGTAGATCATCCCCCAGTCGTGCATGCTCTGGTCGGGCGGACGGAATTCCCATCCGGACTGCCAGCGAGCCGGAATGCCGTTCAGCCTGCAGAGCGTGATATACAGCAGGGTCTGCATCCCGCAGTCGCCGTGCCGATTCTCGAACGGATACATGCTGAGGCTTGGCACCGTCGAATACTCCCGCGCGCTTGCCCATGTGACATTCGTGTCCACCCAGGCAAACAGCTTTCGTGCAATCGCAACCGGATTTGTCTCTTCTCCAACGATCTCTTTTGAGAGTTTCTTCAATTCGGGCGTGAACAGAATGTGCGGCGCTTCTTCCCGAACGAAGGAGGCGAGCTCCGCCGTGATTGTCGGAACCTTTACCTGCGCCGGATCAACGGGAACGTACACTCCGTTGGAAGTATACTCATACTCGACTTTGAAATTCGTTTTCGCATTACCTGCCGACGGTTTTTCGAAGTAGATGGTCCGTTGCAGGTATGCGCCGTTGTCGGCAAGGAGATACCGGGGCGGATCGGTGGAGAGTATGCGAATTGCCTCCTGGCGGCCCGCAATTTCGCGGGGGAAAGGAAGCCAACAGCGGATCATCTCTCCCTCCGGCACCTCATTGCCACCCACCATGATGCTTTGCGTCACATGCAGGACAACCGGCTTGACGTATGGTTTCCCCGACTTTACCGCAGCCTTCATTACCTGGGCAATGTGAACGTCGAGCCCGGATTCGCTCGCCAGTCCCGTGGGTTCCGCATCGTCCCTGTGCTTCTCTCTCCACACCTGCCGTGCCTGCCGATCGATTCTGAAGAGATTCCGCGCCGCATTATTGAAATACCGTTTCTCCCCGTCGATCGTCATCACCTCGAGTGCATGTGTTGCTTCGAGCCGTTCGTAGTCTGCGGTCGAAATGGCAGGCATCTGTTTAGCGACGAAATTCTTGACATCCTGTTCGGTCTTGCGGAAGTCGAGTCTGATCCGGTTCATCCGTTCAATCTCAAACTCCCAGTGTAACCGTTGGGATGCCGTGAGCGAGGTGTCCCGCACGAGAAGATCCTCGATTGCACGTTGAGCTTGTGCGAAATTTCCTTCGGCTACCAATCGGTTGATTTTCTCCCCGCCCGGAGGAGCGCAGGAGGAGAGAGAGAGAAAAGTCAGGGCCAGGGTGATGAGAAAACAGACGGCAATAGGTCGATGGGCGCGCATTTGATGTCCTCGTCGAGGAAGCGGAAAGAGAAGAAAACGGTGGAGTAATCAGTATGCACAATATAGAGCACTGGTACAGAATGTGCAAGATGCCTCTTTTTTTCCAAGACCCTTGACAAATCACTTCCGAATTTGTATAGTTCAGTTACAGATCGGTCATGAAAGAAACTCTTCATATGCAGCAGGCTTGGTGGTGGCGCCGCCCGACGGTGTCCCCGCCTTATTGACCGTAGATCGTATCGTCACAAGGTGGGAACGCCACGCGGAGTTCCCACCTTTTTTTGTGCCTTTCCGTACAGAAAGCGTGGCCTCCGGACGCGGCTGTCCACCCTCCCAGATCATCATTCACATTAACACACTGGAGAGACTTCCATGCAACAAAAGATACTGCTCGAAGAACGGGAAATGCCGACCGCGTATTACAACATTCTGCCTGACCTTCNNGAGCCGATGGCGCCACCGCTTCACCCCGGCACACGCCAACCGATTGGCCCTCAGGACCTTGCAGCCATTTTTCCCATAGAGCTGATCAAGCAGGAGGTCAGTCAGGAACACTACATCGAAATCCCTGAAGAAGTTCAACGCCTCTATAGAATATATCGGCCCACTCCCCTTATGCGCGCATTTGCGCTCGAAAAAGTGCTGGATACACCCGCCGAGATCTACTATAAGTACGAAGGTGTCAGCCCAGCGGGCAGCCACAAACCCAACACTGCCATCGCACAAGCGTACTACAACAAACAGGCAGGCATCAAGAGACTTGCCACCGAAACCGGCGCCGGCCA
>PMMO01000139.1:8443-58076 GCA_003162215.1 Ignavibacteriota bacterium
GGCGGTGGATCGAATTTCGGCGGCATCGCCCTGCCATTTGTCCGTGAGAAGATCAAGGGGAAGAAGTTGCGCGCGATCGCGGTGGAACCGGCATCGTGCCCCACGCTCACACGAGGCGAATACCGGTACGACTTTGGTGACATCGCCAAAATGACCCCGCTTCTGCCGATGTACACGCTCGGCCACACCTTCGTCCCTCCATCGATCCATGCGGGCGGACTCCGCTACCACGGCATGGCACCAATCCTGAGCCGGCTTCTCAAGAGCAACTTGATCGAAGCGCGCGCGTACATGCAGAACGATATCTTCAAAGCTGCGGTCCTCTTCGCNNCGGGCGGCTCGAAGACCATGAGATGCATCCCGACGACATCAAGGCGGCACTGGCTGATCTCAAGGACCTGCCGACGCTTCAATAGTAGCTATCCCTGAGGGTGACCAAAAAGTCAGGATCCGTCATCGCGAGGAGCTAAGCGACGAAGCGATCTCACCGGTTCCGTACAATCGGCCGGTGAGATTGCTTCATCCCGACAAAGAACGCCGGGATTCGCAATGACCAAGCCACATTTTGGTCACCCCCCATGTTCAGAATTCAGAATTGGAAGGGGGAGGTATCCCCTCCTGCAACCACTAGCCCATCCCCCCGTATCTATAGAATAGGCCCGGGAGGCCCCGTCCGTACAACCCCCTCCCTCTCATGTGGCACGTTACTCCGAGCACCCCATGTCGCTTGCTGCAGCACTTCGCAGATACTGGAACGACGGCGCAGCCGCGCCTCTCCTGATCGCTATTGTTGTCCTGGGTATCCACCTCTACACCAATGCCTTCGCCGGCTACGGCTATTTTCGCGATGAGCTGTACTATCTGGCCTGCACCGAGCATCTCGACATTGGCTACGTCGATCAGCCCCCGCTTTCAATCTATGTGCTCGCAGTAAGCATGTGGGTGTTCGGCGATTCGCTGTTCGCGCTCCGTTTGGTCCCGGCATTGACCGGGGCACTCCTGGTTCTGCTGACGGGATTGATGGCAAATCAGTTGGGCGGCGGCAAAACTGCGGCTATGCTCGCGGCTATGGGAAGCGCAGCAGCACCCATTATGCTCGGTATGACTGGCATCTATTCCATGAACTCTCTCGACCTCCTTGCATGGTCGCTTGTTGCCTTTGCCACGATCCGTCTCCTCAAAACAGAATCACCGCGTTGCTGGTTGCTCCTCGGCGTGGCTCTCGGGGTCGGAGCGCTCAACAAGATCGGCATCCTCTGGTTGGGAGCCGGAATCGCTGTGGGAATGCTCTTCACACCCGAGCGGCGGTGGTATCTGACACGATGGCCGTATGTGGCCGGTGGGATAGCTGTGCTCTGCTTCCTGCCTTTTGTGATCTGGAACATCAGCCACAACTTCGCGCACCTGGAGTTCATCCGTAATGCGACGTCGGACAAATACAGCGGATTGACACCCCTGGCATTCATCACTGGTCAGATGCTGTTGCAGAATCCGCTCGCCCTTCCTTTGTGGGGTGCCGGCATCGCCGGACTGCTGTTCTGGACACCGCTCCGGCAGTACCGTACGATCGGATTTGCCTATCTTGTGGCCTTCGCAATTCTTGTCCTCAACTGGCACAGCAAAGCGGAGTACCTTTCTGCGGCGTACCCCATGCTCTTTGCCGCCGGAGGAGTCGCCCTGGAGCGATTTCTTTCTTTGCCCCGCCGGCGCTGGATTGCTCCGGCGTATGCAGGACTTCTGGCTATAAGCGGGATTGCCTTTGCTCCCTTTGCCATCCCGATTCTTCCCGTGGAAACCTACATTGCCTATGCCCACAGCGTTGGCATGGCCCCATCGACCTCTGAACGCCAAAGACTCGAACAGCTGCCCCAGTTTTATGCCGATATGTTCGGGTGGCCGGAGAAAGCTGCAGCGGTTGCACAGGCATTCTATCGGCTCACACCGGAGGAACAGGCGCGCTGTGCGATCTTCGCCGACAACTATGGACGGTGCGGCGCTCTGGACTTTTTCGGAAGCCACTACGGCTTGCCACGGTCCATCGGTCGCCACAATTCATACTGGATGTGGGGACCCGGGGAGTATACCGGCGACTTGGTGCTCATTCTCGGAGGGAACCTGCGGGACAAACAGGAGGCTTTCTCTCGAGTCGACATTGTCGGTACCGTGCAATCGAAGTACTGCATGCCGTACGAGAACAATCTGAACATTTACCTCTGTCGCGGGTTGCGGGTGCCTTTGAAGAAACTCTGGGGCTCGATCAAAGCGTTCGACTGAGACAACTACTCTTTCACGCTGCCTGCCATGATGCCTGCGATGTAGTACTTCTGCACGGCGGCAAAAACCACCAACACCGGCAGTACGGTCATCACCGAGCCAGCCATCATCAACTCGGTATCCTGCACGTGCTCTCCCACCAGTCCGGCCAACGCCACCGGCAATGTGTACATCGACGCATCGGTCATGACAATCAAGGGCCAGAGAAAGTCGTTCCAGGTTCCCATGAACGTGAAGATCGCCAGCGTTATGAGAATCGGCTTGCAGAGTGGCAGAATCACTGACCAGTAGATCCGGAAATCTCCCGCTCCATCGATGCGTGCCGCCTCGATCAGACTATCCGAAATCGAGAGCGCATATTGCCGGATCAGGAAAATGCCGAAGATGCTCGCCATGCCGGGGATAATCACGCCGAAGTAGGTATTGATCAACCCCATCTTGTTCAGCATGAGAAAGAGCGGCAGCATGGTCACCTGCGCCGGAATAATCATCGATGCGATCAACAACTTGAACAGCTGTTGCTTCCCTTTGAACCGGTATTTTGCAAAGGCATACCCGGCCATCGAGTTGACCGCCAGCGACACCACGGTAACTGCCACGGAGAGCAGGATACTGTTGAGGAGATTCCGCCCAAGATCCAGCCGCGTGAACAGCCCGACGTACTGATCGAGCGTTATTTCACGCGGGATGAACGGGGGGGGAAAGGTATTTGCCTGGCCGCTCGGCATCAACGATGCAGACACCATCCAGAGCAAGGGCGCCAGAGTCGTTGCAGCAACCAGCAGAAGAAATCCCATCACCGCTATGGACTGGAATGTGCGCACACTCATTCACCTCCCCGTCCCTGCAATTGCGTCTGGACAATTGAAGCGACGAGAATGCAGGCAAACAGGACAAAAGCAATGGCCGCGGAGTAGCCCATATTCCACCAGCGGAAGCCCTGCTGGTACATCAGGAGCACAATACTCAGCGTACTGTTCAATGGCCCTCCCTGTGTCATGACGTACGGCTCTGCAAACAGTTGGAAGTAGCCGATCATCGTAATAATGGTGATGAACACCGTTGTCGGCGCCAGCATGGGCAGGGTGATCTTCGTGAACCGTTGCCATGGGCCGGCCCCATCAATACTTGCTGCTTCATAGAGCGACGCAGGAATGTTCTGCAGACCGGCGATGAAGATGATCATGTTGTATCCGAAGTTCTTCCAGACCGCAAGAATGATGATCGCCGGCATCGCCCAATGCGGATCTCCCAACCAATCGATCATAGTGACGCCGAGAAGCGAGAGGAAGAAATTCAACACACCAAAGCGCGGATGATAGATGAACCGCCACACAATGGCAACGGCAACAAGTGTAGTAACAACCGGGGCGAAGTAGACGAACCGGAAGAACGACCGGCAGCGCACAAGTTTCGATTGCAGCAGCACCGCCGCACCAAGCGACACCGCAATGGAGAGCGGTCCCCCCGCTACAAGAAAATAGAGGGTATTCCAGAGCGCTTTCCAGAAAAGCGGATCTTCGAACAGCTGAAGATAATTCCGCACACCTACAAATCGCGCATAGCGCAGATCACCCAGTGAGTAGATATCAAAGTCCGTGAAACTCATCACGAACGCCGCAAGAACGGGGACAAAGAAGAACAACCCGATCGCTGCAAGTGCGGGGCCAAGAAACAGCACGAGTGCCCGGGTACGTGAATCAGTGTGCATGCATCATCCAGCGCCGTTTTTCGAGTATCACGTTGACATCGCGATCGAGCGCACTCAACGCGTCGCGAGGACTCATGGTCTCGCGCGAAGCAATCTCCGCGTAGTCCTGCACCTTCATGGCGATCTGTTCCCACTGCGGAATTTTCGGCGGTGCCATCACGGTGTTCAGCTGTGTATAGAATGCGCGGGCGTACGGATTGTTGGTAAAGGTTGTGTCACTCCACGGTTCTCTCCGCGCGGGGAGATCACCTGTCAGGCGGTAGAATACAAGCTGCTGGGCGGGTTCAGACAAAAACTCCACCAGTCGCCATGCTGCGTCTTTGGAGCGGGACGAGGATGCAATCGCCAGGCTGGAGCCACCGGCGAGAGAAGCCCCGGGCTTTCCCTCCTCCGGCCCCGGGAGCGGCGCGGTCATCCATTTGTCCTGCAGTTCCGGCGGCATGCGACGGCGGAATTCACCGATGTTCCACGGACCGGTGATATACATCGCAAAATATCCCTCTGCGAAGCTCTGATAGAGGTTGATCACTTTTGTCTGACCAACCGGCGCGTATTTGCGACGAAAGAAATCTGTGTAGAAGGTAAACGCCTTTTGGAATTGCGGCCCGGAGAAATCACCGTAACAGCCCTGGTCTTTCAGCAAGCCGGATCCGGTCTGCAGCCCGAGAATAACGGGAGGAGCCCACTCTGTTGTGGGGAGAAGCATGGCAAAGTGCTCATCGGGTCCGCCGCTCTCCACAATGCGGCGGCACAGACTATCCCATTCGGCCCAGGTGCGGGGAGGCCGTGAGAACCCCGCTCTCTCCACAATATCGGTCCTGTAGAAAAGCACTCTGGTATCGACATACCACGGTACACCGAAGAGGCGTCCTTCATGGGTGTTCGTCTCCCAGATGCCGGCGAAGTACGCATCGCTCCGTACTACTGTGGATTGTGCAACCAACGTGTCAAGCGGCTCAATGGCATGGAGAATCAAGAACTCCGGTATCCACGTGTTGCCGAGTTGAAAGACATCCGGCATCGAGTTGCCGGCGTATGCTGTCAACAGCTTCTCGTGTGCGGCAGTCCAGGGAATTGCATGCAGCCGGACGTGAATTCCCGGGTTGCGCCGTTCGAATTCCGGCAGCAGCTGTTGAACGTTCTCTCCTTCCGCACCCAAAGCCCAAAAATGGATTTCTACTCCATCCCCCGGCGTCCGCGCGCACCCGGCGAAGATAATGGAAGCGGCAACGGTCAATCCATGAAGAGCTCTCCGGAGCACACGCACTGTGGTCATCGACGGTCATCTCCGATTGCCCAGCCGAGCAGGTTCATTAAGAAACGTTGTGCCACCGGGTCCTTCCTGCGTCCGTACAATGATGTGCCTTCAAGACTTCCCATCAAGCGGCCGCGCACCTGAATGCGAGAGATGATTGCTCTGCCGTCACCATACGGGATTTCTACGACAACGGGCGTGTTCAACTTCAGGCCTGACCGGGCCAGCACGTGCGCGGGCCTGCCGGGGAAGAGATCATGCTGAGAGACCATTTCGCCTCCGAACCCGCCATTGAGCATTTTCAAATGATCCCCGGCGATGCCCGTCCACAGCGGATGATGCTGATCTTCCGCAAAAACATATGAATCATACCCGCCCCTGTCGATATCGGCGCGTTTGACCACGCGGATTGGCAGGTCCTCCAGTATCCTGAGCGTGCCTTCCTTTTTCACTCCGTATTCCGGTTCAATCACGACGAGGGTTCCTCCCGCCCGAACCCAGCCTGACAGCATCGAGAGCCGGTTGACATAGTTCGCGCGACGGTGCGCATTCCCCGCCACGAGAATAGCGCGCGGGCGCGTCATCGTCTTGTCATCTTCGGTCAGGCACCGGATCCCATGTTTACTGAGAAAGACTCTGATCTCCTGGGATCCGTCAAGCGAAAGAACAGCCCTGGTCGCCCGTCCGGTAGTCTCGGCAAGCGGCTCAAAGACAAACGCGGGCTTTTCGCTCACATTCACCGGATGGGGGTCCCCCGGTATACGAAGCTCCGCCCGCACCGTGAAATCCCCGGGCCGTGCCGGGAAACGAATCTCCATCAGGAGAACACTTGTGCGGGATGCCTCTGCTGCAACATCAACCTGCTGTGAGATCACCCACTCTCCCCTGGAGTCGCATACGCCATATGTTACTTTTCCCGTGCGCCTGGATGTGAAGTCATTGAATATGTACAAGGAAAACGTCCGTTGTTCGCCCGTGAAAAAGTGCCGGTCCCACAATTCTATGCTGAGGCCAAACGGCGCAAAGGCATTCTTCAAGGCAGCAAGGATCGGCTTGGGATTGAGCTCCGCGATGGGACCGGAAAACCAGTGGGCAGTCGGCCCCGCATTGTTGCTGAGATAGACAAACGGTTGGATGGCGGCGACATTTAGACGGCGAAAAAGCTCCACAAGTTCTGTGGCCACGTAAGACTGGTGGCGTATGAGATCCTCACGGGAGTACTCTCTCCCCAGCCAGCGTTCCACTACTTCATCGGTCAGCAACGCCGGATGCCCGTCACGATCCAACCACCACCAGAGAAATTCATTTACCACCGCCGGCGTTCGCGTTGCGGCAATATCCGCAAGAGATCGCGAAAACCCCATTTTCCGTTCATGGAGAACGGGTCCGAGCGAGTAGATATAGGGATGATCTTCCCGAAAGTCTACAGGCTCCCAGGGGCGGGACGGGTCGAGAGCCTTCATCTTCGGGATGATCGCCTTTTCCACCGTGTGATCAGTACATTCGTTCAGGGCGTCCCAAATCACAATGCTCGGGTGATTCCAGTTGTCGCTGAGCCAGCGCGTGAATTCGCGGGTAATCTGTTCCTTCGACCCGGATGTCGTCCAGAATTGCCATTCGTTCTGAATCAGCATTCCATATTCATCGGCGATGTCGTACCACCGGTTATACATCTGCCCGAGGTGGTTGCGGAAGAAGTTGAAGTTGTGGCTCTTGGGAATATCAATGAGGACGCGTTTGATCCATCCGGTATTCCACGGTAGTGTACCGCGTTCGAAATCAGAGAGAAACCTGTGGAATGCAATATTTCCGCCCCGAAGCGCAATGCGCTTCCCATTCAGCACGAATTGATTCCCCACCACCCCGAATTCACGCATGCCGAACGTAGTGCGCAGGAGGTCGGTGGCAACCCCTCCCGCCGAAACTTCGGTTTCAAGAAGATACAGGAATGGATCCTCCGGGGACCAGAGATGCATGCCCCGAAGAGCATGCCGGAACGTGAGTGCTATCTCTCCTCCGGGGGCCAGCTCTGCTTCAATCGCCGTGTTGCCGGTCACCTTCTTCCCGCTGGCCTTTTCAATAATGCGGGTCGTCACGTGGGCATGACTTCGTACGGAGCTGGAAGCGGCCAAAGTGATTTGTACTTCAGCTTCCGACTGATGAATATGGGGTATCACCTGGGCGTTCGTGACACGGGGATCTCCGCACAGCACCAACCGCACGTCCCCCCAGATACCCGGAATGAACGTGCTCCGTTCCTGGTCACGGCCGACAGCGCTTTCCGGAGGAAGTGTGGCGCGGTCGCCTATCCGGATAACGAGTTCTTGTTCCTTGTCCGCCCGGAGTACATGTGCGATGTTGTATTCCTGAGACGTATAGCAGGCGATGTCGCTGCCGACAAATATTCCGTTCACCCACACCGCGGTTCCGAACATTGCCTGCTCAAGGACCAGCCGGGCCGATTCCTTTCGTTCACCGCGGTCAAGCGAGAATCGCCGCCGGTACCAATGATACTCGCTGCTGCGGTGGGGGTAGAGTGGCGTTGCGGAATCCACCAGCGCGGGGACAGGAACCTGATAATGCCACGACGACGGAGATACCGTGCGTTCACCTGGTTCAAGTTCCCAGATGCCATTGAGCAGTATGTTCCGGCGGGGGTCTTGATGTCGATCTGTCATGCAATTTCTGTTGGTACTCTCTGGGCAGCGTTGCAGGAAGTTCGCGCACTATGTAAAGGAGTTATGAAGGAGCTGCATGCGGTACGACAGTGTGCCAATGTACCGATCACCCGAATTACGTAGGGCGTATAGTTCGGACCGATATCTTTGGTCCTTCGTTCCTGAAAATATGCGAAATATTTATCAAACTCCACAGCATCCGTGGTCTTCCCCAGGACGGCGGCAATCGTAGTGGCAGGTCTCACTCAGTGCACATCGAGCCAACCACCTGTGAAACCTGCCCGCCGGAATCCCCGTACGATTGCAGGGCATCGCTTCGCGATCCGCCAGACAAACCCGGTGCGGAGGTTCTCGATCATCAGAGCAATAGGCCCCTGGTCGATGCCGATAAAATCTTTGTCGAACCATCCATTGGGGGTTTGTGCTGTGATGAAGGATGGGTTAAATGCATCCCGGAAACCGTAGTCGGTGTACAGTTGGTCACCGTAGACTTGGCGCATTGCTTTCAATGCGGGCAGGCAGATCTCCGGTGCGAACGGGAGTGAGCCGGCGACAGCGGTTGGGGCCAGGGTGCCATCATCATTCGTCCAGTCTGCAGAAGGACCACGTGCATTGTACGTCTGAAAAGTGCGGGGAGTACCATCAATCAACAATGTGGTGTCGGCCGGACCATCACACGCAGTCCATCCCCAAACCCTCTCTGAATAGTCCCGCCACTGTGCAGGATTGTTTTTCCCATACGATTGGTGAGAATAGGTCGCCCGTCGCGAATTCTCAAAATAGTCGATCCCCTTTTCCCGTACGTATCTGTCCTGTATTCCACGCATATCCAGCCAGCATGCCGTGTACTGATGTCCGAAGAGAGGGGCGAAGCTGATAAACTCCTTCCCCTGGTATGACAGCCACTGGTAACCGGAGAGCCAGTGTGAATATGCTGACGACGGCACGGGATGCGTTGGTGACCCAAGGGCAAGAATGTACATGAACTGCGCTTCATTGTACCCCCGCCACGTCATGTCATGAAAGCCGCGCTCCGGAGACCATCCCAGCGTGATTCCCTCTCTGCCATCCATCGACCATGTCCAATTCACCCTTCGGTAGAGAGAATCCGCCAGACGCCGGAGCTTCCGTTCGTTACGATCGATGCGATCGAAATACGACCGGCAGAATAGCACACCCATCATCAGCAGGCCGGTATCCACGGTCGAAAGCTCGCAGTTCCACGCTCGCAAACCGGTCTGTGAGTCGAGGAAGTGGTAAAAAAATCCATGATAGCCGCCGCTGGCCGTGGGATGATCGCTCTGTGGAATTGCGAGAAGAAACCGGAGAGCACGAAGAACCCGTGCCGCCGCCTGTCTGCGTGTGATAAGACGGTGTTCGATCGCTATCGGAACACTTGTCAACCCGAATCCCGCTGCACCGATGCTGATGGGTGACGGAGTTGGCCAGCGATCAGGTGTCAGTCCGGTCCTTTCCGGTGCCGCTGTGAGGAACCAGTGTAAGGTCCCGCGCTGGAGAGAGTCAAGAAAAGGATCCCACCCGCGAGAAGACCGGAGTGACGCTCGTGGAGCAGTATCCGGGAGCGCGACGCTAAATCCCAGTAGCAGGCTGAGGAGAAGGAATGCACGGGAGATCATAAGGAATTATCGCAACAGGACAAAGGTTCGCGTACGTGAAATGCCGCCGAACTGAAGATGGTAAATGTAGACGCCGCTGGCGAGTGCAGTTGCATCGATGGTAACGCTGTGTGCCCCCGGAGTGAGCCCGGCATCGATCGGCCTCATCACGACACGCCCGAGCATATCCACCACGGTTATGCGAACATGACCGGCAGTGGGAAGTTCAAACCGGATTTGCGTGGTGCCGTTGAACGGGTTAGGATAGTTCTGCTGAAGCACGAGCTGTTCCGGAACAGCTGGA
This sequence comes from Ignavibacteriota bacterium, assembly GCA_003162215.1. Lineage (GTDB taxonomy): Bacteria > Bacteroidota > Ignavibacteria > UBA10030 > UBA6906 > Fen-1255. Next base: position 18,282 of record PMMO01000139.1, read on the forward strand.
GATTGGGAGTCGGCGGATGAGACCGGCGAAAACCCCGCCTGCTGCATCCCCTGTTGAATGACCGGATTCTGCATGAATCGTGCCCAGATGGATCCGGTCCGGTAGTTTTCAATCATCAAGGCCGTCGTTCCCAGATCGAAACCAATGACATCCGGATCCCACCAGTTTTCCTTGAGATTGAAAGCATCACAGAAACCATAGGGCGTCAAAATGGTTGAACGGTATTGATCATACATCGCGCGCAGCGCAGCGATCGAAAGCTCCGGCGTGAACGGTATTGAGCTTGCCGGTGCTGTGGGAGCCAGTGTCCCGTTGTCATTGGACGATGGCGATGGGGGTGCCCCATGGTCGAGATAGCCCCCATGGCCGAATACCGAGGGTTCGTCTGATGCAGTCAAGCCCCAAATGTTCGCGCCGTATCCCGGAAAACCCAGCGGGTTGGCGATACAGTATTCACGCTGTGCAAGGGTTGCGCGTCGCGAGTTCTCGAAATAGGTCAGGCCCTTCGCCTTCATGTATCCATCCTGTACGTTCCGGAAGTCGATCCAGGAATGAGAGGCCTGATGACCGAAGAGCGGAGGGAACACTACAAATGAAGAGGTGTAGTGAGTTTGCCACGAGTACGTGCTTGTCCATGCGGACCATGCGCCGACCGGCATCGGATGCACATTGGCCCCCAAGCCGATGATGTAGAAAATCATTGCCTCGTTGTAGCCTTCGTAGCGATACGGGTCAAATCCCCGTTCGGGATACCACGCCATGGCCAGTGTGGATCCGCCGTTCATCATCCATGTCCAGTCGACGCGGTCGGTAATCGAATCAGCCAGAGCGCGAATTCGTGACTCCGACGAATCGATACCGTTGTAGTATTGCTTTGCGTACAGAACGCCGGCTATGAGATCGCCGGTATCGCCGGAGGAGAGCTCACAATTCCCTGCCCGTGCGGCCGAGGACATATCGAGGAAGTGGTAGAAGAAACCGTTGTGACCGATCGTACCTGACGCCGCTATTCCTTGAGGCTTCGTCCAGAAAGTAGTGAGCGCGGTAAGTGTGCGATCGCGTGCATCAGCCCGGGCGATCCATCCACGGTCAACCCCAATACACAGGGCCGTGAGACCAAAGCCCGTGGATGCGATGCTGCATGCTGAAAGGAGTGCGCTCCGGTCTTTGATCAGCCCATTGTCCGGATTCGCTTCGTACCAAAAATAATCCACTGCAGTGTGTTCGACGAAATCCAGGAACTGTCCGTCATCTGCAAAGACATAGGGAGTGGCCTGAACAGTATCGGAGGCTGCACCTTCAATGGAGGTCGCGCTCACTGCAGTGATGTAGTAGTCGTACGCACTACCGTTGGTCACCGTCAGGTCGATGTATGCCCGGAGTACAATCGGCGAGGAATTCAGCTTGACCGAGGGTCCCGTTGGCGAGGCCAACCTGTAGATATTGTAGCCCGCGAGCGTTACGTCAGCAGTGAAATCCCAGTGCAAAATCACACACCGGTCTCCAACGCGTGTTGCGACATTGCCGGGAGCCGCCGGATGGGTGGTGTCACCTTTTCCCATCAGACGGACATAGTCAAACCAGATCGTATGCGCTACGTTGTCCGCCGTTCCCTGTCCAAAATTAACATCCTTGAAATGTGCGAGTGAGAAGTAGCCGAAGGGCTTGAATGCGGAGAGCGGAATGACGACGCGTTGCCATGTGCTACTATCTGCATCAATTCCTGTGGACAGATACGAACCCATGGAGACGGCGGGCGTTGCCACATTCGTGCTGCTTTCGAGGGCAACAAGCGGAAGGCCGGAGGCATCAATGCGAACCGGAGCATTGACATAGAACTCAAGAGAATCTAGAGCNNCCGGTCGGATCATCCTCATCAAAAATCACCAGTGACGGTGTCGACTGGCCAAAGACCGATATCGGCGGAAGTGCAGCAAGAATGAACCATGCTGTTCGGCGCAGGAAAAGGGTGCAATCCCGACCTCTCATGTACAGCCTCATACTTTCCCCAGCACTACCACGACCTCGTGCTCGCTGCCGGGTATAGATTGCGGCAACATTTTGCAGCGAGGAGGCATGGACNNCAGCCGGCCGAGCCGGTGTACCAGGTCCAGCCGCCGCGCCCGAAGAACGGAGACTCAGGCCCCTCGATATTCCCCGCGGTGACATACGGTTCAGCACAATAGAGGTCGGGCTTCTTCCCTCGTACAACCGGATTGAGCTTGTTGTAGATCCGGTGTGCTGACCCGCCCCGGCCAAGCATGGCGGCCGCAATCACCGCCCATGCTGCCGCATGTGTGTACACTCCGCCGTTTTCTCGCATGCCCGGACTGTAGCGTGTCAGGTAGCCGACCGTTCTGTCGGGCGTGTGATAAGCGGGAGAAAGAAGGAGTGGTCCAATCTCCTTTTCCAATTCCCGCTCCACAACATCGAAGACCTGTTGCCCGCGCGCATCATCAGCAACGCCGCCAATGACCGCCCATGTTTGAGGGTTGAGCCAGAGGGCCCCCTCGGCATTTTCCTTGCTGCCAAGCTTCTCCCCGGAATCTTTCGTCGCACCGTAGTAGTACGAACCATCCCATGCAATCGCATTAAGGCGGTCGCGCAAATCATTGGCGCGTAATTGATAGAGCGTGGCATGCTCATGATCACCCCGGCGGTGGGCTATCCAACCGAAATCGGTGAGAATTCTGTGAAGAAAATGCCCGAGCCACACGGATTCCCCCTTCCATTCGAGACCTACGGCGCTCAAACCGTCATTCCAATCTCCCCCACCTATGAGCGGCAGGCCGCGGGGGCTGAACCTCTGGAGACTCCTGTCTATCGCTCGCGTACAATGCACGTACAACGGCAACATGTCCGGCAGGTCAACGAAAGGATCTGCCAGGTCGAGTATGGCGGAGTCGTTTGTCTCCTGAATATAGGCATTGGTCACAAAGGGAAGCCAGAGGAGATTGTCTGTGATGTCGTTCCTTAGACCGACCTCCGATATGGGATGCCACCAGTGATAGACAGTTCCATCGGCAAACTGGTGACGTGCATGCAGTCTCAACTGTTCCTTCGTCCGTTCAGGTTCAATGGGAAGCCAGAGCTGACTGTCCTGCAACTGGTCACGGAAACCAAACGCACCGCCGGTTTGATAGTAGGCCGTCCGGCCTCCGATTCGCCCCGATATGGCCTGGTATTTCAACCATACATTCTCCATGAGATCCATGGCGGGATCAGGAGTGGCTACAGTGACCCTGTTCAGCCGTGTTTCCCAGCGCCTCGCGACCTTTTCGAGCGCGTCCTGGATATCCTGCTCCGTGTGGTATCGTCTGTTGAGTATATCTGCGTGTTCACGCGAATCTGCACATCCAAGCGTATAGATGATGGTCACTTCCTTGTTGGGCCTGAGCCTCACTTCATGCCTGAGACTTGCGCAGGGATCCAGCCATTTCCCTGTGCGCCTGGCGAGACTCTTCTGCTCAAGGCCAGCGGGATTGGCCTGGTTGCGGTACATGCCAAGAAAAGACTCCTTGTCGGTATCGAAGGAAGCCGGCGTCACATTCGAAGCGTGAAATGCCACATACGGCCAGTCCGTGTTCCAGCGTCCACGGTCCGTCGGCACTTCCCAGAGGCGCTTTGTCGCATAGACCGTGCGCGTTCGCTTGTCGTAGGATGTTTCCACAAATGACTTGTGGAATTCCCGGTGCCAGTCGGGAGCNNTGACCCAGTCCCCATTCGAGATATGTGGCAATACTCAAGCGCCGCACGCGACGGGATCGATTCCGAACAACAAGGCGCCACACTTCCAGGGGATCATCCTCCGGAACAAACACGAGGAGTTCTGTCTCTATGCCGAAGTTGCTGGAGTGAATCACGGAATAGCCGATGCCGTGGCGGCACCGGTAGAAGTCAGGTGAGTTGCAGATCGGTTTCCATCCCGCCGACCAGAGGTTGTTCTTCTCGTCACGCAGGTAGATGTACTTCCCCCACTCGTCTTTGATGAGATCCTGTTCCCAGCGCGTTAGCCTATTGAGCTGTGCATGTGTACGCCAGCTATAGCCGCTGCCCGTCTGTGAAACGACAGCGCCGTAGTCGCCGTTGCTGATAACATTCACCCACGGGCGGGGCGTCGTGGGCGTGGTAATAACATATTCCTTGCCGTCTTCAGAAAAGCTCCCATATTTCGTCGCATACGTGTGTTTCTTCATTCAGTCCTGCTTCTTAGAGTCCGACCCCGAGCGTTACCCGCTGGATGCTGCCCAGGTATTTGTGTCGAGTCCAGCCGTAATCAACGTGCAGAAGATACCCAAGTCCATCCCACGCAACACCACCTCCTGCTGTCAGACCATATTGGTTGTCCGTCTGAAAGAGGCCATTGTATCCTGTACGAAGTGAGAGCACACTCATGAATTGCCACTCGAAGCCCACATTGACGCATTCCGAATTGTCGCTTGGATGAAGCGCATCAACAGCGAATGTGACAGTATTGGATCCATCGATCTTCAGAGGGTACCCGAGNNAAATACAAACGGCAGTGAGAAGTCGTCGGTCAGAAGTGCGGAGGGGAGGCTGCTATTGTCTCCGTAGCGCGTGGGGTCCAAATCATATCTGACACGCAGGTCTGTTCCGTCGAAATGTGATTTGAAACCGAAATTCACGAGACTTGCGCCGATGCGCAGGCCATCCGGTGAAAGCTGGTACAGCGTTCCCACATTGAAGCCAAAGGTAGTTGTTGAACTGTGCCAGATCCTCTCATTGATATAGTTCACCTGGAGTCCACAGGAGAACCGGTCGGTAATCCTGAAGCCGTAGCCGATGCCGAGGAGGAGGTCATCTACAGAGTAGTGTTCGCCTGTGCCTAGAGGCTGTTCGACCGTGGTGACCGGAATGTCGCCCGAGCTGAGACTGGTCAATGCCAGGGTCGCAGTGCCGAGGTCGCCGAGATGGAACACCCCTGCGGCGTAGTTGAGAGAAATGCCGGCGAACCAGCTGTTGTACGAAAACTGAATATCCGAATGCTCGAAAGCGCCGATGGCTCCGGGATTGTAGTAACCCGCGAAGGCTTCTTCCGCAAGCGCGCCCCCGGCCCCGCCCATAGCCGCCGTGCGTGCACTCGGCTCAATCAGCGTGAACTGCCCGATCGTTGTTCCCGTCTTCGATTGCCCGAGCATCACACCTGCTGGCATCAGGTGTGCAAGACCCAGGAGGACGCATCCCGCCGGCAGCATGGCGCGGAAGACGGGGCCCAATGACTGTTTGATGCCGTTCATGGAAAACGCCCCTGCTATTTGATGACTGCAAACTTGCCAATGAAGGAGTCAAATCCCGGAGCCTCGACATGATACACGTAGAGCCCGGGTGCAACATCAAGGTTATCTTTGGTCCTCAGGTTCCAGGGAACCATTCCGACCGTGGAACCATCGTGATGAAGAGTCTGCACCAGATCGCCCCGAACGGAAAAAATCCGCACTATCGCACTGACCGGCAGGTTACGGAATTCCATCCGGCGTTCTCCTCTTCCCGTCACAGCAAACCGTTCGGCCTCAAAACTCGCGGCGCCGGCATAGGGGTTTGGCACCACGTAGGGACCGGCGGCATATTGTTGCCGTGCCATATCTTGTGAAACCACCTGTCCGGTCGTCCGGAATGCAAACACATCCTCCGTGCTGAACGGCACGAGGAGATGAACACTATAGACATCCCCTGTGGACGGCTTGATGATCTGGCCGCGGGCCGCCTGCCCGACGGTGTCTACCGTAACACGCCATGTTACCCGAGCACTCGGGTTCCCGGGAATATACGTCAACACATCGATGAAATCACCAAACGCACTCATTGTGCTGTCGTCGTTCCCGTCATGAAAGTAGAACGGCAATCGCATCGGACCGCTCGCCGTGGAGGCTTCGATCCGGAATTTCACGGGGACCGCATCACTGACAATTGAGAGAAGGCTCGTGTCAAGAATGCTGTTCGAAAAAGTGATTCTGAAATCGTTGGGGTATCCGGGGCGCCGGACATTGATAGAGTCCGGATCCTTGTTGGCGACCCCAAACCGCATGTTCGTCGCGGAGACAGCGGCAAAACCCGTGCGCGCGGTGTCCGGCATCGTGACGTCGGTGGTGGTGACGATAGGCAGCATCCCCAAACCAACGGGCCCGCGCCCTTCGCCATGGAAGTCAGTCCCCGCACCAAAGACTTCCTTTCCTGTTGTACTATCCGCCATCGCATATCTCACTGCATGGATCTGTCGCTGCGTGTCGGTCGTGAATCGCATCAGATACGTCTGGCCATCAGGAACCTGACGGGAATCCACAACATGCAACGCCACAGAACCGCTCCCCCCACCCGCAATGTGATGTACGTTCGATGCCGTCGCAGGCACGAATCCCGGCACCTTAGGTTCGGGCCTCGTGTCCACAACATTAACTGGAAGGATGGTGCCGCCCCGCAGCGTGCGGGAAACCGCAATCGCATTTTCCGAAGGGAAGAATCCCAGAGAGTCCGAACCGTGATCGTACGAACAGACGGCGTAGAAGTATTCCTGTCCGTTCTTCACGGTCGTATCGGTGTACGCATGCATGAGGCCGGTGTCGTCGCCAAGGTAGTACGCGACGCCGTCTATCAGCTGCTTCGAAAACCCTTGTATGCCATTCTTCAGATCGAACTGCGCCATTGGTTTACCGTTGCCAAAAGAGCCGGTCCCCCGAGCATTGGAAATCGTTTTGGGATCGCGGAAGTCAACATCGGTGGATCGATAAATCCTGTATCCTTCAAAGTCGTTTTCATGAGTGACGGGGTCACTTGCCCGCTCGGAATAGTCGCTCCAGGAAAGCCGGACAAAACCGTCGCCCGACTCGGCTTTGACCAAAGGAGTCGGAGGAGGAACGGCGAACTGGTAGTTGGCATTGTAGATTTGCTGAACCGTACGTACCTGTTCACGGAGCTCATTCAAATCGGCCCCGTATGCCAGTGCAAGACTGAATCTCTCATGCGCCCCGGCCGGCAACTTGAACGTCCCGGATGCAAACAGAAAGGCGATGTTGTAGTTCAGAACGACGGCAGAGTCGAACCGTGACGAGGGAACTGGCGATGTGAACTGCTGGTACAGGACGGGCGGCCACAAGCCGAAGAAAACAATATCATCCACAGGATCAGCCTTTGAGGGGCCCTTGATGCGATTCATCTTGAACGCGGTCAACCCGATCTGATCGGATTCGTCTTTGTCCGTCTGATCGAAGTCCGGTTCTCCTGCCGTCGGGATGCCATCCCCTTCGCCGGTGTCATGCGTGCCTTGCACGCCATCTGCACCGACATCATCGTAGTCGGCAACCCAATTCATGTTTTCGTCGCCGGTCCACCATCTTCCGGCTTTGAATGCCGGCCTGGTTTCCAGCTTCCCGTAGAACGCTTCGAATTTTGAAAGGTCATAGTGCGCTTGCACATAGATGCGGATGTTGTCCTGCCCGACAATCAGCTGTCCGGGGCCGCTATCGCGCCGTTCGTCGGTAATCCCGTCACCGTCATCATCGAGACCATTGTAGGGGTTACCGGGCGTTTCCATGTACGCATATCCAAGGTAGCCTGTTGGCGCGCAGTTGCTCCGGAGATCAACGCCGTGTCCGAACTTGTCCCATGTATACACCAGATTCAACCCTGTGGAATGGTCAAAATAGGCGTTGTCATCATCCGATTCCGCAACCCCGTCGCAAGAGAATGCGGAGCCGCCGACGCCGGAATCCATATACAGGCCGAAGATGATATCATCAGGGTAGTCTGTTGTTGCTTCATTGGTTATGTCGTAATGCCAGAAGATAACGTTGGTCGCTTGCGGGTTGGCCCACTGAAATCCGCGCACTTCCACACGAAGCCCCAGGCCCCGGCGTGTCTGATCCCGACTGTCCGGATAGTAGTTCCATTTGTCATAAAAGTCATCGTCCATGACAAAATAGCTTTCCTGGTCAGCATTCGGACGCTTTCCGAAATATCCATTCCAACTGCCCGCCCAGCCCGGGTCGTCCTGATCATTCGCTTTGTCCGGCCACATGGCCGGCCACGTCCGGGAGTCATGACTCATGGCGATCGATCTGCCGACATTGATTGTCGGGTCGCTCTGGAGATAGCCGGGCCGCGGTTCGAAACGCATAATCTTGGATGTGAAGGGACTCTGTTCCTGGCGTTCACGGAACCCCGTTTCCATGATATAATTATCCGTTCCATGCACATCCTTGATCTTCGCAAGCACGAACGGCGTAATACCATCCGTATAGTTCAAGCCGGATCCCTTGGGGATTTCCGCTGAATGAAAAATCGACAGATCGACGTTGATGGGATCCGCGGGATAGTCCCCCACCATCCCGTAGTTGTAGAAGACCGTCCGGATGTTCCCTGCGTCATGTGTCCCCGAGCGCTCGGCATCGTTGCGTCCCCGTTGGCCCTTTGGGACAACAGGCTGGAGCGCAGTCTGCGCCCACGCCAGAGACGCCGATAGGAAAATGAGGACTGCAGCGACGACGCAATGCTTCTTCATAAAAACACCTTTCAGATTCTCACCCCAAGTCCGAACTCTATCCGTCGTGGTGCGGTGTAGCGCGATGGATCGATGAGCGTCGTGCGATCTGCAGCGGAAGTCAGGGAATAGAATGGGCTGCCCGTGGTCGAGAAGACGAATCCGTTCGCATAGCGTGCATCGAAAAGGTTGAATACGCGCAGAAACGCGCCGAGCGTGAATGTGCCGATGTGGAACGGTTTCTCCGCACGCAAGTCAACCGTCACCCATGTCGGCTTCGGTGACGAATTCTTTTCGAGCTGCGCTCCGAACCCTGATCCCACCGAAGGAGTGTAGGGACTCCCGCTGCCAAAGCGAACAATGCAGGTGGCAAGAAGATTGTCGCGATCGTTCAACGTTGCCGCAACATTCAGGGTGTGGCGCTGGTCCCAGTCGAAAGGTACTTGCCGGGGCCGGGGATCTTCGCCGGCCGCAGCCCGGTTCGCCGTCTCATGAGGATCGCTGGCATTCCCCATTGCATTCTGATACGTGTAGTTCAGCGAGACGCTGAATGCCTCCGTGAAGCGCTGGTCGACCGCCAGGCGAATCCCGTAGACCGATCCAAAATCCACATTCGTGAAGCGGGCATACCGTGAATCAGCATAGGTGTCGATGAATTCTACGCCCAGCAGATCCCGGATGTCCTTGTAGAAAACGCTCAGATCCACTCCGAGGGATTGCCCGAACTGTTGTTTGAATCCGAATTCGTATTGCGTGGTGAACTCCGGCTTGATATCGGGATTCCCCATCACGCCGTAGGACGTGTTCCCGGATTGCAGATTGCGAAGAATGTAGTAGTCGGAGTTCGCATAGAGATTGCCCAGGCCCGGCATCTGATAAAAATGACCGTAAGAGAAGTAGAGTGCGCCGGTCGCGGTAATCGGGTAGGAAACTCCCAGCCGGGGCGCGAAAGCAAACTTCTTGGTTGTCGGCTTCTGGACTGAAGTGGGTGCACCCTGGATTGTGTTTGCCGGATTTGCGAGATCGCTGGGAACGGTGGCATTCGCATCATAGTATTCCGCGCGGAGGCCCGCACGGACGAGAAAGTCGGCCACTTCTATTCTGTCCTGAATAAAGATCGCCATGGACCTCGGATAATATGTGCGGACATTCTGTGCAAGGGTATCCGCAACTTCGTACACAAGGGACTGCGTCGGGCCGAGGATCTGCGACGCCAGCGTCCCGGGAGCGCCAAAGAGAATAGACGAGATCTGCACCTCAAACCCGAGCTTCACCAGATGCAGGCGCGTCACCTGACTCGTCAACGAGCCTTTAAACAGAAGTGCGTTGGTTTTCTGTTCAAACCTCCCCAGATCGTAGCCTTGGATGATAGCACCCAGTTCATAGTTGGGATCGCCGCGCGGTGCACCCGCGAGCGCGTACCCGGGATCGTTAAGCGAGGAAAAGACCTCGTCAGTGTAGTGGAAATAGTTCTGACGGACACTGAGTGTATAGAATGCGTTCGCCGAGAGTGTATGTGTGAAATCAACGCCGTGGACGAGCGACCAGTTTTTCTGCGTCCGCGTTCCATCCGGATTGAATCGATACCCGAACTCGAATCCCTTCCCTTCGCTCAGCACCCCGACCGCCTGATAGCTCAACTGCACATCGGTCAGCGCGCGATTGGCAATCTTGAGTTGCCCGGACCATTCCTTGTGCCATGCCATCGGCACGGCGGCGTTGGAGCCGGCCGGCGTGAAGCGCTTCGCACCGAAATCGGACGCATCGGTGGGCAGGAAAATCTGCTGACCCCAGAGATACCCGTCATCGATGAAACGGCGGATGTTCAAGAGAAACGAAGTGTGGGGAATCCCCGCCGGACCGCTCAGCGACATGGTCAGGCTTTGCAGCGCCGGTGGCCAGGAGACCGCGGTGTGCGGGAACACATCTTTGTCAGTAACGTACGCTCCGCCATAGATTTCGGCACTTGCTTCAAACTGCTCTTCCGATCCGCTGCGCAGGATGGCGTTCACCACGCCACTCATCGCCTGCCCATACTCCGCATCAAATGTCCCGCTAATAACCTGTACTTCCTGCAATACTGACCGGTCCAGTTGAATGACGGAGGAGTTGTCGTACGGATTGTTCACGGAAACTCCATCCACCTGGTACTGCACTTCGCCTGCACGGCCACCACGGAAGTGGCCATCCACAACGCCAGCCTGGAGATTGACAACATCGTTGAGGTTCTGCACAGGCAGGGCTTCGATATCGTCCTTGCTCAAGATCGCGACTGCGCTGGTTTGCCGCGTATCCACCAACGGGCGTTCGGCAATCGTCACCACTTCGTCGGCCTCAATCGTGCTCTCGCTGATGGCGAAATCCAGCGTGGTGGTCTGTCCGGCATTGATATGCACGCCGCGGACGATCTTCGCCTGATAGCCGACGGCGCTTGTTCTGACATCGTACACACCAGCCGGCACATTGATGATGTTGTACTGCCCTTCATCGTTCGCGACCCCGCCAACCGTGGTGCCCACCACAACGACATTTGCCCCCAGTACCGCCTGTCCCCGCTGATCGACAACACGCCCGGTGAGTTTGCCTGTGGTCTCCGCAAGAAGAATGGTATGAGTCAGCATCGCCAAAGCCATGAGGATGGCACACACATGCCGGCAGGACGAAGCGAGTGATCGGGTGGAGTTCATGGCATTCACGTGACCTTAATAATGAACAACTTCCGGCCCCTCTCCCGCCGGACTTTCTGGCGGGAGAGGGACGCACGGAAGAACAACACACTGCATACAACGACTTATTTCAGCAACAGCATGGTCTTGGTTTCGGAGAGGTTGTGCGCGCCGGTCTTCTGCGACACGAACTCGACGCGGTAGAAGTACACTCCGCTGGCCAGAGAAGCAGCGTTGAATGCCTGCTCGAACGTCCCTCCGACCACCTGAACAGCGGTTTCCCGCACCATGCGGCCAAGGAGATCAAAGACCTGCACGTTCGCAGTTCCGGCTTCCGGCACCCTGAACTGGATCTTCGTCGACGGGTTGAACGGGTTGGGATAGTTCCCTATCAGATGGAACTCGCCCGCAACGCCCACCGCTTGATCTGCAACCCCTGTTACCAACGTCCCATTGTCAAGCAACAGGAATGCAGGAGAGGACTTCCATGGCCATTCTCTGAACCACCAGACCCTGTATGCCGAGGTGTCTGTGGCGATGTCATAGTCATGGTAGTTGACCCCGAGTGCAACGACTTTATTGGTCTGACCGGTGCCGTAGCCGAGCTTCGAAAGGTCAATCGACATTTCCGCCGTGTAGCCCGCGTCGACATCGGTGTTGTTGTTCACGGTTGATCCGGGTTTGAGTTTCACCGCATACTTGACGGCCTTGATAAAGAGGCTGTCCCCGGTCAGATCCCACAAACCACGAGTGGCTCCTGCCGAGGAATCAACAGCCATACCGAAGCGCCGGCCGGCCATCGCATGCACGTTCTTGTCATAGAGGCTGTCGACAGGAACGCTCATGTTGACCTGGATGCCATCAAAGAAGTCGTCGCTGACATAGCTGTTCAGTGACTTGTCGGCAACATCGGCACCGATATACAGCTTGTCACCCTTGAAGAGCATCTTGATCTTCGCCTGGCCGGCATCGAAAGCCGTAGTGCCCTTGGCCATGTAATTGCCACTGCGGTCTTTACCAATTGTCGGGTAGGTGGCACGTAACGCGGAGTTGCCATACTGGATCGTGAACGATGACACCTTGCTCCACACCGTGTCTTTCAGATCGCCGTCGATGACAGGGTCGGTGAAGTTCGCGGCGTTTGGAACAACAGCATCAAACCCGTATGCCGGCAGCGAAGTTGTGTTGACGTTGACGTCGTTGCGGACGAGTATGCGCCCGGCGAGGCCACCACCATCATTTCCCCATTCGTTGCCCCACCAGTTTTTCGTGGCAATCGACGTCCCGCCGCCGTGGGTCCAGTCTCCATCCCAGATACCTATCGACATCTGGACTTCATCGGTTGTCGCGCTATTGGCATTGTATCCGAGGCTGTCCAGGGAAACGGACATTTCAAGCACCCATCCCTGGTCGGCAACACGCGCACCACCAGCGGTGGTATCGACATTGGCTGTACCGTTAACATGCAAGCCCGCTTTGATCACTCCACGGCTTGGGAGATTCCCACCCGTCAGGTTCATCCCTGCGTTGGGAGCGGAAGAATCGACGAACGAGATGAAGAAGTCGCGATGCAATGTGATCCCCAGATTCGGCTCACGTGCAGCGCGTTCGTAGAAACCACCCAACACACCATCAGAGTTTTCCCATCCGTTACCGCCCACTGAACTGTCTTTCGCACTGACGGCAAAATACAACATGTTTGTCGTCTTGTTGACAAGGAACTTCATAACGGCATTTGCACCATTCCCCGGCGTGCCGGAGCCGTTCATGATCTTATAGCCGCTGCCCGGATTGCCGTCGACCGTACCATAGGTGACCAATACGGATTCGGCTTTGGCCCAGACCGCTTCGTTGAGGATGCCGTCGAGCGTTATTGTCGGACTCGCGGCCACGGAAATGTCGCGGGCCCAGACGTAATCTTTGCGTGGCTTGAACTGCGCAAAGAGCGCGCTCGAAGCCACGAACAGAAGGAGAACCAATACAACAAGTCGATGAGTGCGCATACGCACCTCCCTGCTTGTGATGTGTAAGGAACGGGTGGTTTAGAATACAGTGATGTTGGACGCTGGATATCAATTACACGTTGAGAACTGCATTGTCACCTCCTCATTGCATTGTCACCTCCTCGTTGGCAACGGACTACCTCTCCGATTATTGATGACAACCACATGATTCCCGAAGACTCAGGGACGTAGGGAGTATGATTTGTTGTTTGTGGTGCGCATTGTGGTGCCGTACTGCATGCAGGACGGTATCAATGGCGCGCACGCCGAGATTGTGAATTCCCACAGTGACCGACGTCAGGGAAGGCGTGAGGTAGGCGGCGATGGGAACATCGTCGAAGCCGGCGAGAGCTATTTCACCGGGCACCCTTATTCCCGCATCGCGCAATGCGCTCAACGCCCCGATGGCCATGGAATCGTTGCAGGCAAAGATCGCAGTTGGCCGGGGCGACTGAGCGAGCAACCGATGTACCGCATCGTACCCTGTGGACTCACTGAAATCTCCCTCCGCCTGCAGGCACGTTTCGGGAGCGATACCGTGCTCCTGCAACGCGACCGTGTATCCGCGCAACCGCTCCGCGGCATCGAAGTTGCACTCTGTTCCCTTGATGATGGCAATGCGCGTATGACCATGCGAGAGCAGGTGCTCAATCATCACATGCGCACCATTGACGTTGTCGATCGTGAGCGAATCAAACTCTCGCGATTCCACCGGGCAGTTCAACAACACAACAGGCAACGACGGCGGGAGGTTTTCCTTCAGGATCTCGGCATCGATGTGAGGAGACATGACCACGAGTCCGTCCACCCGCCCGCGCATCATTGTCAGTGCTGCATGGATTTCCTTCTTGTTGTTGTGCGAACTGGAAACGACGAGATGATAGTTCGAATGTTGCGCCGTCTGATCGCTCCCGCGCAGCACCTCGGAAAAGAATTCGCCGAACAGATCCGGCAGCAACAAGCCGATGGCTTCGGTCTTGCGCCTGCTCAGACTGCGCCCCATCGCGTTGGGCACATAGCGAAGCTGGCGCGCAGATTCGCGAACACGTTCGCGCGTCCGTTCGTCGACCGGTCCGACATTGTTGAGGACCCGTGACACGGTTGCGATGGAAACGCCGGCGTGCTGAGCTACTTCTTTGATCGTCGTCGACATCGGGAGTTTTTTTGTAACTTTATGTAAACGCTTACATATGGAGGGGCAAAAAAACGACTTCTCATGAAGCCGCATGTAAACGTTTACATTTTACAATTTCGCATAGCCAAAGTCAAGGGAAAAAATGCATCCACCTCTTAACCCCTTTGTCCACGCCCTGTTGCCGTCCAACCCCGAACCCATCGGGTGCCGCAAAAATCAACAAAGGCACATTGAGGACAGTTACTTTTGAAATCGGCGGTGGGAACGAATGGGGTCTCTTCAGACGAGATCTCGGCAAGGAGAATACGGATAATCTCTTCCAACTGCCCGGTCAATGCACACACATCATCGTCATCCGCGAAAAGCGGTGCCTCTATCTTCGCACTGATCGTTTCCTTCCCGAGCATCACATAGGTCGGCCGCAATCGATCCACCCCCGCACCGGTCGTCCAATGATAGAGCAGAGAGTAGAAAGGAAGTTGAAGCGACCCGATTGCTTTCGTCCACCCTTCCCGGTCCGACACGCTCAACCTGTCAAAACGGATGCGGTAACGATTCTCATCGGCCGCAGTCTTGTAATCGAGAATGTAGAGTGTCTCCCCCCTCATCTCGATGTGGTCGGCTTTGCCGACAAGTATGCGTCCGTCTCTCTCGTGACGCATGCGGTGTTCGACATCCTTGATCCGGATCCGCTCCTTTTCGATCAGCGGCCTCCGCCATTCGGCGATGTACCTGCGAAGCTGTCTCTTCACCTGCATCTTCATGAGAAGGCGTTGTCCCCGCGGATCCGTGCCAAACCGCGTGTCGAAAAGTTGTTCGACGACTGCATCCATCCGATCAGGATCCGCAAGGCTCTCCATCGGAGCTGAAACCGGGATCTGCCGGTGGTAGGTCGCCAGAGCTTCGTGCACAAACGTGCCGATCCCTGCACGATCCACTTCCTCATCCACCTCTTCCCGCTCGGAGAGCCCCAGGACGTGAGTATAGTAGAAGCGCAACGGACATTTGAGATAGGTGTCGAGCATGGTCGCACTGTAGGAGAGTCGTCCCAGAACCGTGCGCACTCCCGGGATCTTGGGAATGGGATGAGGATCCTGATGGGTCAACGTAACCCTCAGCTCAACCGGACGGATATCGCCGGCATCACCAATACTCTGCCGTCGCTGCTCGCGCTCCCACAGTATGTTCTCGATAAACCGGCTCTTCTCCTTGCCACCGCCCTCGCGGAAGAAGAGGTGTACCTCCTCCGCCCCGCCAAGCAGGACTGCGAACTGGTGCGCAGCAGCCCGTTCGTGGTCCCGTCGACCGGGCAGTCCAAGCGCCGCGCGCATGCGTGGAGGAAGCAATGGATCAATGGTGTCACCACCCGGGAGCACATCATCACTGACATCGAGGATGCAGACGCGTTTGAATCGCAGGTTCCGGGTTTCCAGCCACCCGAGTATCTGCAAACCCTTCAGGGGCGTCCCGTGAAACGGCACCACGACTTCTTCCATGAGTTGCCTCAACATCGCGCCTCCCCCGGCCGGCGAATGCACGCGCACTCCTCCGAGACGCGAGTTCCGGATTTCGTCCAGTCGGCTGATCACCTTGAGAGCGAACTCTTTGAACAGCGCATGGTACGCTGCCGTACCCTCCTCCGTAACGTACATCAGGAGATCGATGTACCGTCGCGCCGCTTCGCCTAACGTACCGGCTGCCATAGGGAGTCGCAAGGTGATCTCGTGAATGCCATGCAGATGCTGTGCCACATCCGTTGCCGCAAAGGGACGGTCTGGAGTGCCGACCGCCGCTCCGATGCGCTCAAGTAATCCCCTGTGCTGTTCAAGATCCCCAAGACGGAAGAATGACCACCCTTTCTCCCTCGCAAGAAAATCCTCAATCGTATGAAACATGATCCGCGTTGCGTCAGGCGTGTCATTCCACCGGATGCTCTTGAGATAAGGATGCAACATGCACCGGAGATAGTCCCGGGCATACACGCACCCTTCCCTCATTGATGAAAACATTGTCCAGACCCCTGCAAGGAACCCGAATACCGGCGTTCGTGCTACAGGATAGCCCAATGAAATATTGTGTTCGCCTGCAAGGGGGAGCACCCAGTGCGTGAGCGGAAACAATGCGTCAGGAGACGGCAGCACAATCACGGTCTCTTCACCAAGGGCATCACCGCGTTCCTGCATTTCCGTCATGACGCGAGCCAGGCCGGCAACCTGGCTGTGGGTATCTCCCGTGCCATACAGATAAATCTCAGGCTGTGGTCTGGTCGGAGACCGTTTACTCTCTTCTTTCTCCAGGGCCCGGAGTATGTCATCCATGCCGGGGCCCTCCTCAACAAGACATGTTACCTGTGGCAGGTCCAGCAGATGCTTGAGCACCGTCAGCTCGGTTTGGGTCATCGTGGATATTCCGGCAAGCACGATTGTAGAGTACCGCTCCAGCGTCAACCCGGAGGAGCGGGCTGCACAAATGTCATGCTTCAGTGCCCGCGTGACCTTCCCCTCTTTCAGGACCTCTTTAGTGAACTGCTCATAGAGCGTGGCGAGCAGAAGACCATTGTCGAATTGAAGTCCCGTGCTTGCTGCACGCACCTGCTCCGGAGTTGCACGTGCGTCCCGGAGCTCCTCGAACGCCTCGTACATCCGCCGGCCAAGGGAGAGAAACGACTCCAGTGTGGCATAGTGCTCTCCCCCTATTCGCGGCGACGCTTCGCGCTGCAATGCAAAGAGCATTTCCACCGCATCCAGCGGGGTGATCTCCTCAGCAGATCCAGCAAGTTCCTCGCGGTAGAGTGCATCCAGGAATGTGTCAAGCGTGTGCACACGGGGAGGGATGAATGCCCGGCCGACGTGACGCGCCAGCGCCCGCCGCAGGAAATGACCCGGACGCTTTCCCTGGAATATCACAAGGGATGAGGGATACTCGATCACCTCGTGGGGAAGGAGTGCGAGCACCTCGTCGATAAGGTTGACGCCGATGGGCACGACCCGGATCCGGCTCATGACACCCTCCGGATGACCCTGCGATCCACATACGCAATGACTCCATGAACCACCCTGCCGGGATAGATGTCGCGCATTATGTCCACATACCGCCGGATCTGTTGGACATACTCTTCCTCATCCTCCACGGCTCCCGTTTTGAAATCCACCACCGTCACTTCACTCTGATCGATCACAATGCGATCCGCCCGCAGCAGATTTCCTCCGCGAGCGACGTACTCCTGTTCATTCAGCACCAACCGCCCTGGTTTTTCCGCAAAGAGGGGGAGGATTTCAGGTAACGAGAGGAATCCAACGAGTGATGATCTCAGCTCTGCCCATTCTGTGGGAGGCAGTCCGTGTAATGCCGGCACGAGTGCCTTCTCCGGATCTGGAACATACTCGAGACCTGCCAGGATGGAGTGCACGACATCTCCCCTCTGCGTCGCCCAGTATCCGAGACGTATCCGGGCTGCGACCGTTGTGTTGCTCTGCTCCGTCACGTGTAACGGTGCGACGCCCTGTGGGCCAGCTCTCTCTCTCTCTCCCTTCTTTGGCGCAACAGAAGGCTTCTTTCCTGCGCTTTCTGCGATTGACAAAACCCGCGAGGGAAACCCCTGGTGCTTCTGGGGATCTCCTACGGTAATCAGATAACATTCCTTCTCTGCCCGCGTCATTGCCACATACAAGCGATTGAAGAGATCCGTAAGAACATCGCGCATTGCTCGGTCGTACAGGGATTTCAACGCCGGCGACCATGCCGCCATCGCGCTGTTCACCCGGACCATTTCGACACTGTCGCCCCTGTCAGCAATTGCATATCCCGGTGATCTGACGTGCGTATCGTAGTAGAGAACGATCACCACCGGGAATTCCATCCCTTTGGCTTTGTGAATCGTCATCAGGGTGACCGCGGTGCGTACAGGCGGATCCAGAGTCCACGCCGCTTCATCCTCCCCGCTCCCGCCGGCTGCAAAGACAAGAAACTCTTTGAGGCTGTTGTCACCGTCCTGTTCAAAGCCGTTTACCACTTCCAGCATCTTTAGCAGGGCCCCCTCCTCCTGTGGGAACAGCGTAAAAACACCGAACGTCTTATATGCGGAACAGACGAGGTCATATAACGGCAGGTGACCGACGCCCGTGAAGAGAGGCGCAAAGTACTCTCCCCACACATCGGGGAATTCTTCCCTGAATCTCCTGTACAATGGGGACGCATCCTGCAACCGCGCCCGGGCGGAGAATTGATGCAGTGTTTCGGTGGCGCCGGTGACATTCCTGGTCCGTAACGTGGCAGCAAACACTTCCCCCAGCAAAAATGTCGCAAACGAGAGCGTATCGACAGGCGTATCAAGGAACCGCAGGAACGCGAGGAGTTCACCTATCACCCGTCGCGCTCGGATATCCAGCGTGCTGTGCGAGATAAACGGAATCGCAGCACGGTTGAGCCACGTCCCCACCTGCACCACACCTTCATTGCCCGGGGTGATCAGCGCAATCTCACCGTAGGCGTAGCCCCGCGTAACGGCATCCCGGATGATGTTCACGATGGCATCACGTTCAGCCGTTGAATCGCCGTTGCCGTCAAGGCGAAGATACTCCACATAGCCCTTTCCAAGGTTGTCTGCAAGAGTCCGCTGCCGACAGAGATGCAGTCCACTTTGGGCAATGGCCTCTGCATCTGCACCGCCATTGCTGTACATCGACTCAAAAATCGATGCTACACACTCGACGATTGCTTCGCCACTGCGCCGGTTCTCGTCGAGCATGAGTGGACGGGCCGGCACCGACGGGAACGATTCTTCTCCCGTCGCGAGCCGTTGCATGATGCGCCAGTCCGCACCCCGGAAACCGAAGATTGATTGCTTTGTGTCGCCAACGATAAACAGGCTGCCTCCCGAAGCAAGGGCATTTTCGAGGAGGGGATGGAACGCTGCCCATTGGAGCGGCGATGTATCCTGGAATTCATCAATGAGGAAATGGGCGAGCGATTCACCGAGCATCAGGTACACGTCAGGCACCGCTCCGGTTTCAAGATACGTTACCAGTCGTCTGGTGAGATCCTCGAAACCGAATCGCCGACTGACGGCGCGGGCAGCTTCAAGAAAGTGCGCCAAGGTGGCAAGGGCATCGGCAAACGGACGTGCATCAAAACGCGCTGCGGTCTCGACGACATCGCTGAGCGACATGTAGAAAGCCTTCACCTGCCGTGCCAACTCCTCCCCATGCCGTGTGAGCGCAACCTCTTGAGCCGCCTTCCCCTTCTTCGTATACTTCCCTTCACGAGAGGTCCGTGTGAGCATCCCCCGCCAGTTCCCCGATACGACCAGAGTGAGATCGGTACCGAAGAGGCTCGTGACCGGCAGATCATGCTGAGCAATGAACTGCTCCACCCCCCCCGCAATCTCTTCAAGTTCTCGTACACAATGTCGCAGGTCATCGGCGTTCGCCGACTGGATCAGAGGCTTGAGCACAGGGGCTAATCGCCCGAGCAACGAACCCACTCCCTCACGCACTTCAGCAAATGGATCCCAGAGAACACGCGCATCTCCTCCGTGTCGCACGGCGAGATCTTCCGCCAGCTGCATCATGGCCCGTGTCGCCGGTTCACCCGGCCGGAGTGTCGCGCCGAACAGCTCGAACGCGTAGTCGATAACCGAACGAGGATCTAATTGCAGTTCAAAGTCGGGAGGGATGCCCAAGTCGAGGGCCGATGCCTTCACCATGCGGGCCAGAAAGCTGTCAATGGTCCTGACCTGAAAATCCGAGAAATGCTCCAATAAAAGAGTGACAGTAGCGCATGAACGCCGGCGTACTTCCAACGAAGCGAGCCCGGTCTGCCCCATCACATTGGCCAGGAGTTCATCATCCTTACCCACGCAAAGCAATTTGAGAAAACGCAATATGCGCTGCCGCATTTCAGCAGCCGCATTGTTGGTGAATGTTATGGCGAGGACATTCGACAGATCATTGGTCGGGACACTATCAGCAAGGAGCAGCGAGACATACCGAAGTGCAAGCGCGTAGGTCTTCCCCGACCCCGCTGATGCCGAGACCAGCGTGAAATCGGGAAACGAGAGAAGCGGTGAGGATTTGGTCACACCTGTCATCCAGATCTCCTGCGTGCAGTGTAGCGTACGCAGTGCGGATGACTATGTCAAGGAGATTTAGTTATCCTGGGCTCCCTGAGAAATCCACTTTGCAAGGATTCGTACCTCGTCTTCGGAAAGATATGTGGGTGGCGTTGTGGTCATCTTGCGTTTAGAGTGCATGGGCATGCGCTCGCCGAATGGCGGGTTTTCTGTCAGCTTCTGAATGATGATGCTCTCGTCCGGTTCACCCGGCGCTACCGCTTTGCCGTGCTTCCCCCCCTGCAAGAGCAGCGCATGGGAATCAAGCGCCAACTCGCTCGGGTTGTAGTTCTCCTCCGCGTGGCACGGCAGGCAGTACTTCTGCAGAAGCGGTGCGACATCACTCTTGTACGAGACATCATCACCTCTTGATGCGGCGCGGGGGAATGCCGCTCCGATCAAGACGGGAATAAGCAGTCCAAACAAGCCAGCCACTTGCGATGTTTTCATTCGTCATTTTATAAGTAGATATGGAACAAGAGGTGGAATTCGTTGTTCTTCAGGTCTGCCGGAACTTCCGTTATGATTCGATACATGGGTCGCACCTCTACGCCACCAATGGGAAAGAACTCAGCCCCGATGCTGTAGCGCGATGACGCCCCGGTCTTCAGATCTTTGTCCGGATCATAGAAATCGTACGCAACTTTCAGATCAACACCGTCGAGCACAGTGTAATTTGCCTCGCCATACAACAACACACCGGTCGTTGTCTTGGTCGGGGTCGCGGTTCGAAGATAATCCCCCTCTCCGATCAGGGTAAGACGCCCAAAGCCGATTGAACCGAAGCCGCCGTAAAGTGTGATGGACCCCGACGCCAGGTTGCGGCGGAAGACGTTTGCCCCAAGTCCCAAAAATGCCTTTTCCGAGAGTCCGAACATCCCATCGATACGTCCGAGAAAAGCCTTCTCGCTCCCGCCCGTCGCTCCAAATCCATCGACAGCATTATATATACCCCCGCCGATCACAACCGGTCCGGGCGCGACCGCTGCCTCGAGGCCAGTAATTTCCGGACGACCGGTTTCAGGACTGAATCCGGTGTACTTGCGGATGAATGCAGTATGATCATCCATCCGCAACCCGTAGTTCGGGATGAATTTCCCGATCTTCACATGTCCGGCCAATGGAAGCACGTGCAGCAGACCGTAGGCTTCAAACCCACTGTAGAGACCCTTCATGAAGTAGAGATTGATTTTCTTGGCGATGCGGAAATTGAAGTAGATATCCCCCTGCATCTGGAAGAATTCATTATCCAAATGCGAGCGGGCACTGCTCGAATCCGGTATCTGGCGAGCAATGTAGAGTGTCTGGAAATCGGCACCTACACCAAGAAAGCTCGGCAGCAGTTTTGAGAGATCTTCGATTCCTGCATTATCTGACCATTGCGGGACCGGCAGCTCCTCGCGACCAAACTGCGCACCGAAGGCA
The DNA here is from genome assembly GCA_003162215.1 of Ignavibacteriota bacterium. Classification (GTDB taxonomy): domain Bacteria; phylum Bacteroidota; class Ignavibacteria; order UBA10030; family UBA6906; genus Fen-1255. The sequence continues at coordinate 40,114 of PMMO01000139.1, forward strand.
TTGCGCATGCCGCCCCCGGAAGGATTGATATGGCAGGATTGACATTTCGACCCGGTCTCCGCTGCAAATCGGGGGAGTGCTTGTGCATCTGTGCTACAGAGTAAAAACGCGGATGCCAGGAGGAGGACAAGTGATGGCAGCCTCATTTGTGTGATCCTTTCGGCATGATGAGTCGGGCATTAATCCCGGTACTTTTCCGGTGCGATCCCATATTCCGCCATTTTCCGGTATACCGTTTTGCGATCAACCTCCATCAATCGTGCGATGTGATTGATGTTTCCTTTATGAGTCCGCAATATGCGGACGAGGTACTTTTCTTCCGCATCCCGGAGAACCGCCCCCAGGTACTCCTTGTACGGAGCAGGCGATTCGGTAGATTCAATCGGCAATGCTGTCCGCAATGCATTCACCGACCGATCCTCCGGAAGTGGGATCGCGGTGATGATGTCGCCGGGTGTCGAAATTATCGCACGTTTTACGAGATTTTCAAGCTCGCGGATATTTCCCCGCCATACATGATTGAGCAGGGCGCTCAGGACTGGCGGAGCAATCTCTTTCACGTTTCCACCTGCGAGGTCGGAATGTTTCTGCACGAAGTACTCCACCAACAAGGGTATATCCTCAACCCGCTCGCGAAGAGGCGGCAGAGTTATCGGGAACACGTTGAGCCGGTAGTAGAGATCTTCACGGAACTCTCCCTGCCGCATCATGAGCTCGAGATTCCTATTTGTTGCCGCCACAACTCGAGTATCGACCACTATCGAGCTGTTCCCCCCAACACGTTCAAAGGTCTTTTCCTGAAGGACGCGCAACAGTTTCTTTTGAACGCCCGATGAAACATCTCCGATTTCATCCAAAAACAGTGTGCCTGTGTGCGCTTCTTCGAAACGTCCTACACGTTGTGCCCCTGCTCCAGTAAAAGCACCTTTCTCAAATCCGAAAAGCTCGCTCTCAAGGAGCGATTCACTCAAAGCCGAGCAACTGGTGGCGACAAACGGGCGGGAGCGGCGATTGCTATTGTAATGGATCGCTCTCGCCACAAGTTCTTTGCCGGTCCCGCTCTCACCCTGGATGAGTATGGTAACGTCCGTGTCAGCTACTTGCCTGATCTGCGTGAGGACTTCCCGCATCCGATCGGAACGCGTGACGATGTTCCCGAAGTGATACGTGCCACTGACCGCCTGCCGGAGTGACTGCAACTCACGGTCTTTGGATTTGATCTCCAGAGTCCGGCCGACTTTGAGAACGAGCTCCTCATTATTGTGTGGTTTCGTCACATAGTCTGCAGCCCCGAGGTGTATCGCTTCCACCGCCGTCTGAATGGAACCGAATCCTGTTACCATGATCACGGGAATGTCCGGATAGCGTTCCTTGAGCTGGGCAAGAAGGGCAAGTCCGGTCATTTCTTCCATGACCAGGTCCGTTAGCACCAGGTCTACGGTTTTTTCCGCGAGCTGTTCAAGAGATTCTGCACCGCTGCTGGCAAGGACGACAGCATACCCCTCGTCTTCCAGCAATGTGCGCGTCGCAATCCGGAATGCCCGGTCATCATCGACAACCAATATCGTTTCACCACGCGGTGAGTTCTTAACCCCGACCACGATTCGGCCCAGTGTGTTGCGCAGACAGTGTTGTGGATTGGATTATTGATGTCATGAGAAAGTTGCGCCGGGCATCACCCCACTCAAGTCTCCCTTAGATGGAGATCATCGACCAGGAGGATTTTCCAAGAAAGTGAAGATCGGCGCAGTACCATCATTTCGTGGCCGCGCTGAGACTGTCACTGAGGTTTTCCGCCCATCCTGAAACAAGGGTCTTCTCAGTTGCCGACAGAGCAGCATCACCATGCAGCAGAAGATATGTTTTGGGCGGCATCGTCCCTCTGTCGACCTGTCCCATGAGTGACTCCAACTTGGACAGACGTCTGCCGATTTTGTAGCCTTCCCATTCAGAAAAATTCAAGTGCTTCCGCCCTTGATTGACGTCGTCAATCACCAGCCATGAAGCAGGTGCTACCTGACTGTACCAAGGCCACCGTGTACGGTTTGAATGACAGTCAAAACAGGAGCGCTCAAGGACGGCACGAACGTCCGAGGGGAGAGACGACTGTCCAACAATGTCTTTCGCAGGGTCTATTGGAGGATTCGTACGCTCCGGGCGGACACACTGCATGCCTATCGCAACAACGACAACTCCTATTGCCGAATACTTCACAACATTACGCATGGGTCCGCCTCTGTTTCCGGATGATATCTGTGAAGTTGCCCTCACCGGGTCAGTTGTTCGCCGCGCCCTGATTGATCCAGTTACTGATCACGCCGATGGTGGCATCGGGCAGCGGGGCGCCGCCAAACGGCATCCGTTCCCCAAAAGGAGGTGGTGTAAGCAACTTCCTCACCAGATTACTGCTATCCGCCTTGCCGGGAACTATTGCCGGGCCGTGGTCTCCGCCTGTGAGCAGCTCAGCGACTGTGCCAACAAACAGGTTGCCGGTCCCGCCATGACACCCAGTGCAACCTCCGTTGACAAGGATTGGAAGCACGTCAGTGGAGAATGAGACCGCTCCTATTGGGGGTGGCGAGGTCCCAATAGGAGCGTCCGGTTCTATCCCCATGTCTTTGCATCCTATCACAAGGGTAAGCGCGACGAGAGGAATGAGAGAAAACAGGCGCTTCTTGTTCATGGCAATCTAACCTGATAAAAAGCATAGTGGTTTTGAAAAAAAACCATTTCAGCTCATACGTGAATCATTTCAGGAGCAGCATGCGCTTCACCTGCATCCGTCCCTGTCCATCACGAAGTTCGTACAAATAAGAGCCACTTGCCAGTGAAATTCCATCGAACGCGACAGTGTATGTTCCTGGCGATTTTACCTCGTTCACCAATCGAGCCACTTGCTGGCCGAGCAAATTATAGACCGTGAGCTGTACAGAACCCGATGTCGCTACCTGGAACGTGATGGTGGTGCGGGGATTGAACGGGTTTGGATAGTTCTGGAGCAGTACCGAAGACGTCGGAATTCCTGCAAGGTCCTGTCCAACACTTGTCGCTACAACTGTCGGGAACTCTAGCTGGCCCCTGATTTCACCGGATGGATTTGCGGCGGTGTGAAAATTCGTGTAGATCTTACCAGCCAACAGAGAGTCCACTAGTGCCGGTGTCATGGGCTGAGTGGCATCTGCCGATGACCAATCACCGTTGACGCTCGCTGATGCGGGATCTGCGGAAAAAGCGATTGCTTTGACAACCGGCCCGGTTTTTCCGCTCTGGCCGGTATGTAAATGGCCGCCGGCCGTGAGAATCCCGCTCAAGCCCTGATACGTAAACCGATATTGGAGGTCACTCCGTTGCGCGTTAAGAATGGCATACCCACTTGATCGTGCCGTTGTGATCACCGGTGGCGTTTCCTTTGAGCCATCAAGGGAGACGCTGAATCCCACCCCTGTCGTCAAATCCAACGGCCCGCGGATCTCGCCTCCCTGGTTGGCGGCAGTGTGGAAGTTCACGTAAACCCGTCCGGACAGCAACGATTCGGCAAGCGCTATAGTCAATGCCTGCGAAGCGTCCGACGAACGCCAGAAGCCCGAGAGTGTGGCTGATGCTGCACCACCGCTTGTCGCGATGCCCTTAACGATAGGACCGGTGCGTCCGGCAGTGCCGGTATGGAAGTGCCCGCCGGCCGTCAACGTGCCGGTCAGTCCGAAATACGTTGCAGCATACCGGGCTTCTGTTCGCGTGGAATTGAGAATCACGTAGCACACCCCCTTGCCGCCCGATGATGTTGGCGGTGTCTCCTTGCTGGAGTCGAGTTGTGCCACGAAACCCGTCCCACCTGCGAGTATGAGTTGGCCGCGGATTTCTCCGCCCTGGTGAGCCGCGGTGTGATAATTCAAGTAGCACTTGCCCGCGATCAGAGAATCAACCACGGCAGAAGTGAGTGGCTGGGTACCATCAGAAGTGCGCCACTGCCCTATGTTCAACCCCGAAGCGGGATCGCCACTCACGGCAATGCCTTTGACGATCCCACCGGTCTGTCCCACCGCCCCTATGTGCACATGAGCGCCGGCAGTCAGCGTCCCGGTTAATCCCTGGTATGCCACTGAATAGTCAATCTGCGATCGATCGGTGGACAGCACCAACACACCGGTGCCCGTTCCGGACACACTAAGCGAAGGTACCTGTTGGGTCCCATCAAGATCCGCTACAAACTGTAATGCAGTACCGAGGTTTACCTGACCGCGAATTTCACCGCTGGGATTTGCCGCAGTATGAAAATTCACGTAGACCCGGCCCGTCAATAACGACTCCACCAATGCCTGTGTCAGAGGTTGTGTCGCATCAGTCGTTTTCCAGCTGCCCGACACTGTATTTGAAGCGGGATCCCCGGTGAATGCAATCGACTTCACCACCGGTCCCGTCCTTCCGGGAGTCCCGGTATGGAAGTGCCCGCCGGCAGTCAACGTGCCGCTCAGTCCTTGGTATGTCACCACATACTTTAGTTCGGACCAGTCTTCGCTGAGGACGAACGAACCGGTACCATTTGCCGTTGTTACGACGGCAGGTACCTCATCCGCGCCGATGAGAGCAGCGGTCAGATGAATTTGTGCTTGCGCACTCGCTGCAATAAGCAGCACGGCAAGGACAAGCAGATGTTTCATACATTTACTCCTGTTGATGAGTGGTGGTTGAGGATACAACAACGTCATTGGTTGTCCGGTTCACCGTTACGATCATTATCGCGAAACGCTTCCATCTGCGCATTCTTGATGCGGTCGTCGATCTTCCCCGTTTGATTGAAGGGGTCGTAAAAGAGCGGACCTTCCGTGAACCAGGCATAGGGATCGATTTTCAGTGTGACGCTCACTGACCCCGAGGCGGGGATTGTAACGGGAGAGGTGAAGTTGATCTCGATGCGGAACGATTCCTGTGATCGGAAGATGAACGGCGTTTCATGGTAGAGACCGACAACAACCACAGAGTACCGTTTGCTACTGTCGTTTCCTGCCACAAACGCCGAGTCCAGCAGAGGTTCGCCGTCTTCCGGGGCATGGATGCTGAAACGCATGCGATCGTAGTTGTTCGTAGGAAGCTGACTGATCAGCAGCTCCTTTGTTTTTGCCGTAAGATCAAGATCTACCACGAGGGGACCACGTGTGATTTCGGTTGAATCCTCGAGACCCGACACTCTGAAGGAGATGTTCTCCAGGAGTATCTTGGCAGAAATAATGTGCAGGATCTCATGACCGGGTTTTCCGAGCACCGTTTCCGGAGTCACTACCGTCAAATGGAAATTCGTTGGCTGATCCGGATTGTTCACGCCGAGATCGTTGCAGCCGTATGTTCCAACACACAGCGACAACCCGGCAAAGACACAGCCTCGAACAGCCGATGGGATCCTCATGACGACGCCTGACAATGGTATTGGACAAACCGGGAATTGACATGGGGGTTGCAATTCGTGTGCCAGAGTATGAACACACAGAAAGCCGCAGAATGCGGCCTTCCACTCTATACTAGGTGAGAGTGGGGAGTTCATGCCACACTGTGGCAGCGATCAGAACAGAAGGGATGTGGCATGCATGCCACAGTGGTGTACTACCCTGTGGGCTCTGCGTGGATGACAACGCGGCGAAGTTGGGGGAATTGATCGTACAGCCTGGTTTCAAGCCGTGACACGATCCGATGAACTTCTTCAAGCGTGCGATCGCGCTCGATCGTGCAGTTCACTGCGAGATTGAACCGTTCGCCGACCCGGAGCAGCCGCACGCTGGTGCACGCCACAACATTCTCATCAGCGTCGACAAGCGCCTTGACCGACTGCTGCAGGAGTTTATCATCGTCTCGGTGCCCGATAATGGTTTTCTGACCGGGTTGATCTTCTTCCATGTGGACCGTGAGATGCGCAATCGAAGGAAGCTCCCGCCGGATCTCCTGTTCGATCTGATCCGTTAGAGCGTGTGCCTCGACGAAACTCTTCCCCTCTCCGTATTCGACGTCAAACGCAATATGGTACTGTCCATCAATGTAATGGACTTCAAGATTGTGCGGTGGATTGAGACCGTTTCTGCCGACAATAAGCCGGATTTTGTCGGCAATCGTCTCATCGTTGCTTTCGGCGGGTTCGGCATGGACGACGATGTCGATTTCCTTGTGACGCGCATGGACCGCCCGCTCGATGTTGTCCATGATGGCATGGGCTTCCTGGAAGGGAGTCGTTCGCCTCACCGCGATGGTGGTATCGACGAACACCTTGGCACCAGATGGTCTCAAACGGATGCTGCGGACTTCCTCAACCCCTTCCACCTGGCGAAGGGTGTCAAGCACTTGTTCGTACAGACCTTCGGGAACCCTATCCATCAATGCGTCGATCGTCCGTCTGCCGAGACGATAACTCACAAACAAAACCAGCAGCGCGACAAGGATTGCGGCCACCGCATCCACCCATACATACCCGATGGCCACAAACACCAAACCGGAGAAGACAACAAGGGAGCTCCACACGTCGCTGGAGAAGTGAAGCGCATCAGCTTCGAGTGCCTGGCTGTTGTACTTCTTTGCGACACGTTTGAGCGCACGTGACCTGCTGATATCCACACCAATCGCTATGACAATAACGACAAAGCTCCAGATGCTTGATTCCACATGCGATTCACGATAGAGTAGCCGCTGCGTTCCCTCGTAGATAATCCAACCGCACGTAATGATCAGCAACAGCGTTTCGGCAAACGCCGAAAGATTTTCAACCTTGCCATGACCGTACGTGTGCTCCCGATCGGGTGGACGGTCTGACAGACGCACGGCAAAGTAGGTCATCAGCGCCGCGAGAAAATCAAGCCCGGAATGTGCCGCTTCAGAAAGCAGCCCCAGGCTGTTTGTCTCAAGACCGACAACAAGCTTCAGGGAAGTGATAAAGATTGCAGCAAACACCGAATTCCGGGCAATTCGCTGTTTTTCGTTATCAGGGTCTATTGCCAGCCCTGTGTCTCTATGCGGTCCCATATCTTTTCTCAATGCTCGGGTCGTCAGGGTTCAAGGCGGAAACGGATCCGGAGTGCATCTTCTTCGAAAGACCACGAGATCAATCGGAACCGGCCAATGTCTTTCGTCGTTGCGACGTGCGTTCCCGCGCAAGGGCAGGCGTCAAAGTCACCGATCCGGATGATGCGCACGGTCTCTCGAACGTCCTCCGGAAGCCGGGATAGATTAAAGGCCCGTTCGGCCTCTTCGCGGGGAAGGAACTCTTCCCTCACCGCAAGATCGCGATCGATCTGTTCGTTGACCATCGCCTCCACGCGGTGAGCTTCTTCCTCGGTGAGAAGACGGCTGAAGCGGTAGTCCGCTTTGGACTTCTTCTTTTCCAGATGGGTCGTGAATGGACGCCCCATGCCGAACATCTTCACGAGCGCACCGGTGAGGATGTGTTCGGCGGAATGCATCCGCGGATCTGCTTCCTTCATGACTACCCTTTCATAACAGCGAGCGGGACAAGGCGTGCCACTTTACGTGCTATGCCCGCCCCGTGAACAACCTCCACGACTTTGTTGACGTCCTTGTATGCATCCGGCTTTTCTTCGGTCAGGCCGCTCTTGCTTTGACCACGGACAAGGATGCCTTTGCGTTTCATATCCGCCAGCAGCTCTTCCACCGAGGTTTCGCTTTTGGCCTTTGTCCGGCTCATTGCCCTGCCGGCACCGTGGCACGACGAACCGAATGTCTCTTCCATCGCCCTGTCTGTGCCGACCAGAATGTACGATTCCGTGCCCATGCTGCCGGGGATCAACACCGGCTGGCCGACATCACGGAGATCTCCAGGGAGCACAGGATGCCCTTTGGGAAAGGCCCGTGTGGCGCCCTTGCGGTGAACGAGCACGGTCTTCCGCCTGCCGTCAACGAGGTGCTCTTCTGTCTTGGCGATATTGTGGCAGACGTCGTACACGACCTGAATGTTCCCCGTGCCAACCACCCTCCGGAACGCTTCGCGCACCCAGTATGTGATCATCTGCCGGTTGGCAAAGGCGAAGTTTGCGGACGCAGCCATTGCATGGAGATAGTCCTCCCCCTCACGCGATGCGATGGGGACGCACGCAAGCTGACGGTCCACCACGCTGATTCCATACTTCTTCATGCTGCCATCCATGAGATCCAGATAATCCGTACAGACCTGATGCCCCAACCCGCGGGAACCACTATGGATCAGCACGACAATCTGGCCTTTGTGCACGCCAAAGGCATGTGCCGTAGTGTCATCGAACAGGTCTTCCACCGATTGGATCTCAACAAAGTGGTTCCCCGAACCCAGGGTCCCCAACTGCTGGTGACCACGCTCTTTTGCGCGTCCGCTCACCTTCTTCGGATCGGCACCCGGAAGACATCCAAACTCCTCGATCCGCGCCAGATCCTTTTCAAGTCCATACTTGTGCTGCACCGCCCAGCGGGCGCCGTCCGTCAGGACAGCGTCAATCTCCTTCCCTCCGAGATCCACAGAACCTTTGCGACCCGTGCCACACGGTACATCACGAAAGATCTGGTTCAGCAGAGCTTCCAGATTTGTGCGAACATCTTCAGGATCGGCGTCTACTGCAAGCAACCGCACACCGCAATTAATATCAAAGCCCACGCCGCCCGCCGAAACCACACCGTCATTCAGATCTGCCGCCGCGACTCCCACNNCCGATGCAGAAGCCATATCCCTGATGCGCGTCAGGCATGGCAAGCGACTTGCCAACCAGGCCCGGGAGTGTGGCGACATTGGCTATCTGTTCCCGCGTCTGGTCACCTTCGATCTGTTTCAACAGCTCCGCATCGGCATAGACCATCCCATCGATCTTCATCCCCTTCTTGTACGAAGCGGGAAGCCTGTAGCGATAGTTGTCGACACGGATGAACACCTGCAAACTCCGGATAACAGACGTAAGCTACGAATTGGCGGTTGGAAAAACAACGCGTCAAATATCCAGGTACACACGCACGCCCCATCCGTCCGCATCCTGCCACACTGCGAGCTGGTGGTAGGTCACGGCTTTAATGTCCATCCGCACCGTGTGCTTTTCAAGTTGAATGGGCTCGCCAACGATAGTTGCTTCGAGATGTGTCGGGGTGCATATAGAAATCCGGAATTCTTTTGAGACGTACCCACAGCCATCATAAAGGTAGAGGATTTCGGAGAGCCAACGGACGAGAAGCTGTTCAACGTCGGTCGCGTGCAGGACGATTGCCCGTTGTTCGGTGGCGTCGACAGAGGATGGATCGAGGATAAGTGAAACGAAAGCGGCGGCGGCGCGGGAGAATGCTTCGGCACAGGAGACACCACGTGCTTCGATGCCAATGTCGGAGGGGTGATCGAGGAAACGGACGCCTGCGAGAACCATCGCTGCCTCAAGATCAATTCAACGTTCTGAACTCAGAGCTCAGAATTCAGAATTGGGTGGGGAGAAAAATTCGAGAAGACATATACAAAAGGGGCTGACACTGTTCGTATCAGCCCCTGCAATTATGACGGGCCGGCAGGATCCGGGGACTTTCGTCGGGGCCGGACCATTTTCAGCGTCGGGGGGAGTACGCCTGAGCACAGCCCGCCAAAACCATCACAATCGGAACACCCAAACAATACAGAAATTGGCTTTGGGATGCAAGTCGGAAGGAAAAAAAACCGAGTAGGCGCGTTTCATCTCTAAAACCGGTTCACCCATCCGGCTATCACATCGCGATTGGCCCTGCAACACAATTCTTTCCCCTCGGATGTATAAAGATTCTGGATCCGCTGATCGTAGCTTTTCGCGATTTTCCCTCTCACCATCTTCAGCGTGCTGTTTAGGAGTCCATTCTGCTCGGTGAAGCCTTCTGAGAGCACAGCAACCGCTGCCGGCAACCATCGCTCGGGGAAAAACCCGACGAACCGTCCGCCCGAACGATATTCTTCAATCTCGCGCTGCAAATGCTTCAGGGTGGCACATTGCCCTTCAGCACTCGATGGATCGTGATGGTGTGCCTTCATCCACACAAGGAGCGCATCCTTGTTGGGAACGATAAGTGCAACAGTGAATGGCGACTGATTGTTGTACAACATCATCTGATCAATGCACTTCGATTGGCTGCAGATGGTCTCTTCAATTCCTTCAGGACTGTATTTCTCCCCGTCCCCTGCGATCAACAGGCTCTTCGTCCTTCCCAGCACGTAGAGGAATCCATCATCGTCAAGATACCCGAGATCTCCGGTGTAGAGCCATCCGTCGCGAATGACTTCCTCCGTTGCTCTGTCATTCTTCCAGTAGCCGGCCATCACATTCTCACCACGGATAACGATCTCCCCCTGCCGGCCGGCGGGAAGCGCGTGGCCGGTCTCAGAGCATATCTTGATATCGAGGGGCGTGACGACACTCCCGGAAGAACCCAATTTGTGGCGTGCCAGGACATTGGCAGAAATCACCGGTGCAGCCTCGGAAAGTCCGTACCCCTGCAGCATGGGAATCCCGATTGAATAGAAGAAGCGCTGGAGGTCGATGTCGAGGAGCGCACCACCACCGATGAAGAACTCCAGACGGCCTCCAAAGTTCCGGCGGATCCTGGAAAAAAGAATCATATCGAACAGGACGACCAGAGGCTTGAGCAGCGCTCTGAACCCCTTTCCCCGCCGCCAGCCGTCTGCATTGTACACGTACCCAACACGTACTCCGGCCCTGAATACGGCCTCTGCGAGCTTTCCTTTTTGCTGTATTGCCGACTCTATGCTTTTTCGGAAATTCTTCGCAAGGGCCGGCACGCTCAGAAGGAACGTCGGACGGCTTTCACGAATATTCACAGGAATGTTTTTCAGCGTTTCCATCGCCGTCTTTCCAACTTGCACGGATGCCATAGATGCCCCGTTCCGCATCAGTGTGTAGATCCCCGCTGTGTGGGCGAAACAGTGATCCCACGGGAGAATCAGCAACGAACAATACCAGTCAGGGATCGGCAGCAGACCTGTGGACTGTTCCACGTTTGCGGTGTAGTTCCGGTGCGTGAGCACTACGCCTTTGGGATCGGCTGTGGTCCCGGAAGTGTAGGAGATCGTCGCGGGATCATTCCCCCGCACGGAGGCAACACGCGCCTGGAGCTCAGCACTGTGGTCGCGCAGGTACTCTCTTCCCGCGAACATCACATCGGCTGCAGGAATTTCACCCGGTCCGTACTGATCCATCGGATCGAGCATGACGACATATTCCAGCGAGGGAAGCGAGTGCCGTAACTGCCTCACCTTCGCGGCCTGTGATGCGGAGACGATGGCCATACGGCATCCCGCATGGGCGAGGCGGAACTGCAGATCCGCGCCTTCGTGGAGCTTTACAGAGAGCGGCACATTGATCGCCCCCGCGTAGAACATGCCCAGTTCGCTGATCACCCAATCGTTTCTCCCCTCGGCAATCAGGGCAATTCGATCACCCTTGTGTATTCCCCAACTCATGAGCCCGGCTCCAAAGGCGTACACTGCCTCTTTCGTCTGGGCATAGGTCAACGGGATGTATCTGTCCCCCCGTTTCTCCAACAACAGGGGTTTCCTGCCATATCGGGCGACACTTTCTTCGAAGAGCTCGGGAAGCGTGAGTGCAGGCATGAGATTCCGGAGGAAATGATGTTGTGGACTACGAGACTTCAGATGAAAAATACAAGATACGGGAGGTCATGCCGAAAAGTCAAACACCAATTGGGTCGGGGTTCGAATCACACTACGACCGATGCGCCAGAATAACAAGGTCGTTCGAACGGTTGGCATCGTAGGGGTCCATCGAGGTGCTCCCGAACATCTGAATATCTTCGAATCCCGTTGCACGTAATGTCGTTTCAAATTCGGTTTCAAGAAGCGGATACAGATCCACCCTCGCAACATCCGGGGCCGTGCGACCGCTGAGGTCCTCGCGCGTAATCGTGAAACGGATGAGCGTTTCACCATAGTCATACCGGCGTGTGAAACGGTAACCATCCGCCTCTTTTATGTTGAGTATCTCTTCACGCGCAACAAGGATTTTGCGGTAGTTCAGAATCTGCGCGAACAGAATTCCTCCCGGGCGTAAGACCTTCTGAAAACCGTTCAGCACCGAAGCGCGTGCCCCTGCCGTGAGGCAATGCGCCAGCGTGTTGCCGAGCGTGAACACGGCATCGAAAGGAGGGGTCAGATGCGTTGCCAGGTCGGTCAGATCGCTGGCGACGGTTTTCACCCAGAGTCCCATGGTGGCGGCATGATGCGACAGGACATCCAGCATGCGCGGACTGATATCGACCGCAGTTACCTTTACGCCAAGCTGGGCAAGCAGCAACGAATGGAACCCCGTTCCCGCTCCCGCATCCACTGCGGTCCGGATGCCGTGGTTATCCACCAGCAACCGGAAGAACGGCCGTTCTTTGACAAACCGCCCTTCAAACCCCGTCATGGAATCGTAGCCGCCGGCGAGGCGATCGTAGAATAGGGTGATGTCTTCTGGCTGCGTGAGATCAGTCGTTCGGTCCATACTTGGGTGCCTCTTTCTTCCCGAACATCCGGAGAGCTTCACTCAGGGTCCCCACCGGACAGAGCCAGCTGCAAAACGCTTTCTTGAGCACAAAGCTGACGGCAATGACGGCGATGAGTATGAACAGGCCGGAGGGATGGATGCTGTTCACAATGCCTTTCTGTAACAAGTAGCTGAGACTAGGGATTATGACTTCACGCGAATGCGTTTCCGCACCGTGCCCAACGGCAAGGTCGAGCGGAATCGTACTGAGCGCACATCACCTGCATCGCAATCGAAATAATTGTCCTCGAAGTCGGCATCCTCACCACTGACCTCCAGCGTTACCGCCTTCGCAAACCGGCGCGCCGTAACTCTGGCACAGTACGTGCCGTCCGGTTCCGTCGACACACGGACTCTCAGACCGGGTTCTTGCAGCTCCAGGTGTTTCGGTTCTGCAAAGAACAGCCGGTTTTCCGCAACAAATGCCCCCCCGATGTCCAGCCGTCCATAAAGATAGTGCGTCTGTTTCTGCAACAGCGTGAGGCAGGACACTGCGAGAACAGAGACCAGGCGAGATGCATTCGCAGGAATCTGGATGTGTTCCTTGATCAGAGGATGCACCGTTCCCACGACATTCCGGAATTGCACAGTCAAGGTCCCCCGAATTGGTACCGGCGTGTCGTTGGTGAGCCACACTTCCACGCCTTTGCCATTCTTCTTGAACGAAAGGAGTTCGGGGGCGAAAAAACGGCGTGCAAAAAAGTATGCCGCCTTGGGCCGCAGCCCGCTGTCGATGACGGACCAACTCGTAACAGGCCAGCAGTCGTTGAGTTGCCAGAACAGCGCTCCCGCAGTATGAAATTTCCGTCTGCGCCAGTGCTCGACAGCGCACCTGAGCGCTTCTGCCTGCACAAGCTGGCAGCTTCGAATCCATTCCGCAAATGTCGTGGGCAACGGATAGTGTGCTGTGACGAAGCGCATCAAGCGCTCCTGTCCCTCAATCTGCTTGTTGTGATGCTCGACTGCCGGATGCGACAGGGAACACTCCGCGGGGCTCAGTGCTTCCTGCCATGTGCGGAGGGCGGCCGGGGCCTGGAACCCGAATTCACTGACGAAACGTGCCATGTCACGTTCGTATTCCGGGTAGTCTTTCCACTCGCTCCAGACCTGCCACTGGTGATGATTGCCGCTCCATTCGTCATTCGGAAAACCTTTGCCGAATGGAGAACTGCGCCAGTATGGACGGGTCCCGTCTTCCCTTCGCACAACATCCGCCAGCACCGTTCGGAAGATGGGTGCACCACACATGTCATCGGGCGTTTTCGCGGGGTTCTCTGTGCAGAACGACCACTCGCATTCATTATTGCCGCACCAGAGCGCGATGCTCGGATGGTTGCGCAAACGGCGCACGACCTTTGTCGCTTCTTCGCGGACAAGCCCGAGGAACCACTTCTCCTGCGGGTATTCGCCGCATGCAAACATGAAATCCTGCCAGACCATCAGCCCGAGCCGATCGCACTGGCGGTAGAATTCGTCGTCTTCGTACACCCCGCCTCCCCACACCCGGATCATATTCATGTGAGCACTTCGGGCCATTTCCAGGAGTCGCGCGTAGGTCTCAGGCGTCACGCGGGGCAGAAACGAATCACAGGGAATCCAATCCGCGCCCTTGCAGAAAATTTTCCTGCCATTGACTTCGATGATGAACGATTCACCGTCGGGATCATGTGCCTGGAGAAGACGCACCGTGCGGATGCCGAACTGCACTTGTTGCTCGTCAACCACTTCACCGTCCGCATCAATCAACGTAAATACTCCGCTGTACAGAGGTTGTTCCCCCTGACCGTTTGGCCACCAGAGATGCGGTGAGGGAACGAGCACGTGCAGGCGAACGGACGCGCCACGGACTGTCACTTCCCGTTCGACTTGCCAGCTCTGGCCGCCAACAAATAGATGGAGTGTGAGAGGTGACCGGTCGGCGCGCACGACGGATGCAGCAATCTCCAGCATGGCATCGAGGGCTGAGATGCTCTGGGTCCGGATGACGGGAGCGTCAAGGCGGGCGGTACTCCACGCCTCAAGACGGATACCGCGCCAAATGCCCGATGAGGTCAGCTTCGGTCCCCAATCCCAGCCAAACGAGTATTGTGCCTTGCGCACATACACCCGATGCGGCTTAAGGGCTACACGTAGCACTCCGTGCCGCTGTTCAAGCTTCTGTGACCGCTCCACAGGTGAATCGAACAGAATTTCGAGGGTATTCTTTCCCGCTTTGAGATATCGTTTGATAGGCAAACGATGTTCAACAAACATATTCTCCGTCGTGCCTATGCGTTTGCCGTTACACCGAATCTCGGCATACGTATCGAGCCCCCCGGCGACCAGCTCGACACATCGCTCTTTAAGGAGCTGACCCGGGATATTGAACGTCTTACGGTATATCCATTGCTGGTTTTCAACCCATTGCGCCTCGTGTTCCGCCATGCCTTTGTGGGGATCCGGGATGAGCTTGGAGGCAAGGAGATCTGTATGAACGGTTCCGGGAATGGAGGCGCGCATCCATCGGAGGGCGCGACGACGGGCAGGCGGCAGTTTTCGATATGCGTCGATTGCCCGGAACTTCCAGGTTCCACTCAAATCCACGATGTTCTTCATCGGTCACCTCTCAAGTACCTCTGATCACCCCACGGCATTTCCCGGTCTGAAGATAGCAAATCTCATCGCGGAAAGCACCCTCATCCCTGTTCGTTCCTCACCCCGATCATCTGCGCGACGATGCTGACGGCAATTTCTTCGGGAGTATGCGATCCGATCGGAAAACCCACCGGCGCATGCACAGCAGCCAACCGTTCCTCCTTGACTCCTTCACGCCGTAAACCCTCAAACACTCCGTGCACCTTCTTTGCACTTCCTATGAGTCCGATGTATCTCAATGGTTGGTCCAGCAACTGGCGCAGAACCAGGCTATCGTGCTGGTGACCATGCGTCATGATGACGGCATAGGCACCCCCCGGCAATGGCATATGCGATACGATTGCGTCATACGGTGCGCAGACCACCCGCCCCGCACGGGGATGCTTCTCGAGGGATGCCCATTCCTCACGGTTGTCGTACACCGTGACGTCAAAGTCCACCCATGCACCGAGCCACGAGAGCGCAACGCCGCAGTGTCCTCCCCCGAAAATGACAAGCGGTGCTCCGCCGTGGAGCGGCTCAACGAGGATTTCCTCCACACCTCCACACGCCATATGTGTATGGAATTCCGCACCGGTGTGGCTCCCCAGATCAAATCCCCATTTGGCTTCACACGCCGGGCGATCAGCCTTCACCTTTTCGATCACGAGCTTCTCCAACTCTCCTCCGCCTATCGTTCCCCGTATCGTGCCATCGGCATAGACAATCATTTTCATTCCCAGCCGTGCCGGGGTGGATCCTGTGGTTGTAACAACTGTGGCAAGCCACGACGGCTGATGGCCCTGCGCCGCATCGGCAAGTGTTCTATAGAAATCACGAATCACTGCTCAGTACTCCGTTGTTGATAATGAAGAAAGATCGTCTCGTGTGTTGATATTCCTCAAGACTCCCGGATCGTCCACCGGTACACGCAGAACTGAGAGCCCTGATGCGGCAATGATATCACGCAGGGTATCCCCCTCCTCCGACGCGAGGACAGTCCGGAATATGCCGTACGGTATCAAAATCGGATGGCCCGCCTGATCGTTATGGACCGGTGTGATCACCGACTCTTCTTCCCGGCGTCCGGCTTCCAGCAGTCTGAGGACCGTTCGTTCTGCAACACAAGGGTGGTCAACCGGCAGAATCAGCACACCGCGGCACGACGCAAGCGCGCCGATGCCCAGTCGGACAGAAGAGAGCATGTCTCCAGCGACGGCGCTATTGGCAAGAACTTCAACATCAGAAAGCTCGTCTACCGCCCATGCGGCATCCTCCTGAGAAACTATACACACAATGTCATCGACGCCTGCTGCCCGGAGCATGCGCACACTGCGGCGGACAAACGTTTCTCCCCCGATCATAAGTCGCAGTTTCGCGGTGCCAACCCGTGTTCCTTTCCCCGCTGCAAGAACGAGTGCACCGAAGCCACCGGTCGTCATGCCGGGAGGCCAACTTCGGCATTAAACGCTGCAATCAACCTGTCAAACTCCTCCACCTCTTCTTCAAAACGCACCGCCCAATACGTCGGATCCCATTGAGCGTTGAGTTCCTCCGATGTTTTGCCCTGCTGTTCAACCCAGGTGTAGTATTTCAGGTTATGAATTGCTTTCCGGTCCGTGTGGGTCAACTCCTTGAAGGCATCGGGCCGTTGGTGATGCAGCGGCCCCTCAAGGTCGCGGTAGCCCTGGAGGATTGTGTATTTCCCACGCTCCGCGTTCAGTTCATTGAGACGCGAGTTGTACATGTCCGCTGAATCTGTGAATACTGTAAAAAGTACGTCGTTCTCTGTCAGTTCATAGTAGCGCGCTGTCTTGATCGCGGCAAGGAGATTGCAGATTGAGGAGATTCCGAGCAACGGCAGTTCGTTGATTGTCGCTGCGGCAACTCCCGATGCGCTCAGGACGGCTTTGCCGTCTTCCTCATTGAAGAGGCGCAGAATACGCATACAGTCTTCGTCGTCGATCGCGGCCACGCAATCGGTGGATTGCACGTTGTGGACCCAGGGCACATGCTTGTCACCAATTCCTTCAATACGGTGCCCGCCAAAACCGTTCATCAGAAGCGTCGGGCACTGGAGCGCTTCGGTCGCCACGACTTTCACACCGGGATAGATCTTCTTAAGATAGTCGCCGGTCGCAATCGTGCCTGCTGAACCGGTGGCGGAGACGAACGCTGCCGGGCGTGCGTCTGCGCAAACCGTTTGATGGACTTCTTCGACAGCGGGCCCGGTGACATTATAGTGGAATATCGGATTGCCGAATTCGTCGAACTGGTTGAAGATGACGTTNNCCCGTGACATTTCCTCCGGGAGGATTGCTACAGCCGTACAGCCAAGCAACGCACAGTCAAATGCGCCGCCGCGGCAGTAGTTTCCTGTGGAAGGCCACACTGCACGGTCGCGTTCCGGATCGAATTCCCCGCTGACCAGTCGCGGGACCAGACAGCCGAATGCCGCACCCACTTTGTGTGCACCGGTGGGGAAGAACTTGCCGGTCAGGCCGATAATCCGTGCGCGTACGCCGGTGATCTCTTTGGGCACCTCCCGCCAGTTGACACCGCCAAACAGNNCGGAAGAGGTTCACCGGGTTCACATCCCAGAGCCCGACGCCCGCAAGTCGCCGCGTGATCGTCAAGGGAATCGTCTGTGGATCGCGCATCTGGCGGAATGTCGGAATGACAATCTGCCGTTCACGGCAGCGCCGTGCGGTTTTCTTGATGACGTCGGGATGCATCGTTTTGATGATTGTGGACATACTATCCTTCTTCATGACTGGTGTACGAACATCATGTGCCATTGCTTCCCTTGGGAAATGCTCAATGACG